>NZ_LT607733.1:630000-945000 GCF_900091445.1 Micromonospora echinofusca
GGAGCTGGGCCTGTCGCCGCTGCTCACGGCGCTGGTCGTGGTGGTCCTGGCCGGCGCGGTGCGGCTGCTGCCCGCCGGGTGGCGGACCGGCCCCCGCGCCGGCGCGCTGCTGGTGGCCGGCGTGACGGCCCAGCTCGCCGTGCTGCTGGCCGTCGCGCTCGCCGGCACCACCGCGGGCCGGTCGCTGCCGCCGTGGCAGGGGGCCGACGCCGGGCCCGACCTCGGCCGGGGATGGCAACTCCCGGTGGTGATCGCGCTGGCCGTGGCCGCCCTGGCGCTGTTGCTGCCGAGGCCCGCCCGGCCGGCGCTGGCCGCGATCGGCGGGGCGGCCGTCGCGCTGGCGGTGCCCGCCGGCTGGCCGTCGCCCTGGCCCGCCGTGGTGGCCCTGGACCTGGCGGCGGCGGTGGGCCTGCTCGCCGTCGCCGTGGGCCGTCCGGGCGTCCGGTCCTGGACGGTCCTGGCGGCGGGGGGCGCCGGGACCGTCCTGCTCGGGCACGCACTGGTCGTGGGGTTCGCCGCGCCCGCGGGGGCGGGGGCGGCGCTCGCGGTGGTGCTGGTCGCGGGGACGGCCGTGGCCGCCGCCGGCCGGCGCGGCACGCCCGCGCAGCGCCGGATGGCCGGCACGGCGCTGGCCGTCGTGCCGCTCGCGGTGCCGGCCGGCGCGGTCGTCGCCCTGCTCGCCGCCGGCGCGCCGGCCTGGTGGCAGGCGCGGGCGGCGCTGGCCGCCGTCGCGCTGCTGCCCGTCGGGCTGTTCGCGGTCCGCCGGCACTGGCCCGACCTGGGGGCGTACGCCTGCGTCGGGGTCGCCGTGGCCCTCCCGGCGGTCGGGTTGGCGCCGGTGGTCGTACCGACCGACGAACCCGTGACGCTCTACGCCGCCGTGGCGGTGCTGCTGGCGACGCTGGGCGGTGCGGCGCGCGCCGACGTCGCCCTGCGGGTGGCCGGCGTCGGGCTGCTCGTGGTCTCGGTCGTCACCGCCGTACCCGTGACGTTGACGGCACTCGTCGCCCCGTACGGCGACGTGCCGCCCTGGTCCGGTGCGCCCACGGTCCGCGCCGATCCGGACGCGCTCCCGGTGGGGCTGGCGCTGGCCGCCCTGGCGGTGGCCGGGGTGCTGGCCGGCCGGTTCGTGCGACCCGATGCCACCGCCCCGCTCGTCCGGCCCGATGCCACCGTCCAGGAGGCGGTCCCGTCTGCGGGCGCCGCCTGGTGGCGGGCCGGGCTGGTCGCGGTGCCGTTCGCCGCGGCGGCGCTGCCCGTGCTGCTGGTGGCCGCCGGCGTGCCGTGGCCGGTGCTGCCGGTCGTCACGCTGCTCGGCGGGGTCGCCCTGGCCCTGGCCGCCGCGCTGGCCGCGCCGCGCCCGCTGCTCGCCCCGGTCGGGGTGCCGGTGGGGCTGGTGCTGGCGGCGTCCGGGCTGCTCGGGCTGCTCGCGACCCGGGCGGGCACGGTCGCCGGCCTGGGCGTGCTCGTGGTCGCGGCGACGGTGGTCGCCGTGGCCGCCCGCCGCGACGACGCCCGGTTGTCCGGGGCCCTGGTCGCGGTGGCCGCCGCGACGGGCCTGGCGGTCGTCGCGCCGCTGGCCGGCGGGCTGCCCGTACGGACGGCCGCCTTCAGCGTGCTCGCCGTCGCGGTGCTCACGCTGGCCGCCGCGGCTGCCGTACCGGCCCGCCGGGGGCGTCCCGTGGCGGTGGCGCTGGACGCGGCGGCCCAGGCGGTGGCGCTGGTCGCGCTGCTGCTCGCGGTGGGCTCGCTGCGCCACGCCGCGGCGGTGTGCGTGCTGTGGGGCGCCGCCGTCGCGCTGCGGGTGCTGCGCCGGGGCGAGTCGTCGGGCCGACGGTGGGTCTTCGCGGGCATCGCCGGCGGCAGCGAGCTGCTCGGCGGCTGGCTGCTGCTGGCCGCCGGGGACGTGGCGCTGCTGGAGGCCTACACGGTGCCGGCGGCGGCGCTGGCCCTCGCGGCGGGCGTGGTGGCGCTGCGTACCCGGCCCGGGCTGACCAGTTGGCTGGCGCTGGGCCCCGGGCTGGCGGCCGCCCTGCTGCCGAGCCTGGTGTCGGTGCTGGTGGCCCCGGACCCCCAGCCGTGGCGGCGGCTGCTGCTGGGCGTCGCCGCGCTCGGCGCGGTGCTGGCCGGGGCGACCCGCCGCTGGAAGGCACCGGTGCTGCTGGGCGGCGTGACCCTGGCGCTGCTCGCGCTGCACGAGCTGGTCCGTGGCTGGGACCTGCTGCCCCGGTGGATCTTCCTGGCCGTCGGCGGGCTCGCGCTGATCGGGCTCGCCACCACCTACGAGCGGCGCCGCCGCGACCTGGCCCGGCTCCGGGCCGCCCTCGGCCGGATGGGCTGACCGGCACGCCCAGGGGTCGGATCCGCTCCCGGAGGCTGCCGTGCTGCACCGCAGGGGGTAGGGCTCGCCCTACCCCCGACCCGGGGGTGGGCAGGGTTACTCAGCGCAACCGTTCGCCGGAGACTGGGGGCAGGGCGCGCCGACCGGCGCGGGCCGGGATCGAGGACGGGAGCCGCGATGGTGCTCGGAGCGGTGGCGGAACCGCCGGTACGGCGGGGCAGTGACTACGCGCAGTTGTCCCGGCGGATCAGCGGGGCGGGGCTGCTGGAGCGGCGTCCGGGGCGGTACGTGACCCGCATCGCGCTCACGCTGGGCGTCTTCGCGGCGGGCTGGGCGGCGGTCGGCCTGGTCGGCGACTCGTGGGCGCAGCTGCTGGTGGCCGTCTTCCTGGCCGTCGCCACCACCCAGGTCGCGTTCCTCGGTCACGACGCCGGGCACCGGCAGATGTTCCGGCGGCGGGGGCCGAGCGAGGCCATCGGCCTGCTCACCGGCAACCTGGCGGTCGGGCTCAGCTACGGCTGGTGGGTCGACAAGCACAACCGGCACCACGCCAACCCCAATCACGAGGACGAGGATCCCGACGTCGGGGCCGGCGCGCTGGTCTGGACGTACGAGCAGGCCGCCGCGACGCGCGGCTTCGGCCGCCGGCTGGCCCGCCGGCAGGCGTGGCTGTTCTTCCCGATGCTGCTGCTGGAGGGGTTCGCCCTGCACGTGGCGAGCGTGCAGGCGATCGTGGGGCGGGACTCCGACGGCCGGTTCCGCACCCCGATGCGGCACCGCCGGGTGGAGGCGCTGCTGCTGGTCCTGCACGCCGTGGGCTACCTCGGCGCGCTGCTGCTGGTGATGTCGCCGCTGAAGGCGCTGCTCTTCGTCGCCGTCCACCAGGGGCTGTGGGGGCTCTACATGGGCTGCTCGTTCGCCCCCAACCACAAGGGCATGCCGATGCCCACCGCCGACGACGACCTCGACTTCCTGCGCAAGCAGGTGCTCACCGCCCGCAACGTGCGGGGCGGCCGGCTCGTCGACGTGGCACTGGGCGGGCTCAACTACCAGATCGAGCACCACCTGTTCCCCAACATGCCCCGGGCCAACCTGCGCCGGGCCCGGCCGATCGTCCGCGCCTACTGCGCCGAGCAGGGCATCCCGTACGCCGAGACGGGGCTGGTCGAGTCGTACCGCCAGGCGCTCGCACACCTGCACGAGGTGGGCCGGCCGCTGCGCGGCTGACGACGCGCGGGCTGACGACGCGCGGGCTGACGACGCGCGGGCTGATGACGCGCGGGTTGACGACGCGCGGACGGGGGCGGCGCCGGTCGGCGCCGCCCCCGTCCGGTTGCGGTCGGGCTCAGGAGCCCATGGACTCGATCAGCTCCTGCGGCGCCTCCTGCGTGTCGCTCGCGGCGGGCTTCTTCACCGAGACCGGGGCGCCGAAGTCCGAGTACGTGGTGATCATGGTGCCCAGCGACTCGTGCAGCACCTGGGTGTCGATGGCGAACTCGACGAGCCGGCCCTGGTCGTCGACCCTGGCGGTGAACGGGACGGCCTTGGCCTTGTCACCGAGGGCCTGGATGGCCTTGTCGTCGGGCTTGGTGCGGGTGTAGTCGAGGATGCCGGAGTAGCTGCCCGGGCCGGTCTTCTCGACGTCCACCACGCTCTGGACCATCTGCTTCGCGCCGCCCGGGTCGCCGTCGGGCATCAGGTTGAGCTGGCCGCTCTTGCCGAGCTTGGTGGCGTCCATGTGCATCCACTTCTTCGGCATCCCCTGCATGCCGGTGACCTTCAGGTAGACGTCGTTACCGAGCATCAGGATCCGGAAGGTGCCCTCCGCGCCCATCTTCAGCGTCATGTCGCCGGTCTTGGTGGCCGGGTCCATCACGCCGCTGCCGTTGATGACCGGCGAGGTGAGCTTCATCTTGACGCTCTGCTGGTTGAGCTTCTGCGCGGCGGCGCCCAGTTCGGCGCGGGCGTCGGCGGGGGCGCTGCTGGCCGCCGCCGCGCCGGTGGTGGTGGCGCCGCCGTCGCCGGCCGGAGCGTCCGCGTCCGTCCCCGTGCCGCACCCGGTCAGACCGAGGGCGAGCGCGGCGACGAGCGCGACCCCCGTGGTCGCCAGCCGTCGAGTGTTCATCGTGGAATCTCCTCACGCAGGGTTGGCCGGGGGCGACGCCGTCGCGACCCCGACCGGGCCGCCGGTCAGCCTAACCCCGCGGTCGCACAGCCGCCCATCTATGCCGTGGCGGCCCCCGGAGCGCCGCGCTGCCGGGTCCGCCACACCTCGCGCCGCTGGTCGGCGTCGTCGCGACCGGCCCCGGTAGGGTCTCCCCATGGCAGACGTGCTCACCGCCGAGGCGGTGCGAGACGAGCTGGGTGGCCTGGCGGGCTGGTCGGGAGACCCCGCGGGGATCACCCGCACCGTGGAGCTGGCCGACTTCCCGGAGGCCATCGCGGTGGTCGACCGGGTCGCGGTGGCGGCGGAGGAGATGGACCACCACCCTGACATCGACATCCGCTGGCGCACCCTGACCTTCCGTTGCGTCACGCACTCGGTGGGCGGGGTCACCCGGCGTGACCTGGAACTGGCTCGGCGGATCGACGACATCGTGGGGAGCGTCGGATGAGATTCGAGATCAGCAAGGTGCTGGACGCCATCGAGGGCCGGGTCAGCACCGACCCGTCGCTGGCGCGGGCGGTCATCGACCTGGCGGAGGTGATCCGCTACCAGGACCTCGACGGCGGCCGGCCGGCCAGCCTGCTTCGCCTCGGCATGGTGATCGACGCCCTCGCCCGTGAGATGGAGGAGGACAGCGTCCCGGTCTACGCGGTGGTCCACCGGGCCCTGCTCTCCGACGCCGACCTCACCTCCAACGAGCGCATGGTCGTCCGCCGGTGGGCCGACGACGGGCTGGTCGAGGTGCTCGACAACCCGGGCGACCGGATGCTGGAGGTGGCGGACCTGCTCGGGCTGCCGGTGCTGACCCGGGCGCGGGCCGACGGCCTGCGCGGGCGCTACCCGTGGCTGGTCGAGCAGGCCGGCCGGGTGCTCGCCCCGGTGCCCGGCGCCGGCGGGCCGGCCTTCGTCGCCCACGTCGGCGGCGGGCACACGCCGGTCGCCGGTGACCGGTCGCCGGCCGGCGCGAAGCTGCTCTCCCGGCGGTGGCGCTGCGCCGAGCCCGGCTGCGCGCTCTTCGGCGGTGGCGGGGGCGGCGGGGCCTTCGCCGACCTGGCTCGGGTGGTGGAGCGCAGCCCCGCCGGACAGCCGCCGCCCACGCTGCGCGGCGGCGTGCCCACCTGCCCCCGGCACGGCACCCGGCTCGGCGACGCCGGTCCGCGACCGCGCAGCGCCGTACTCGCCGTGCGGGTGGGTGGGCTGATCCGCCGCCGCTTCGTGCTCACCGAGGACCAGTCGGCCGTCGTGGGCCGGGCGCCCGAACAGGCCGGCGGGATCGTCCTCGGGCAGTGGCTCAACGACGAGGCACGGCGCTGGATCAGCCGCAGCCACGTCCGGTTCGAGCTGCGGGTCGGCGAGGTGATCGTGACCGACGTCAGCACCAACGGCTCGGGCATCCGTCCGGGCGGGTCGATGGCGGAGGCCGACCGTGTCCCGTTGGCGCCGCAGCAGTCCCGGGTGCTGGCCGAGGGCGACATGGTGGAGCTCTACCCCGGGGTGCAGATCGGCCGGCCCGACGAGCTTCCCACCGGCGCCCCCTACACGCCGACCTCGGTCATGGCCGAGGCCCCCACGATGGCGATGCGCCTGCCCCGCTGATCCGCGGGGGAGACGACGGCGGGCGCCGGGACCGTGGTCCCGACGCCCGCCCTTGTCGTACGGGGCTCAGCCGGCCAGCACGGCGGCGAGCTGGGCGACCGCGTGGTCGATCTCCTCCTCGGTGATGACCAGCGGCGGGGCGAGCCGGATGGTGGAGCCGTGGGTGTCCTTGGCGAGCACCCCGCGCTCGGCGAGCCGTTCGCACGCCTCCCGGCCGCTCATCAGCGCCGGGTCGATGTCGAGGCCGGCCCACAGGCCCCGGCCCCGCACCGCGAGCAGGCCCCTGCCGACCAGTGACCGCAGACCGGCGTGCAGCCGGGCGCCCAGCTCGGTCGAGCGGCGTTGGAACTCGCCGGTCGCCAGCAGCCGGACGACCTCGGTCGCGACGGCGCAGGCCAGCGGGTTGCCGCCGAACGTGGAGCCGTGCTGGCCCGGCCGGAGCACGCCGAGCACGTCGGTGTTCGCGGCCACCGCGGAGACCGGCACGATGCCGCCGCCGAGCGCCTTGCCCAGCAGATACATGTCGGGCGTGACGCCCTCGTGGTCGCAGGCGAAGGTCTGCCCGGTCCGGCCCAGGCCGGACTGGATCTCGTCGGCGACGAAGAGCACGTTGCGTTCCGTGCATACCCGGCGTACGCCCGGCAGGTAGCCCTCCGGCGGCACGACGACGCCCTGCTCGCCCTGGATGGGCTCGAGCAGCACCGCGACGGTGTTCTCGTCGATGGCGGCGCTCAGCGCGGCCAGGTCGCCGTAGGGGACCACCGTGAAGCCCGGGGTGTACGGCCCGAAGTCGGCCCGGGCGTCCTCGTCGGTGGAGAAGCTGACGATGGTGGTCGTCCGGCCGTGGAAGTTCCCCTCGGCCACCACGATGTTGGCCATTCCCGGGGCGACGCCCTTGACCTGGTAGCCCCACTTGCGGGCGACCTTGATGCCGGTCTCCACGGCCTCGGCGCCGGTGTTCATCGGCAGCACGAGGTCCTTGCCGCACAGCTCGGCCAGCTCGCGGCAGAAGTCGGCGAACTGGTCGTGGACGAACGCCCGACTGGTGAGGGTCAGCCGGTCGAGCTGGGCGTGCGCGGCGGCGATCAGCGTCGGGTGCCGGTGACCGAAGTTCAGCGCCGAGTAGCCGGCCAGGCAGTCGAGGTAGCGGCGGCCGTCCACGTCGGTCAGCCAGGAGCCCTCGGCGGAGGAGATGACCACCGGCAGCGGGTGGTAGTTGTGCGCGGTCCACCGCTCCGCGTCGCGGATCGCCTCCGGCGTCCGCAGCATGTCGTCGATCACTGGCTCGCCTTTCCCTGACGGAGTCGCAACGTGCAGCACTTCGGTCCGCCGCCGGCCTTGCGCAGCTCGGAGAGGTCGACACCGATCGTCTCGTAGCCCCGGTCGCGCAGCTTCGCGGCCAGGCCGGTGGCCTGCGCCGGCAGCACCACGTGCCGACCGTCGCTGACCGCGTTCAACCCGAAGACCTCGGCGTCGGCCAGGGTGGCGTGCACCGCGTCGGGGAAGAGCCGGCGCAGCACGGCCTGGCTGCCGGGCGAGAACGCCTCCGGCAGGTACGCCACCGTCCGCTCGTCGAGCACGGTGAGCGCGGTGTCCAGGTGGTAGAAGCGGGGGTCGACCAGCTGCATGGTCACCACCGGGTAGCCGAAGACCTCCTGGAGCTGCGCGTGCGAGGCGTGCGCGGTGCGGAAGCCGGTGCCGGCCAGCAGGACGTCGCCGGCCAGCAGGATGTCGCCCTCGCCCTCGTTGACGTGCTTCGGGTCGTACATCTCGAAGCCGGCGGCCTCGAACCAGGCGCGGTAGGCGGGGGCCTCGTCGGCGCGCTGCGGGTCGCGGAACTGCACGGCCATCGCCTTGCCGTCGATCACGGTGCCGCCGTTGGCGGCGAAGACCATGTCGGGCAGGCCGGGCACCGGAGCGATCTCCTCGACGGTGTGGCCCAGGTCCCGGTACGTCTGCCGCAGCTGCTCCCACTGCCGCACGGCGAGGTCGGCGTCGACCGGCGCGGTCGGGTCCATCCACGGGTTGATGGCGTAGTCGACGGCGAAGTACGTCGGCCGGCACATCAGGAAGCGCTGGCTGGTGGCGTCCATCGTCATTGTCCTGCTCCCAGGGTCGGGCGCGCCCGGCCACCTTCGGCCCACGGGCTGGCGCCGTTGCTCAACGCTATGCGGCACCGATGGTGGAATCCACCGCTGGAAGTTGCGCAGGCCGACGGATCGTTGCGTCTGGAGGGTGCTGGACGATGGTTCGTTGCGTATCGAGCCCCGTCGGTGCGTCCCGTCGGGAGCCAGGCCCGGAAAACACTTCGGGGGCGGCGAACCGCCGCCCCCGAAAAGGGTTGCCCGGCTGGTGAACCACCAGGCTGGTCGGGCGTCGCCGGTGCATCACCGGCGCTGCCGGCGCATCGCCGGCGAGCCGATCAGTGCCCGCTAGAAGCGATCCACAAACTGTGAGTCGAGCCACTCGCGGAACCGCTGCACCCAGTCGCCGTCGGTGGTCGGCCAGTCGAACTGGCCGGTCATCGCCAGCACGCCGAGCACCACCGCGCCGAGACCCAGCGCGATGCCGAGCAGCGCGTCGGTCTTGCCGGCGATGTGCCGGCGGCGGGTGGCCATCAGGCCGAACACCGCGAGGACCGCGCCGACGGCGCCGAGCGCGATGCCGTATCCGGCGAGGGCGCCGGTGAGCACGAAGAGCGCCCCCGCCACGCCGACGATCAACCCCAGCGTGGCGAGCAGGCTGGCCCGGGGCTTCGGGCCGGCGACCACCGGTCGCTCCGGCTCGCGGTCGGCGACGCCGTCGCCGTCGCGGTCGACGGACCGCTCCACGGTGCGGTCCGCGTCGAGCGGGCGCTCCCCCGTGCGGTCCCGGTCCGTCCGGGCGGCCAGCGCCGTCGCGCTGCGGTCCAGGTCGGTCGTCCGGCCGTCGAGGGTCCGTTCGAGGGTCGGGTCGGGGTCGGTGGTCCGGGGGGCGCGCCGGGGACCGTCGTCGGCGGGTCGAGCCGTGGCGGCCCGGGCGACCGCCGCCCGCTCGGCCGCCCGCCGCTCCGCGTCGCCGTCGCGCCCGTCGGCGTCCGGCGCCGTGCTGCTGCGGTAGGTCGTCTGCTCGCTGTCCCGCTCCGTCACCACCGGGCCGGCGACCCGGCCGGGGTCGTCGGTCCGGTCCCGGCCGGTGGCCTCCGCCCGGTCCCGCGCGCTCCCGTCGACCCGCGCGCCCTCCTCGTTCCGGTCCCGGCCGCCGATGTCGTCATCCGTCGGCGTCGGCTCGGTCCGACGTGACAGGGAAGGAATCTTCACCACAACACACCTCCTGAGGCAGACGCGGCCGGACGGAAGTGGTGCGGTCCGCCGCGCGGTAACACGCCCTGCGGTACCCGCCCGCTCTGATCGGTACACCCGCCGACGGCCTGGCCGGGGGCTTGCTTGCCGCCGGGTGAACATCGGTCGTCGACTTGCCGTTCGGCCCGAAGAAGGGGTTCGACCGGCCATAGGATCTCCGCGGCCGGCCGGCCACGTCGGCCGGGGAAGGGTGACGATGGAGATTCGAGCCGGAGCCAGGGGCCGGGTGGTCATGCTGGTCGACAACGCGGTCCAGGGCGACTCCCGGGTGCAGAAGTCGGCCCGGTCGGCCGCCGAAGCCGGCTGGGACGTCACCCTGCTGGGCCGCTCGCCCGACGGCGAGCCGCACCGGTGGCACATCGGCGACGCCCTGGTGCGGCTGCTGCCGATGGGCCGTCCCGGCGCGCCGGTGCCCCGCACGCCGCGCCGGAACGCGGCGGCGCTGCTCGGGCACCTCGGCCTGCGGACACCCGTCGAGCGGGCGTACACCCGGCTGTGCCTGCGGCTGTACGGCGACCGCGCCTGGCGCCGGTTGCAGCCGGCACTGTGGAGCTACGAGCACGCCTACGGCCCGGTGCTCGACGAGCTGGCGCCCGACCTGATCCACGCCAACGACTTCCGGATGCTCGGCGTGGGCGCGCGGGGGCTGCTGCGGGCCAGGGCCGCCGGCCGCCGGGCCGCCCTGGTGTGGGACGCCCACGAGTTCCTGCCGGGCATCAAGCCCTGGAGCGACAACGTGCGGTGGCTGCCCGCCCAGTTGGCGCACGAACGGGAGTACGCCCGCCACGCCGACGCGGTGGTGACCGTCTCGCCGGAGCTGGCCCGCCTGCTGCGACGCGAGCACGACCTGCCCGAACTGCCCACCGTGGTGCTGAACGCGCCCGACCGCCGCGAGACCGACCAGCCGGTACGGGCCACGCAGACCCTCCGCGCGGGGTTCGGCCTCGGGCCGGGCGACCCGCTGCTGGTCTACAGCGGCGCCGCGGCGCCGCAGCGCGGCCTGGACGTCCTGGTCGAGGCACTGCCGCTGCTGCCCGGCGTGCACGTCGCGCTGGTGGTCAACCATCCAGACGGCGAGTACGTCCGGTCGCTGGCGGCGCGGGCGGCCGACCTCGGCGTCGGTGGGCGCCTGCACGTGCGGGGGTACGTGCCGCACGACGAGGTGGTGCCGCTGCTCGCCGGGGCCGACCTCGGGGTGATCCCGATCCAGCACTGGCCCAACCACGAGATCGCGCTAATCACCAAGTTCTTCGAGTACTCGCACGCCCGGCTGCCCATCGTGGTCAGCGACGTGCGCACCATGGCGGGCACCGTCCGGGCGACCGGGCAGGGCGAGGTGTTCCGGGCCGGGGACGCCGGGGACCTCGCCCGCGCCGTCCGTGCCGTGCTCGCCGACCCCGGCCGGTACCGGGCCGCGTACGACGATCCGGCCCTGCTGGCCGGGTGGACGTGGGAGCGGCAGGCCGTGGAACTCGACCGGGTCTACGCCCGGCTGGTGCCGGCGGCCGTCGCCGGCGGGGCGGACGCGTACGGCCGTGTCGGCTGACCCGGTGGCCGTCGACCAGGGGCACCGGGACGGCTCCCCGCCGCCCGACGTGACGGTGATCCTGCCCGTGTACGACACGATGCCGTACCTCACCGGATGCCTGGATTCGCTGCTCGGGCAGAGCATCGGTCTGGACCGGATGCGGATCGTGGCGGTGGACGACGGATCGACCGACGGCAGCGGCCGGCAGCTCGACCGCTACGCCCGCCGGTATCCGGGCACCGTGACCGTCGTGCACCAGCCCAACTCCGGCGGCCCGGCGGCGCCCTGCAACCGGGCCCTCGACCTGGCCACCGGGCGGTACGTCTTCTTCGTCGGCGCGGACGACCGCCTCGGCCCCGAGGCGCTGGAGCGGCTGGTGGCCGCCGCCGACCGGTACGGCTCCGACGTCGTCCTCGGCCGGGTGGTGGGGGTGAACAGCCGCCACGTCCACCAGGAGGTCTTCGCCCGCACGGCGGTGGACGTCGGGCTGGCCGACTCGGCCCTGCCGCTGTCGCTGGCCAACACCAAGCTGTTCCGGCGGGAACTCGTCGAGCGGCACCGGCTGCGGTACCCGGAGGACATGCCGATCGGCAGCGACCAGCCGTTCACCCTGGAGGCGTGCCACCGGGCAGCCCGGGTCACGGTCCTCGCCGACTACGACTACTACCACGCGGTGCGGCGGCTGAACGCCCGCAACATCACCTACCTGAGCCGGGCGGAGGAGCGGCTCGACTGCGCGCGGCGGCTCGTGGAGTTCGCCGTCGGCCTGATCCCGCCGGGCGACGAGCGGGACGCGGTGCTGCGGCGCTACTTCCGCTTCGAGGTGGCGGCCCTGCTCGACGACGACTTCCTCCGGCTGGACGCGCCGACCCGGCGGCTGCTGCACGCCGGCGTACGGGAGTTGGCCGGGCGGCACCTCACCGCCGCCGTACGGGGCCGGCTGCCGGTGGAGACCCGGCTGCGGATCGGGGTCGCCGAGCACGGCACGCCCGACGACCTGGTCGACGTGATCCGGGAGGACGCGGAGCGCGGCGTGCCGCCGACGGTCGTCGAGGGCGCCCGGCGGTACGCGGCGTACCCGGGCTTCCGGGCGTCGCACGGCCGGCTGCCCGACGACGTCTTCGACGTCACCGACGCCGTGGACTGGCTGGCCCGCTTCGAGGTCACCGGCATCGGCTGGGACCGCGACGCCGACGCCGGACCGGCTCTCGTCCTCGACCTGCGTACGCCCCTGCCCGACCTCGGCCGGCTCTGCCCGGGGCCGCCGCGACTCACCGCCGGCGAGTTGGCCGGCGACGTACGTCCCGCGACGGCCACCGGCGGCACCACGCTGCGGGCCCGGATCAGCGTGACCGAGGTGCTGCGCGCCAGCGCGGTGACCGGGCAGCGCCGTGCCGTACACCTGACGCTGCCCGCGCCCGACGGCCGGCCCGGGAGCGCGCCGCTGCGCGCGCCCCGCCGGGTCCGGTTCCCCCGACCGATGGTCCGGCGGCGGGGACGACGCTGGTACGCGGTGTCGCCGGTGACCGACGGCAGCGGCCGGTTGATGATCTCCGTGGTGCCACTGACCCCTCGGCGGGTGCTCGCCCGGCTGACCGCCCGCCGCCCCTCCTGACGCCCCGCCGCGCGCCGGCTCCGGAACCGGCCGGGGCTACCGCAGGGCGAGCGGGGCAGCGGCCAGGTGCCGGCGGTCGTCGAGCGCCCGCCACTCCAGCGCGTGCCGGATGCCGTCCTCGACGCCGAAGCGCGGCGACCAACCCAGCAGGTCCTGGTAGCGGCGGCTGCGGTTGTAGACCCCCGGCACGTCGCCGGACCGGCGGGGAGCCTCCCGGTAGGGCAGGGGCCGCCCGGTCACCGCGGCGAACGCGGCCAGCAGTTCCCGCACCGTGGTGCCGACCCCGGTGCCGATGTTGAGCGCGGTGTACCCGTGCGGGCCGGCGGCCGCCACCTCGTCGAAGCGGGCCAGCGCCGCCACGTGGGCCTGGGCGAGATCCCACACGTGGACGTAGTCCCGGACGGCGCTGCCGTCGCGGGTGGGCCAGTCCGTGCCGGTGACGCGGAACTCCGTGCCGGTGCTGGCCGCCTCGATCATGCGACCCAGGGCGTGCGTCGGGTGGCGCAGTTGCAGCCCGGTGCGCAGCAGGGGATCGGCGCCGATCGGGTTGAAGTAGCGCAGCGCCACCGCCCGCAGCTCACCGGCCCGCGCGCAGTCGGCGAGCACCGCCTCGACCATCGCCTTCGTGCGGGCGTACGGGCTGACCGGGTCGACGGGGGAGGACTCGTCGACCGCGAAGTCCGCACCCGGCCGGTAGACGGCGGCGGTGGAGCTGAACAGCACCCGACGGCACCCGTTGCGGACCAGGTGACGGACCAGTTCGACGGACTTCGCGAGGTTCTCCCGGTAGTAGCGCAGCGGGTCGCGGGTCGACTCGGGCACGACGATGACCCCGGCGCAGTGCACGGTGGCCCGGATCTCGGGATGCTCGGCGAAGATCCGGTCGACCAGGTCCCCGTCGGCGACGTCGCCCCGGTAGAAGGGGCGGCCGGCCGCGAAGGAGGCCCGGCCGGTCGACAGGTCGTCGAGGATCACCGGCGTGATGCCCCGGTCCAGCAGCGCGGAACCGACGGTGCTGCCGATGAAGCCGGCGCCGCCGGTGATCAGGTACTTCACGTTCCTCACCGTTTCGTCCCGGCCCGCGTCCGCAGCCGGCCCGCCGCGCGGTGCGCGGCCCGCAGGACCGCCCAGACGAGGTACGCGTCGTGGCGCACCATCCGGTGCTTGAGCCCGGCGATCCCGCCCGGCCGGGGGTAGCCGGCGGGAGGCAGCCACCGCCGGTAGTCCGCCGCCATCCGGCGGAAGAACGCGCGGCGGGTCTCCGGCGGCAGCCGGAAGTCGTTGCCGACGATGACCAGGTAGTGGTCGAGCATGACGCGGAACAGGTCGGGCCCGAAGCGGTCCGGGGCGTCGCCGCCGACGGTGGCCAGCCAGCCGAACACCGAGGCGTACTGGTCGAAGACCTCGAAGTGCCGCGTACTCAGGGTGGCGGTGATCCGGTCCCGGGGGCGCTGCCGGTAGTGGTAGCAGTCCCGCTCCAGCACGTCGATGCTGCCGGCGGCGATCAGCAGGGGATGGCTGTAGGCGCAGTCCTCGTACCAGCCGGGCCGGAAGGAGAGCCCCGACTCGGCCAGGAACGCGCGGCGGACGAGCTTGGTGCACGCGGACTGGGCGAGCATGAGCAGCTCGGGCCGGTCGGCGAGCCGCAGCGGCAGGTGCCGCCCCCCGAGGGCCGCCCCGGACGGCCGGGCCACCACCCGGCCGTCCGGGAACACCTCGGCGTGGTCGACGATCAGCACGTCCGGGCGGGTGTCCGCGAGCCGCTCCCGCACCGCCGCGACCGCGCCGGGCGGCAGCCAGTCGTCGCCGTCGACGAACCAGAGGTAGTCGCCGGTGGCCCGGGCCACGCCGGCGTTGCGGGCGCCGCCCAGGCCGGCGTTCTCGGCCAGGCGGACCACCCGCACCCGGGGGTCGCGCGCGGCGTACCGGTCGAGCAGCCGCCCGCTGCCGTCCGGCGAGGCGTCGTCGACCGCGACGACCTCCCCGTCCTCGGCGCCCGGCTGGGCGAGGATCGAGTCGAGGCAGGTCGCGAGGTACGCCTCGACGCCGTACACCGGAACGACGACGGACAACGTCGGGCGGTCGGCTGGGGTCTCGGCACCGTCCACGGCTGGGACTATGCCGAGGCGGCCCGACCGTCCCGCCACGCGCAGGTGAACTCGGCCTGACATTCTGCGAGCCGGCCCGGTCCCCGCGCTGGCTATCCTTGGCACCCGTGCCAGAGGGACACACCATCCACCGCCTGGCGGCGCGGCACGCCGAGCTGTTCGGCGGGGACAAGCCGCACGTCGCCAGCCCGCAGGGCCGCTTCGCCGAGGGCGCGGCCCGCCTCTCCGGCACGGTCCTGGAGGCCACCGAGGCGTACGGCAAGCACCTGCTGCACCACCACGCGGGCGAGCTGACCCTGCACGTGCACCTCGGGCTCTACGGCAGGTTCGCCGACGGCGCCGGGGAGCCGCCGGAGCCGGTCGGTCAGGTGCGGCTGCGGCTGACCAGCGACCGGCACTGGCTGGACCTGCGCGGCCCCACCGCCTGCGAGCTGCTCACCCCGCCCGAGGTGGCGGCGCTGCGCGGCCGGCTCGGCCCCGACCCGCTGCGCGCCGACGCCGACCCCGACCGGGCGTACGCCCGGATCTCCCGCAGCCCGACGCCGCTCGCGGCGCTGCTGCTGGACCAGTCGGTGGTGGCCGGCACCGGGCTGATCTTCGTCACCGAGGCGCTGTTCCGGGCCGGTCTGCCGCCGACGCTGCCCGGCCGGCGACTGACCCGCGCCGGCTGGGACGCGCTCTGGGCCGATTTGGTGGCGCTGATGCGGCTCGCCGTCGGTCGGGGCCGGATCGACACCGTCCGCGACGCGCACCTGCCCGAGGCGATGGGCCGCCCCGCCCGGGTCGACCGGCACGGCGGCGAGGTGTACGTCTACCGCCGCCCCGGCGAGCCCTGCCACGTCTGCGGCACGCCGGTGAGCCGGGGCGGGCTGGCCGGCCGCAACCTCTACTGGTGCCCCACCTGCCAACCCGGATGACCGGTGGCCCACCGGGGCCGTGACCACCGCACCGCTGTCGAGCTGCCCCGTCCGTGCGGGCGGGCGGCTCTCAGCCCTCGCCGAGCAGCCAGCGGACCACCTCCACCTGGCGGGGGAACACCTGTCCCTCGGCGATGCTCCAGGCCAGCGTCTGCCCGATCGTCCAGCCGCGTACCCGCTCCCGGTCGAGCCCCAGCTCCGCGCTGAGCCGGTCCAGCCGGTGCCGTACGGCCTCCGGCGAGTGCCCCAGCTCCGCGCCGCGCACCAGCGGCACCACGCCGAACTCCCGCTCGCCGGTCAGCGGCTTCGGGTCGATGAGCAGCCACGGCTCCCGGGTCGCCCGCAGCACGTTGCCGGCGTGCAGGTCCTGGTTGACCAGCACCTGAGTGCCCTGGCTGCCGACGAGGTCCGTCAGCGACCCCAGCGCCGCGTCGACCAGCCGCCGCTCGTACGGCCGGCCCGCCCGCTCCCACTTCGCCGGCAGCCGTTCCAGCCAGCCGGCGGCCTCCTCGGCGAGGGGGGTGAACGGCGGGCCGGCCGGTCGCCACAGCCGGGGCAGCAGCCCGACCGCCACGTCCAGCGCCGCGTCGGCGGGCAGGGCGTGCAGCGGCGTGCCGGGCACGCACCGCTCGACCAGCAGCGCCCGCCGCCGCGGGTCGTGCCCGAGCAGCCGGGCCGCCCCCGCCCCGGCCCAGCACTCCAGCGCCGTCGCCTCGTGGACGCTGTCGGGGTCCGGGTACTGGAGCTTCAGCACCGCCGGCGTGCCGTCGGGCAGCTCCGCAGGCAGGGCCAGCGACGCGAAGGCGTACGGGAAGGGTGGCCCGAGCCGCAGCGACCAGCGCTCGGCGCAGGCGGCCACCCGCTCCGGCAGCGCCGCCAGCCATTCCCGCCCGGCCGCCACGTTCCGCACCCAGCCCAGCCCGTCCGGGATCAGGAGTTCCGATTCCACCCGCCCATCCTGAACCCCACGCCGCCCTCCCGCTGGCCCACCCTCCCGCTGGCCCACCCACCCACCGCCCGCCTCGGGAGAGGTCAGCGGAGGCGGCGGATGTCGCCGTGGGCGCGGTAGAAGCCGCCCCGGCCGGACTCACGGACCTGGGTGACCAGGTAGCGCGCGCCGGGCTCGCGGATGCCCTTGGGGAACTGCACGGACCAGTCCCGGTGGTAGCCGGGGGAGACCACGTGCACCCGCAGCCGGCCCCGGTCCTCGACGCACTGCACGATGACGCCGCCGTCGACGTCGCTGGTCACCTCGACCGTCGTCCAGGCCGCCGGCTCGGGCATCCGGGGCGGGGCCTTGACGTCGACCACCTCCGGCACGCTGCCGCCCTCCGCCGCCCGGATCGCCGGCTCGCTGGCGTCGATGCAGGCCAGGTAGCCGCCGGTGGTGACCACGTAGAGTCGATCCTCGTGGTACTGCATGGAGTAGGCCGAGCCGCAGCCGGTGCCGAGCTTCCACAGCCGGTTGCCGGCCTGGTCGAAGCAGTAGATCGAGGACTGGCTGTCGCCGGCGAAGACGTACCGGCCGCCCTCGGCCGTGGCGCAGGAGAAGACCGGGGCGTCGCAGCGGTAGCTGCGCTCGGCGCGGCCGTCCTTCGCGAGGCGCACCACCTCCCGGGTGCCGGTGCCCGCGAACACCGCGCCGGGCTCCTGCCAGCCGAAGAGCACCGAGCCGGTCGGGGTGTGCCACAGCTCCCGGCCCGTACGCCAGTCGTAGCCGGTCACGCCCCGCGAGTGGCCGTGGTAGAGCGCGTCGGCGTCGCAGCGCACCATCCACGCCGACCGACCACGGCCCTGCCGGCGCCAGAGGAACTCGTCCTCGTGGTCGACGGCCACGACGCCGCCGCCCGCGTCGGAGACGCCCAGCACCCCGTCGTGGATGTCCAGCCAGTAGATGTCGATCTCCGGCGCGATCTCGTAGGCCACCCGGGGCACCTTGCCGGACAGGTCGTAGACGTTGCCGTCGTCGCAGCCCGCGTAGATCCAGGCGTCGTCGGCGACGATGCACTTCACCCCGTCGGGAAGGCGGACCTGGTTCAGCACCCGGGCGTCGTGGCCGAGTGTGGTGATGACGCCCCGCTCGTTGCCGACCATGCAGCTCTGCCCGTCGACGAAGATGCCGAAGGCGGGGGCGCCGGAGTCGTAGCGCCACAGCACCGGGGCGGTGCGGGCCGTGGAGCGGGTGCTGACGATCTGCCGCCGGGAGACGGCGCGCTTCTGCCGCACCCCCGGCACGGCCGGGGCGTAGCCCTTGCGGACCTTCTCGCCGATCTTCTTCGCCGCCGCCGCGCGGGCCTTGGCGTTGTCGGCGTAGGCCGTGGACTTGACCTGGCCCTGGTCGCCGATCCGGCCGTAGCGGACGGTCAACGCGGCGTCGTCGACGACGACCTCGTAGAACTTGTGCGCACCATCCACTTCGGACAGTTCGAGGTAGGTCGTCTCCTGCGACATGGGGTGCCTCCGAGAGGGTCAGCGACCGGCCCGACGTGGCCGGCGCGGCGAGCGCGGGCACACGCTAACCGCCACCCCCGACAAAGCCCTGCGCGGGTTCCGGGGGCGCTCCCGCCTCAGCGGCCGACAGCGGCCAAGGCGTCGACGGCCTTGCGGGCGGCGATCAGCACCGGATCCCAGACCGGGGCGTACGGCGGGGCGTAGCCGAGGTCGAGCGCGGTCATGTCGTCCACCGTCATGCCGTTCCACAGCGCCACCGCGAGGGTGTCGATCCGCTTGGCCGCCTCGGACCAGCCGACGATCTGCGCCCCGAGCAGCCGCCCGCTGGGCTTCTCCGCGATCAGCTTCACCGTCATGGACCGGGCGCCCGGGTAGTAGCCGGCGCGGTTGGTCGACTCGGCAATCACCGAGACGAACTCGAACCCCGCCGCCGCGGCGTCCTTCTCGCGCAGCCCGGTGCGCCCCACCTCCAGCTCGCAGACCTTGGTGACGGCCGTGCCGATCACCCCCGCGAAGGTGGCGTACCCGCCGCCGATGTTGATGCCGGCGACCCGGCCCTGCTTGTTGGCGTGGGTGCCCAGCGGCACGTGCACCGGCAGCCCGGTGACCCGGTGCACGGTCTCCACGCAGTCGCCGGCGGCCCAGACGTCCGGCACCCCCTGCACCCGCATCCGGCGGTCCACCCGGATCCCGCCGGTGGTGCCCAGCGGCAGGCCGGCGGCCTCCGCGAGCGCGGTGTTGGGGCGTACGCCCAGACCCAGGACGACCACGTCGGCGGGGATGGGCCCCTCGGCGGTGACCACAGCGGACACCCGGCCCCCGGTCTCCTCCAGGCCGGTCACCCCGAGACCGGTACGGATGGTGACGCCGATGCCCCGCATCGCGTCGGTGACCAGTTCGGCCATGTCCGGGTCCACGGTGGCCATCGGCTGCTCGGCCTGCTCGACCAGGGTGACGGCCAGCCCGCGCTGGATCAGCGCCTCGGCCATCTCCACGCCGATGTAGCCGCCGCCGATCACCACCGCCCGGCGCGGCCGGGGCTCGGCGTCCAGCCAGGCGCGCAGCGCGGCGCCGTCGTCGAGGGTCTGCATCCCGAAGACCCCGCCGGCGTCGGTGTCGGCCCAGCCGGGCTTCTTCGGCAGCGCTCCGGTGGCGTACATCAGGGTGTCGAAGCGCTCCCGGACCTCGCCGCCGCCTTCGAGGTCCCGCGCGACGACCTCGCGCCGGTCGAGGTCGATGGCGGTCACCTCGTGCCGGAGCCGGACGTCGATGTCGAACTTCTCCCGGAACGTCTCCGGATCGCGGGCGATCAACTGGTCCCGCTCGGGCACCAGCCCGCTGATCCAGTACGGGATCCCGCACGCCGAGTACGACGTGAAGTGCCCCCGCTCGAAGGCGACGATCTCCAGGTCGCCGCGGTCGCGGCGCCGCCGCGCCTGGGACGCCGTCGCCATTCCCGCGGCGTCCCCACCGATGACGATCAGCCGTTGCGCCACGGGCACCATCCTGTCACGAGCGGTCCGCGCCGCGGGTCTGCCGCGCGACGTCGGAGACCACGTCCACGAGCTTGCCGGTACGCGCGAAGACCGCCCGCTGGCGGGCCGCCCCGGTGCCGTGCCGGCGCAGCCCCGCGACGAGGTCGGTCACCTCGTCGAGGTCGCCGTGGCGCTCCAGCGCCGGGCGCAGCCGCTCGACGAACTGGTCGAACAGCTTCCAGGCCGGCCGCAGCTCGCCGTCGGTCAGGTCGACGCCGTCACCCTCCAGCCCGTCGTGCGCCGCCCGCCAGTGCGCGGCGACCAGCAGGTGGTGGTCGGTGCGCAGGGCGGGCCGCCCGGCGGCCATGTCGTCCAGCGCGGTCGCCACCATGGCCCGGACCAGGGCGGCGACGAGCACCGCGTCGTCCACGGACGGGCAGACGTCGCCGATCCGGATCTCCACCGTCGGGTACTTGGCCGACAGGCGGGCATACCAGTAGAGCATCCCCTCGTCGAGCATCATCCCGCTGGCGATGAGCTGCCCGATCAGCCGCTCGTAGTGCTCGTGCGACTCCAGGAACGGGGTGGGTGCCACCGACGGCCAGTGTTCCCACTCCACCGACCGCCAGCTCGCGTACCCGGTGTCCTCGCCCCGGGCGAAGGGGGAGTTGGTGGTCACCGCGTGCAGCACCGGCAGCCAGGGCCGGACGTGGTTGAGCACCTGCACCCCGGTGTCCGGGTCGGGCACCCCGACGTGCACGTGCATGCCGTTGTTGCCGGGGCCGGGGACCAGCAGGCGGAACCGCTCGATCATCCGGTCGAAGCGGGGCTTGTCGACCACCGGCGGCACGGGACCGTCGACCGGCCCGGTGCCGATGGCGAGCAGCCGTACGCCCGCGCGCTCGGCCGCGTCGGCGAGCGCGGCCCGCAGCACGCCGAGGGAGTGCCGGATCGAGGAGAGCTCCAGGCCGGGCGGGCTGCCGATCTCGATCTGGCTGGTCTGGAACTCCCGCTCCACCTGCCCGCGCAGCTCCGGCGGCACCTGCTCCATGACGAGGTCGACGGCGGGCACCGCCGCCCCGGTGTGCGGGTCGACGAGCAGGAACTCCTCCTCGACACCCACCGTGAGCAGGTCGGTCCCCTCAGCCGTACCGCTCGGAGCCTCCGCCACCTGGCCGGTCATCGTCACCACCGTCCGTTCGCCCCGGTAGCGGCCCGTCCGCGCCGGTCGGTCAGTGGTTACCCACCGTGTGGAGGCGGGGAAACGCGGCCCGGCGTGTCGCCCGCCGATCGCCGGCACCAGCCGAACCGGCCGGGCGGCGTGACAACGGGTCCTAGGCTGATCGTCGTGCCGGGGCCGCTGGGGATCGCGTCGGGGATGTGGGCGTACGCCCTCGTCCACCTGACGCTGCTCGCCGATCGCCCGGCCGGGCTGCTCGCGGGGGCCGCGTTCGTCGCGGTGGCGCTGCTCGCCGTCGCGTTCGCGGCGCACGCGGCCGGCGTCACCGACGTGCCCCGGGCCGGCCGGGCCGCCGCCCTGCGCGCCCGGGCCCGCCATCGCCGGGTGCCCCGACAGGTCGACCCGGACGCCGCCGGGCGGCCCCGGCCCCGCGCGCCGGGGCCGCACCCCTCGGCCGCGTAGCACCGCCGCGCGGTCGATTCCGCCGTTCACCCGCCCATCCCGGCGACTCCCACCGCCGGGCCGGCATTCCGGAATCGGACCGAGGGGTCACCCATGCTCGCCTTCGCACCTCTGCACGACGCCGTCGGCACCGCCGGCCGCGCGCTCACCTGGTTCACCACTCTGCTCGAACCGCTGGCCGGCGGCGCGGCCACGGCCGCCGCCATCGTCGTCCTCACCGTCGTCGTCCGGTTGCTGATCTCGCCGCTGACCCTCGCGCAGGTGCGCGGGGAGCGGCGCCGCACGGCGCTCGCCCCCGAGGTCCACGCCCTTCAGCGGCGGTACGCGGACGACCCCGCCCGGTTGCAGGGCGAGTTGTTCGCGCTCTACCGGGCCAACGGCGCCAGCCCGGTCTCCGGCTGCCTGCCGCTGCTGCTCCAGGCCCCGGTCCTGCTGGTGATGTACCGGCTCTTCACCACCGCCGAGGGCGGCACGGGGCTGCTGGACGAGCGGCTGGCCGGCGTGCCGCTGGGCCACCACCTGGGCGACGGGCTGGGCGGCGGGACGCTGCCGCTGTTCGGCGCCCTGCTGGCGGCCCTGCTCGCGCTCGCCTGGTGGACGTCGCGGCGGATGCGGCGTGCGGCGGCGGCGACGGGAACGGTGGCCGGTACGCCGAGCGAGGGGCCCGGCGCGGCCGTGCTCGGCCGGGTGCTGCCGCTGCTGCCGTACGCGACCGTGCTGGTGGCGCTGGTGCTGCCGCTCGCCGCGGTGATCTACCTGGTGACCACCACCGCCTGGTCGGCGGCGGAGCAGGCGGTGCTGCGCCGTCCGCGTCCGGTGCCGGCTTGACGCCATGCCATCGATGGGGGCCGCGGAACCTTGCCGCAGGACGGTGATACCTGTAGGGCATAAAAATACCTGTGTGGTATCGAGCCCAGGGGACTGTTGCCGTCGACCGTCGAGAGTTCCCGCACAGCCAGTCACGGTGAGTGAAGTGGGCTGTTGTCCGCGCCAGCTCTGGACAGAAACAGTTAACACTCTTAATAATAGGCGTGAATGTCGATGCCGATGGATGGCGTCCGGGCGTGGAGGGTGTCGTGAAACGATCCAGATCTCTGGTTTTCTCGCTGGTCACAGCGGTGGTCGCGGCGCTCGGCGCGGTGTGGGTGGCGATGCCCGCGTTCGCTGCCGGAGTGACCGCCAGCTTCGTCAAGACGTCCGACTGGGGCTCGGGCTGGGAAGGGAAGTACACGATCACGAACGGGGGCGGGGCCACGGTCGACGGCTGGACCGTCGCCTTCGACCTGCCGGCCGGGACCAGCGTCGGCAGCTACTGGGACGCGCTGCTGACCTCCTCGGGCCAGCGGCACACCTTCACCAACCGGTCCTGGAACGGCCGCATCGTCCCGGGGGCCTCGGTCTCGTTCGGCTTTCTCGGCTCCGGGCCGGGCGCGCCCACCAACTGCCAGCTCAACGGCGCGGCGTGCGGCGGCGGCACCAGCCCCACCACCGCGCCTCCGACCACCGCACCGCCGACGACCCCGCCCCCGACCACCCCGCCCCCGACGAGCCCGCCGCCGAACACCGGCCTGCCGAAGCACATCCTCACCGGGTACTGGCACAACTTCGACAACCCGGCCGCCGAGCTGCGACTGCGTGACGTGCCCGCCGATTACGACGTCGTCGCGGTCGCCTTCGCCGACGCCACCGCCACCCCCGGCGCGGTCGCCTTCGCCGTCGACCCCGGCCTGTCCGCCGCCCTCGGCGGCTACACCGACGCCGACTTCTCCGCCGACGTACGCGCCCTCCAGGCCCGGGGCAAGAAGGTGATCATCTCGGTCGGCGGCGAGACGGGCCGGGTGGCGGTCAACGACGCCGCCTCCGCGGTCGCGTTCAGCGACAGCGTCCACGCGCTGATCCAGCGGTACGGCTTCGACGGCGTCGACATCGACCTGGAGAACGGGCTGAACCCGACCTACATGGCGCAGGCGCTGCGTTCGCTACGTGCCAAGGTCGGCGCGGGACTGATCATCGCGATGGCCCCGCAGACCATCGACATGCAGTCCCCGGGCAGCAGCTACTTCAAGCTGGCGCTCGCCATCAAGGACATCCTCACCGTCGTGAACACCCAGTTCTACAACTCGGGAGCGATGCTCGGCTGCGACCGCAACGCCGCGTACGCCCAGGGGACGGTGAACTTCATCGTGGCGCTGGCCTGCATCCAGTTGGAGGCCGGGCTCCGCCCGGACCAGGTCGGCCTCGGCCTGCCGGCCGGCCCCGGCGCGGCCGGCGGCGGCATCGTCGCGCCTTCCGTGGTGAACGCCGCGCTGGACTGCCTGGCCCGGGGCACCAACTGCGGCAGCTTCCGCCCGCCGCGCACCTACCCGGGTATCCGCGGCGCGATGACCTGGTCGGTCAACTGGGACGTGACCAACGGCAGCACCTTCGCCCGCACGGTGGCCCCCCACCTGAAGACCCTCCCCTGACCCCTCTCCCGCCCGCCCTCCTCCACCCCACCCGAGCGCCGGTCACGCAGTCGTGGTGGTCCGCAGAAGCCGCGCGAGCGGTCACACCGGGCGCCGCAACTGCATGATCGACGCTGGTGGGGGCGGGAGGGAGCGGGGGTGGGTCAGGGGGTGGCGTCCGCGTGGTCGCGCTGGCGGGTGCGGCGGCGACGGGTCTTCTTGACCGCCCACCAGGCGATCATCACGACGAAGACGGCGATGATGCCGTAGTCGAACCACTTGCTGTACTGCTCGATCTGCTGCCAGCGCGAGCCGAGCGCGTAGCCCAGGCCGACGAAGAGCGCGTTCCAGATGCCGCTGCCCAGCGTGGTGAACGCGATGAACTCCGGCAGCGGCATCCGGTTGGCTCCGGCGGGGATGGAGATCAGGCTGCGTACCACCGGCATCATCCGGCCGAAGAGCACCGCCCACCGGCCGTGCCGCTCGAACCAGCGGTCGGCCTTCTCCAGGTCGTCGAGGTCGACCAGGGGCAGCCGGTCGAGCCAGCGCTTGAGCCGGTCCTCGCCGGCCGCCGCGCCCAGCCAGTAGAGGGCGAGCGCCCCGCCCAGGGAGCCGGCGGTGGCGGCGAGCCCCACCAGCACGACGTTGAAGCGTCCCTCGCTGGCCAGGTAGCCGGCCATCGCCAGGACGATCTCGCTCGGAATCGGCGGGACGATGCTCTCCAGGGCGACCAGCAGGGCCACCCCGATGGCACCGGCGGCGTCGATCACCCCCGCCACCCAACCGGTCAGGCCGCCGAGTTCGGTCGGGTCGACGTTCTCGGCGAATGCCATCGCGATCCTCTCGGCCGGGTCCGATCGGAGTCATCTACCCTGCGGCCCGGCCGTCACACCTGCCCGTGAGCCGGGCCACCACCGGTCACCTCTGCGGGTGCAGTTCGGCGTCGGCCGGCCCCCGCCGCCAGCCGGTGAACCGGACCCGCAGGCCGGCCCGGGTGGGGGAGCAGCAGTACGGCCCTGCCACCGCCACGGCCTGCGGCGCCAGCGGGGCGAGCCGCACCAGCCGCCACTGCTCGTCGTCGGCCCGGGCCCGTACGGTCAGCGCGTCCCGGTCGCGGCTGACCCGCACGGTCACCTCCCGCCCGGCCCAGATCGGCACCGGGGCGACCGACCAGTCGGAGACCTCGCGAGTCACCACGGCACCGACCTGCGGCTGGCCGTCGCTGACCTCCACCCCGGCCTTGACCCAGTTCCGCTCGTCGACCCGGACCAGCACGCCGGCCTGGTCGAACTGTTCGCCGTAGTCGAGGACGAAGCTCACCTCCACGGCCTCGCCCGTGGGCAGCGGCGCGAGCAGCGCCGGGGCGTCGTCGTGGACGAAGCCGTACGAGGTGTGCCGCCACAGGTCGCTGCCCCCGGCCGGCTGCACCAGCAGGTCGCCCGCCGGCCCGCCCTCGACCAGCACCGGCTCGTTCCACCACTCACCCTCGGCCCAGTCGATCGGCCGCTGCCCGTCTCCCATGCCGGTGACCGTACCGCCGGTGCTCGCCCGGGCGCCGCCCCTCGGGCGCGACGGCCGGGACGACAGGCAGGCTCGTCCACGTTCACTGACGGGCCGTACCCGGCCCCGGTGTTTGGGGGTACGCGGGATCGGAGACATAAGTTCGGCATGGCTGACAGGTGGTACTCGGAGGCGGTCGTCTACTGCCTCGACATCGACACGTACGCGGACTCCGACGGCGACGGCGTCGGTGACATCCGGGGGCTCATCGGCCGGCTGGACTACCTCGCCCGGCTGGGCGTGACCTGCCTCTGGCTGCACCCCATCCACCCGTCTCCCAACCGCGACGACGGCTACGACGCGACCGACTTCTACAACGTCGACCCGCGCTTCGGCACCCTCGGCGACTTCGCGGAGCTGCTGCACCAGGCGCAGAACCGCGGCATCCGGGTGATCATCGACCTGGTCGTGAACCACACCTCGAACGAGCACCCGTGGTTCCAGTCCGCCCGCTCGTCGCCCGACTCGCCGTACCGGGACTGGTACGTCTGGGCCGACCACGAGCCGGCCGACCGGCACCAGGGCATGGTCTTCCCCGGCGAGCAGCACGAGACCTGGACCTACGACCGCACCGCCAAGGCCTGGTACTACCACCGGTTCTACAAGTTCCAGCCGGACCTGAACATGGCCAACCCGGCGGTCCGTGCCGAGGTCAAGAAGATCATGTCGTTCTGGCTCCAGCTCGGCGTCTCCGGCTTCCGGATGGACGCGGTGCCGTTCATCATCGAGCTGACCGAGCCGGGCAACCCGGGCTCCCCGAAGGACTTCGAGTTCCTCACCGAGCTGCGCCAGCACGTGCAGTGGCGCCGGGGCGACGCCGTCCTGCTCGCCGAGGCCAACGTCGAGCCCGACCAGCTGCCGACCTTCTTCGCCGACAGCGGAGGCTCGGGCAACCGGCTGCACATGCTCTTCGACTTCATGCTCAACGGGCGCCTGATGCTGGCCCTCGCCCGGCAGGACCCGGAGCCCATCATCGAGGCGCTGCGGGACACCCCGGCGCTGCCCGAGGGCGGGCAGTGGGCCACGTTCCTGCGCAACCACGACGAGATCGACCTCTCCCGGCTCACCGCCGAGCAGCGCAACCAGGTGTACGCGCAGTTCGGCCCGGACGAGAACATGCGCATCTACGACCGGGGCATCCGCCGCCGGCTCGCCCCGATGCTCGGCAACGACCGCCGCCGCATCGAGCTGGCGTACGCGTTGCAGTTCTCGCTGCGCGGCACGCCGGTGCTGCGCTACGGCGAGGAGATCGGGATGGGGGAGGACCTCTCGCTGCCCGGCCGGGAGGCGATCCGCACCCCGATGCAGTGGTCGTACCAGCCGAACGCCGGCTTCTCCACGGCCGACCCGGAGAAGCTGGTCCGCCCGGTGATCGACAAGGGCGAGTTCTCGTACGAGAAGGTCAACGTGACCGCCCAGCGCAGCGACCAGAAGTCGCTGCTCGCCTGGTTCGAGCGGATGATCCGTACGCTCCGGGAGGCCCCCGAGGTGGGCTCGGGGTCGACGACCCACATCGACGTGACGATGCCGCCGGGGGTGCTGGCGCACCGGGCCGACGGCCGCGCCGGCACGATGGTCTTCGTGCACAACCTCGGCACCACCGACGCCGAGGTGGACCTCAGCACGCTGGAGCCGGAGGCTGACCTGCCCATCGACGTCCTCGCCGACCGCAACTACGGCGACGTCGGCAAGCTGGACCGCCTGAAGGTGGCCGGCTACGGCTACCGGTGGATCCGCCTCTGCCGGGGCCGCGGTTTCTGACCGGTCATTCCCGCCAGCCGGCCAGCTCGACGCCCTTGGCGAGCTCGACCCGGAAGCCCAGGGTGATCTCCCCGCTCTCCCCCGGCCCGAGCCGCAGCCGCCAGGTCAGCTCGCCCAGCTCCGTGCGCTCGGCCGGGGGCGGGACGAGGGTCGGTTCCCGTACGACCACTGCCTCGTCGCGCGACACCGGAAGCTGGTCGCGCACCTCCACGGTCGCCGGACGGGGCGTGTGGTTGGCGACGCTGATCCGGTACTCCACGTCGCGCCGCCGGGTCGAGCCGAGGGTGGCGCGGGTGTCGGAGCGTCGGCTGAGCTCGCGCTCCACGCGGACCCGGTCGTCCACCCCGAGGGCCAGTTCGGTCTCCTCGCCGGGCGCCCACGTCGGCAGCCGGGTGGCCGCGACGAAGTCGGCACCGTGGAAGACCGCCGCCGGGCCGGGGAGCAGCGTGTGCGACGAGGTGTTGCGTACGGTCGCCCGCAGGTGCGCCTCGGTCGCGCGGACCGGCGCGGTCACGTGGTCCAACCGGGCCGGCAGCTCCAGCACGGCGATGGTGGCCCGGTGGGCGCTGCCGTCCGCCGGCACCGCGACGGGGCGGGCCGGCCGGTAGGTGGCCGCCGTGACGCCCTGCTCGACCGTGGCCGCGCTCTCGCGCACCTTGGGGCGTGGCGGGCCGGACCGGGCCACCGCGCCGGCGGGTGCCGCGCCGGGAGCCGCGGGCGCCGGCATCGCGCCGAAGCCCGCCGCCGCCGCCATCGGCATCGGCGGCGGCACCGGCCGGACCCGGTCGAGGTACCAGGGCGTCAGCTCGGGTACGCGGGTCGCCGTCGCCGGGCGGGCCGTCGAGAGTTCGAGTGCGCACTCCGGCCAGTCCTCGCCGGTGTCCTGGCTGACCAGGCCGAACCAGGTGACGGTCACGGCGTCGTCGACGAGCCGCACGTCGTAGGAGGGCTGCCAGCGGGCCCCGTCGACCAGGTAGGTCAGTTCCAGGTCCAGCTCGACGTCGTCGGCGTCCACCGACACCGTCACCTCGGCGGCCAGCCGGTCCGGTGCCCGCTTGCCGCTCGCGGCCTCCAGCTCCCGCTCGACGGCCGCCCGCTCCTCGGCCAGGTCGGTACGCCGCCGGTCCAGCCCGCGCCGACGGCGCCGGGAGTCGGCGAGCTGGCCCGCCACCGAGTCGGCGAAGGCGGCCACGTCGGTCGGGGCGGCGTCGCCGGAGGCAAGCGCGCGGGCGTACGTGGCGCCGGCCCGGTCGGCCAGCCGGGCGAGGAACTGCCCCCGCTGCGTCTCGATCTCGTACGCGTCGTCGACCTCGGCCAGCTCGTCGGCCAGCTCTCGGCTGCGCTGCTCCAGCGCGCGGACCTGCCCGTCGGCGCTGCGTGCCTGCCGCCAGGTCGTGACGTCCACGCCGAGTACGGTGGCCGCGCCCCGGCCGCCGACGCGCAGCGAGTCCCGCCGCACGCCCAGCGGCAGCGGCGCGACGCGTACCCGGTGCTCGCCGGCGCCCAACCTGGTGCTACCCCGGCGGGTGACCCGGGCCCGGTCCGGATAGACGGTGACACCGACGACGGGTGCTTCGATCTCCACTGCCTCCACGGCGGCGAGCGTAGCCGGACGACGCTCGTGACCTCGTCGGCCGCGACGGGGCCACGGGAGCCGGCGTCCCGCGTCGGGCCGGCGCCGCGTACGCCTGGGTTAAGCTCCTTCGATCGAGCGCAAGTTACCGGGAGGTAGGCATGTCGGAGGAGCAGCGGGTCGCCATCGTCACGGGGGCGGCGCGGGGGATCGGGGCGGCCACCGCCCGGCGGCTGGCGGCCGACGGCCTCGCGGTCGCCGTGGTCGACATCGAGGAGTCCGCGACCAAGGAGACCGTGGACGCCATCGTCGCCGCCGGCGGCCGGGCGCTCGGCGTCGGCGCGGACGTGTCCGACCGGGCCCAGGTGGAGGCGGCCGTGCAGCGGGTCGCCGCCGAACTGGGCGCCCCGACGGTGCTGGTCAACAACGCCGGCGTGCTCCGCGACAACCTGCTGTTCAAGATGACCGACGCCGACTGGGACACGGTCATGGGCGTGCACCTGCGCGGCGCGTTCCTGTTCAGCCAGGCCGCCCAGAAGCACATGGTCGAGGCGAAGTGGGGCCGGATCGTCAACCTCTCCAGCACCTCGGCGCTCGGCAACCGGGGGCAGGCGAACTACTCGGCGGCGAAGGCCGGCCTCCAGGGCTTCACCAAGACCCTCGCCATCGAGCTGGGCCCGTTCGGGGTGACCGTCAACGCGGTCGCGCCCGGCTTCATCGTCACCGACATGACCGCCGCCACCGCCGCCCGGATGAAGGTCGACTTCGAGGCCCTCCAGAAGCACGCCGAGTCGGAGATCGCGGTACGCCGGGTCGGCCGCCCCGAGGACATCGCGCACACCATCTCGTTCCTCGCCAGCGAGGGTGCCTCCTTCGTCTCCGGCCAGGTCATCTACGTGGCCGGCGGCCCCAAGGACTGACCCCCCGCGTACGCCCCGGCGGGCACCCGCCCGCCGGGGATCAGGCCGCGGCGGGGCGGGTGCGCCAGAGCCAGAGCAGGCCGAGCACCGGGAGGACCAGCGGGATGTAGCCGTACCCGCTGCCGAACCGCGACCAGACCGTCTCGTCGGGGAAGAGTTCCGGCTCGACGAGGCTGAGGGTGCCGACGCCGAGCACCCCGGCCAGCTCCACGGCGCAGCACGCCAGGGCGACGCGCCGGCCGGCCGCGCCGGCGCGGGCCAGCCCCACCGCCGCGACGACGTAGATGGCCGCGGCGAGGGCCGAGAGCAGGTACGCCACGGGCGCCTCGTCGAACTTCGTGGCGATCTGGAGGCCGGCGCGGCTCGTCGCGGCGATCGCGAAGAGCAGGTAGACCGCGATCAGCAGCCGTCCGGGGCCGGCGTTGGTCCGCTTCCGTTCCGGGGCGCGTACGTCAGCCACCGAGCACCTCCCACGTCTGCTGGAGTCGTACGACGACCACCGGCGTGACGAGGCAGACCGCGCAGACGATCGCCGAGCCCCAGCGCGTCGGCTCCATCCGGGCCAGCACCCAGGCCAGCGGCGGCAGGCACACCAGCGTCGCCAGGTACCCGAAGAAGGCGCCCGGCTCGTCCGGCCGTTCACCGCCGCCGAGGGCGACCAGCGCCACCACCGCCAGCGCGAGCAGCGCCACCTCCAGCGCGGCCAGGCCGGCGAGCTGCACCCGGTCCGGCGCGCGGTGCCGCAGCGTGGCGACCAGCGCCCAGGCGGCGACGAGGAGCGACGACACGATCGAGGCTGTCGCGAGGAGCCCGTCCACCGGCGAACCCGCCGTCGCTGCGCTGGTCACCGGGGCCATCCGGAGTGCGGTTCGGTCACCGGCACAGCCTACTAACCCGCGTAGTACACCCCGCCACCCGCCGCCCCGCCTCGGCGACCCGGCGGCGTCGGTGCCGGGTCGACGGATCCGGTCCCCGGATGTCCGGCATCCGCCCGGTGTGGGTTCGGGCGAGCGTGGGTATGGGTCCGGCCGAGGCGACGACTGTCGTGAAGGGACAGTGCACCCCTATCGACCCCTATTTATGCGTAAGGACGCCGTTGCGGAGCGTTATCCTCTGACGACGTCGCCGACCTCTGACGGCAAGCCCGTCTGACGGAGAGGATCGCCATGTCGTTGCCCACCATCCCTGCGGGGCTGAGCGTGGTGATGCCGACGTACCAGGACCCGCAGTGCCTCGCGCTGACCCTCAGGGCGCTGACCCGCCAGACGTTGCCGCCGGAACGCTTCGAGGTCATCGTGGTCCGGGACGGTGGCTCGTCCGACGGGTACGCCGAGGCCCTCGCCGAGGGCGCCGGTCTCCGCCTGCGCGTGCTGGAACTCGCCCAGCGCAAGGGCCGCTCCGTCGCCCGCAACGAGGGGGCGCGCCGTGCCTCCGCGCCCCTGCTGGTCTTCCTCGACGCCGACTCGTGGGCGGTGCCCGACCTGTTGGAGCGGCACCTGGCCTGGCACAGCACGCCCGGCAACGCGGCGGTGCTGATCGGCCGGCGGGACGAGATCGGCCTCGCGGACCTGCCCGCCGTGCTGGCCGGGGAGTCGCACGCGATCGCGCGCGCATTCCCGCACGGCGGCGACCTGCGCTTCGGGACGGGGCTCCCGGACGACGGCGGCGAGTGGCTCCGGGCCGGCTGGGTCATCGCCTACACGCACAACATCTCGCTGTCCAGCGCGCACTTCGCGCAGGTCGGTGGCTACCGGGAGGCGTTCGGCCTGAGCTACGGCGTGGAGGACGTCGAGCTGTTCTACCGCGTCGACCGCAGCCTGCCCGACGGCGTCAACTTCGGCTACGACGACGATGCCCGGGTCGTCCACCTGCCGCACCACAAGAACATCACCCGCAACTGGATGGAGATGAAGGCCAACTTCCAGCAGGCCGCCCGGCTCTATCCGTGCCTCGAGTGGGAGTTCCTCACCGCCGTCATGGGGTACGAGGCGATCCGACGGATCCTGCACTACCGGGCGCTCATCGACGAGTGCGTCGAGCGGTCGGCCTGCGCCATCGGGCCCGCCGCCGCGCGCCTCGCCGGCCAGTTGCGGGGGCACCGCACGCTCTGGATCGGCACCGGCCGCGCCGAGTCGGGGTTGCCCGCCTCGGCGCTGACCTTCGACTACGCCGCGCCCATCGGCCGGACGAACTTCCACCTGCTCGGCGTCGCCCCGCCCATGCCGCCGGGCAGCCTGGACGCGGTGATCAGCGTGGACTTCTGGCGGTACCTGCTGTGGCCGGAACTCTGCCAGTTCATCTCCGCCTCGCTGCTGCTGGCCGGCGAGGTCCACCTGGTCGCCACCGCCGACTCGACGCCGGGGATGTGCGCCGCCGACCCGCAGACGCTCGACTACCTGCGCCAGGCGCAGGCCGCGGCGTGCACGGCCGAACTGCGCGCGGTCGAGGGGCTCGGCCACGTACTGACCCTGCGGGCCCTCCAGCCCGCGGCCGGCGCCACGCGCCGGGTACCCGCTCGGACCGCCGTCAAGGCGCGACCCCCGGCACTGGCGCCGGGGCGTTCCACGACGCGGGGATAGCAGATCGACGGTGCGGCCGGGCCCGACAAGGGTGTCGGGCCTGTCCCACCACGCCCGGATCCGCCGTAAAAGACGGGAAGGCGAGTGTCATGCGTGTACTGCTGTCGACTCTCGGGTCGCGTGGCGACGTCCAACCACTGGTGGCGCTCGCGTCGCGCCTGAAGGCCCTCGGCCTTCAGGTCCGCCTCTGCGCCCCGCCGGACTTCGCCCGCTGGGTGGCCACCTTCAGGATTCCCTTCGTACCCATCGGCCCGCCCTGGCGCAGGTCGGCGGCGCCCAGGTCGCGGGCCGCCGTGCCCAAACCCTCGCCCGCACAGGTGCGCAAGCTGGCCGAGTCCTCCATCGGCATCCAGTTCGAGGTGCTGTCGGCCGCCGCCCGGGACTGTGACGTCCTCGTCGCGTCGACCGGCCTCCAGATCGCCGCCCGTACCGTGGCGGAGAAGCGCGGCATCCCGTACGTCTTCGCGGCGCTCTGCCCGGCGGCCCTGCCCTCACCGCACCACCCTCCGCTACCGCTGCCAATGCTCGGGGAGGCGCCGGCGCCCGCGTCGGCCGACAACCGCGACCTGTGGGCCGCCAACCTGCGGCACGTCAACGACACCTTCGCCGCGCCCCTCAACGCGCTGCGGTCGGCGGTGGGGCTGGGCACCGTCGACGACGTCAGCGACCACATCCACACCGACCAGCCGTGGCTGGCCACCGACCCGACCCTGGCACCCTGGCCGGACGCCGCCGATCCGGCCGTCTTCCAGCCGGGTGCCTGGCTCCTGCCGGACGAGCGGGCCCTGCCCGCCGAGTTGACGACCTTCCTGGACGCCGGTGGGCCGTGCGTCTACGTCGGATTCGGCAGCGTCGCCGCACCACCGGGCCTGCTGGAGACGGCCGTGCAGGCCGTGCGTGCGGTCGGCTGCCGGTTGATCGTCTCGCGGGGCTGGGCGCCGCTCTCGCTGAGCGATCGGGCACCCGACTGCCTGGTGGTCGGCGAGGTGAACCAGCAGGCGCTGTTCAGGGAGGTGGCCGTGGTGGTCCACCATGGCGGCTCGGGCACCACGACCACGGCCGCGCGGGCCGGGACGCCGCAGGTCGTCGTCCCGCAGGTGTACGACCAGCACTACTTCGCGCGCCGGGTGTCCGCGCTCGGCATCGGCACCGCACACCCCGGCTCGGTGCCGACCGTCGAGTCGCTGACCGAGGCTCTCGGCGCCGCGCTGCGGCCGGAGGTGGCCGCCCGGGCCCGCGAGTTCGCCGGCGTCGTACGCACCGACGCGGCGCAGGTCGCCGCGAAGCGGTTGACCGTCGCCCTGGGGGCCTGAGCGGGCGGCCCGCCCCGCCGGTCCAGGACCGGCGGGGCCCAGCCGCCACGACCCTGGCAACCGGTCCCGGACGCTGCGGCCGGGCGCGCCCCCGACTTCCGACACGGGCCCGGCGCGACTCCCGGCCGCGGGTACCGTGGTGTGACGACGACGTGGAGGTTCTCGTGGTGCGGTTCGGGTTGTTCGGCACCGGTCACTGGGCGGCCGAGACGCACGGCGCGGCGCTGGACGCGCACCCGGGGGTCACGTTCGCCGGTGTGTGGGGCCGGGACCCGGGCAAGGCCGCCGCCCTGGCCGAGCGCTACGGGGTGCCGGCGTTCGACGACGTCGACGCGCTCGTCGACGCCTGCGACGCGGTCGCCGTCGCCCTTCCGCCGGACGTCCAGACCGACATCGCGGTCCGCGCGGCCACCGCCGGCCGGCACCTGCTGCTGGACAAGCCGCTCGCGTTGAGCGTGACCGACGCCGACCGGGTGGTGGACGCCGCGCAGGCGGCGGGCGTCGCCTCGGTGGTCTTCTTCACGGGCCGCTACCAGCCCGACGTCGCCGCCTTCCTCGCCTCGACGGCCGCCGTCGGCGGGTGGCACACCGCCAGGGGGGTCCGGTTCGGGTCCATCTTCCGGCCCGACAGCCCGTACGCTGCCTCGTCCTGGCGTCGGGAGCACGGCGCGCTGTGGGACATCGGCCCGCACGCGCTGTCGCTCATCCTGCCGGTGCTCGGGCGGGTCATCCGCGTCGCCGCGATGGACGGGCCGCGCGGGCTCGTCCACCTGCTCCTCACCCACGACGGGGGCGCGACCAGCACGGTGTCGCTGACCCTGGACGCCCCGCAGGAGGCGGTGAGCAGGGAGTACGTCTTCTACGGCGAGAACGGCGTCGAGACCGTTCCGGCCGGCGACGGCAGTCCGGCGACCGCCCTCGGGGTGGCGATCGACCAACTGCTCGAGGAGATCGGGTCGGGCACCCGGGACCACCGCTGCGACGTGCGCTTCGGCCGCGAGGTCGTCGCCGTGCTGGCCGCCGCCGAGACCGCCCGCGCCGAGGGCCGCACCGTCGACCTGCCGGTCTGAGCCGGAGGCGCCGGGGCCCGCCGAGGCGGAAAAGCGGTCGCCTCCCGCCGGCGGGCGCGGTTAGGGTCGCCGCATGTCCGCGTACGCTCTGATCGAGGCGGTCGGTACGCCGGCCGCATTCGGGCCGCCGCCGGTGGCCCGCCCGCGAGTCCGGCGTCCGGCCCTGGCCGGCGCGACCCGCGACTGACCTCGCACCGCACGCGCGGCGCCCCGCCCGGGTGACCCCCGGGCGCGACGCCGCCCCCGCCACTCGTCCGGGTGCCGACCCGGGGCTGATGCCGCCCGGTCGTGCCCGCCGGCGTGGCGCCTGTGGTGCGCCGCCGATCCCGCGTTCCGCGTCCCGCCCAGGGCCGTCCGAGTCCCCGAATCCTCGGACAGGCCCGCGCTCGCGGCTGCCTGTCCGCTCCGTCGCCGCACGGCGACAGACAGGACGACGACCCGTGGCGCCCCGCCGTACCCGAGCAACCGAACGCGACCGGTCCCGTCGCGTACTGTCCCAGAACTTCCTCGCCGACCCGGCCGCGATCGCCCGCGTGGTGCACGCCGCCCGGCCCGGACCCGACCGGCTCCTACTGGAGGTGGGTGCCGGCCGGGGCCAGCTCACCCGGCCGCTCGCCGCCCGCTGCCGGCACCTGACGGCGTACGAAGTGGACCCGGCCGCCGGCGCCGAGCTGGCCCGGCTCTGCGCCGCCCTGCCGAACGTGACGCACCGGCAGGCCGACTTCCTCACCGCAGCGCCGCCGCCGGAGGAGTTCGACGTGGTCGGCAACATCCCCTGGTCGCTGACCTCGGCCGTGGTGCGCTGGTGCCTGGCCGCGCCCGGCCTGCGCGCGGCCACCCTGCTCACCCAGTTGGAGTACGCCCGGCGACGCGGCGGCGACTACGGCCGGTGGACCAGGCTGACCGTGCTGACCTGGCCGGAGTTCGGCTGGCGGCTGGTCGGGCGGGTGCCCCGCACCGCGTTCCGGCCGGTGCCGAGGGTCGACGCCGGCATCCTGCGGATCGAGCGGCGCCCGGAGCCGCTGCTGGCCGCGTCGGCGCTGCCCGCGTACCGCCGGATGGTAGAGATCGGCTTCGACGGGGTCGGCGGCTCGCTCGCGGCCTCGCTCGCCCGGCATTACCCGCGGGCGCGGCTGGCGGCGGCGCTGCGGGCGACCCGGCTCGACCCGGCCACCCCGGTCGGGCACGTCTGGCCCGAGCAGTGGCTGGTGCTGTTCCGGCTGCTGCACGCCCGCTGAGGGATCAGGCCAGGGTGTTCAGGGCCTCGCTCAGCTCGGCGGGGGAGCCGAACTCCTCCGCCGGCAGGGCCCGCAGCGTCTGGAGCATCTCCGTGCTGGCCCCGTTCTCCTGGCCCCAGCGGACCAGGTCCTCGCGGGAGACCGGGTAGTCGAGCCCGGCCAGGTACTCCTGCAACTGCACGCCGGTGACGGTCATGCCGGCGGGCTACCCGTTGAGCCCGCCGGCACACGCCTGCGGCACGCCGGTGACGGTCATGCCGGCGGGCTACCCGTTGAGCCCGCCGGCACACGCCCGCCGATCGACGATCGGCGGTTTGCCCGGCGGCGCGCCGGGTAGCCGCCCCCATGCTGGTTCAGCGGCTCGGCGCGCCGAGCGACTTCGACCCGTTGCTGGAGCGCGTCCGGGACGCCCGGATCGTGATGATCGGCGAGGCGACGCACGGCAACTACGACTACTACCGGCTGCGCGAACAGCTCACCCGCCGGCTGATCGCCGAGTGCGGGTTCTCCTTCGTGGCGGTGGAGGGGGACTGGCCCGACTGCGACCGGGTGCACCGCTCGGTGACCGCCGCCCCGGGCGGGGCAGCCGACCCGCGTGTCGCGCTGGAGCGCTTCGAGCGCTGGCCGACGTGGATGTGGGCGAACGCCGAGGTGGCCCGCTTCTGCTCCTGGCTGCGGGCGTGGAACGTGGAGCGGCCCGAGGGCGCCCGGGCCGGCTTCCACGGGCTGGACGTCTACAGCCTCTGGGAGTCCATGCAGGCGATCTTCGACTACCTCGGCGAGGAGGACCCGGGCTCGCTGGAGGCGGCCCAGGACGCCTACCGCTGCTTCGAGCCGTACGGCAAGCGGGTCGAGGAGTACGGCATGGCGAGCCGGTTCGTCTCGGCCCGCTGCGAGGAGGAGGTCGTACGGCTGCTGGCGCGTACCCGCGAACAGGCCGCCGCGGACGGCCCGGACAGCTTCTCGGCCTGGCAGAACGCGGAGGTGGTGGCCGGGGCGGAGCGCTACTACCGGGCGATGGTGCGCGGCGGGCCGGAGTCGTGGAACATCCGGGACACGCACATGGCGGACACCCTGGACCGGCTGCTGGAGCGCTACGGACCGGGCGGGCGGGGCGTCGTCTGGGCGCACAACACGCACGTGGGCGACGCCCGGGCCACCGACATGGCCGCCGACGGGATGGTCAACGTCGGCCAGTTGGCCCGCGAGCGGCACGGCGCGGACGAGGTGGTCCTGGTCGGCTTCGGCGGCTACCGGGGCACGGTGCTCGCCGCGCCCCGCTGGGGCTCGCCGGCTGAGGCGATGGTGGTGCCGCCGGCCCGCCCCGGTTCGGTCGAGCACCGGTTGCACGAGCTGATGCCCGAGCGGGCCGTGCTGGTCTTCGGCGGCGACGACCAGCCCGGCTGGGTCACCGGGACCGCCGACCACCGGGCGATCGGGGTGGTCTACGACCCGTCCTTCGAGTCGTGGGGCAACTACGTGCCGACCCGCCTGGGGGAGCGCTACGACGCCTTCGTCTGGTGCGACGAGACGACCACCCTGCACCCCCTCCCGGCCCTGACGACCCCGGGCGAGATGGAGACCTACCCGGCGGGCGTCTGACCGCGTCCCCGCTCCGCTCCCGCTGATCATGCAGTTGTGGTGCCCGTTCCAGCCGGCTTCGCCGGTTGTGCGGGGCACCACAACTGCATGATCGACCCGGGCGGGCGGGGTCAGGCGCGGGCCGGGGACCTGTCGTCCAGGTGGGCGCGCAGGCCCTCGCCCTCGATGTCGACGTTGGGCAGGATCCTGTCAAGCCAGCGGGGGAGCCACCAGGCCCGCTTGCCGAGCAGCGACATCACGGCCGGCACGATGGTCATCCGGACCACGAACGCGTCGATGGCGACGCCGATCGCGAGCGCGAAGCCCATCGACTTGATGACCGGGTCGTCGAGGAAGACGAAGCCACCGAAGACCGAGATCATGATCAGCGCGGCGGCCGTCACCACCCGGGCACCGTGCCCCATTCCGTTGATGGTCGCCTGCTGCGCGGTGTCGCCGTGCACGAAGTCCTCCCGCATCCGGGAGACCAGGAAGACCTCGTAGTCCATCGCCAGGCCGAACAGGATGCCGATGAGCAGGATCGGCAGGAAGCTGACCAGCGGGCCCGGCGTGTCCAGGCCGACCAGGTCGGCGAGGTGGCCCTGCTGGAACACCGCCACGGTGATGCCGAAGGTGGCGGCGACGGTCAGCAGGAAGCCCAGCGCCGCCTTGACCGGCACCAGCAGCGAACGGAAGACCAGCATCAGCAGCAGCACCGAGAGGCCCACCACCAGCAGCAGGTACACCGGCAGGGCGTCGGAGAGCTTCTCGGAGACGTCGATGCCGATCGCGGTCGCGCCGGTCAGCAGCACCTCGACGTCGCGGAACTCGCCCACCTTCGCGCGTACGTCGTTGACCAGGGTCTCGGTGGCCTCGTCGGTCGGGCCGGTCTTCGGCACCACCCCGAGCAGCGCGGTGCGGCCGTCCGGGCTGAGCTGCGGCGGGGCCACCGCGAGGACGTTCTCGGTGCCCTGGACGAGCGCGGTGACCTGCGGGATGGCGGCCGAGGTCGCCTGCGGGGTGTCCCCGGCGACCACCACCGCGAGCCGGCCGGTGAAGCCCGGCCCGAAGCCCTCGGTGATCAGGTCGTTCGACGCCCGCGCCGGCGAGCCGACCGGCGCGGTGCCCGCGTCGGGCAGCGCCAGGCGCATGTCGGGCGCGGGCAGCGCGAGCAGCCCCAGCCCGATCAGCCCGACCAGGATGACCGGCACCCGGAACCGGGTGACGAGACGCGCCCAGCGGAACCCGAAGCCCGACCGGTCCTCGGCCGGCGTGGTGCCCGCCTCGGCGGCGTCGGCCGCCCGCTCCCCGGACGCCGCGTCCCCGGCCGGCACGGTGGTGCGCAGCTTGCGGGGCAGCACCCGGCGGCCGGCGAAGCCGAGCAGGGCCGGCTGGAGGGTGATCGCGACCAGCACCGCGACGGTGACCGTACCGGCGGCGGCCAGACCCATCACCGTCAGGAACGGGATGTTCACCACGGCCAGCCCGGCCAGCGCGATGACCACGGTGGCGCCGGCGAAGACCACGGCCGAGCCGGCGGTGCCCACGGCACGGCCCACCGCCTCGTCCGGCGGCAGCCCCTCCATCAGGTTCTGCCGGTAGCGGGAGGTGATGAAGAGCGAGTAGTCGATGCCGACCGCGAGGCCGAGCATCAGGGCGAGGATCGGGGCGGTGCTGCTCAGGTCGACCACACTGCTGATCGCGAAGAGGCCCGCCATGCCGACGCCCACGCCGATCAGCGCGTTGAGCATCGTCATCCCGGCCGCCACCAACGAACCGAACGTGACCACCAGGACGATCGCGGCGACCGCCACACCGATCGCCTCGGTCGAGCCGACCTCCGGCACGCTGCTGAGCACCTCGCCGCCGGGCGCGACCTCCCAGCCCTGGGCCTCGACCCGCTCGCCGACCTTCTCGTACGCGTCGCGCTGGGCGTCGGTCACCTCGTCGGCGCCGGTGGCGAACTGGACCTGGACCAGCGCGTACCGGCCGTCGGGGGAGACCGCCCCCACCTGGAACGGGTCGACGGCGCCGACGACGCCGGGCAGCGTCGCGGCCTCCTGGGTGAGTTCCTTCACCACGGCCTGCCCCTGCGGGCTGGCGAGCGCGCCGTCGGCCGGCGCCTTGACCGCGATCGTGCCGGTCGCGCCGCTGGCCGCCGGGAACTGCTCGGCGAGCAGGTCGAGGGCGCGCTGCGACTCCGTGCCGGGCATGGTGAAGTTGTCGGCTATCGGGCCGCGCAGGGTCGCGGCGGCGAGGCCGAGACCGACGAGTACGACGAGCCAGATCGCCGCGACGAGTCGCCGCCGGCGCATCGAGCCCCGGCCGAGCCGGTAGAGCAGGGTGGCCATGAGTTCCTTGTCCTCGGTCGTGGATGGTGGAAACGGGATCAGTCGACGGGCTCCAGGGCCCGTCGGGCGAGTGCCAGCAGGGCGTCGCGCAACTCCTCGTCGCCGACGTCGGCGAACTCCCCGCAGGTCTCGGAGATGCCGGCGAGCAGCACCAGCGCCGTGATCCGGGCGGACGGGCGTTGCGGGTGCCCGGCGAGCGCGTCGACCAACCGCTCGGAGATCCGCTGGATGTGCGCGAAGGCGGGTTGCTGGAGCAGTTCCGGGAACTCGCCCCGGAGCAGGGCGATCTCGCGCCGGAAGCGGACCGCGAGGTCGACGAAGCCCTCGGCGGCGACCTGCTGGGCGGCCGCGCCGCGTTGGGCGCGGATCCGCTCGTCGAGCGCCTGGAGGACGCCGATCGCCGGAGCCATCAACTCGGTGAGGATGGCTTCCTTGTTGGCGAAGTGGTAGAGCACCGCCGCCTTGGAACAGCCCACCTCGCGGGCGATGTCCTGCAACGAGGTGCCCCGGTAGCCGGTCGCGGCGAAGCGCCGAGCCGCCGCCACGAGGATCTCGTCGTGCGTCTCCGGAACCATCCGCGCCATGCCGGCCCACCTCCCCGACCAGCATGCCTGACCGATCGGTCAGACCCTGACCGATCGGTCAGATCGGGGGCGTGGCGTTCCCCACAGGCGGCCGGGGTTTACCGGTCCACCGGTGGCTCGGCCGGTCCGGGCCGCCTCAGGCGGGGGTTCCGTCGCCCTGGGCGGCCGCGCCGTGTGCCCGGTCGTACGCGGCCCGGGCGTCGGCGACCGCGCTCCGGTGCCGCTCCGCCCACCTGGTCAGCGCGACCAGCGACCCGTAGAGCTCCAGCGCGATCGGCGTGGCCGTGTACTCCACCTTCGGGACCGTCGGGTAGACCCTACGGTGCAGCAGTCCGTCGCGTTCCAGGTTGCGCAGGGTCAGCGTGAGCATCCGCCGGCTGATGCCCTCCACGCAGCGCTCCAGTTCGGTGAAGCGCACCGGGCCCGGGGAGGCGGCGACCAGGATGCCGATGCTCCACTTGCCGCCCACCCGGTCCAGCACCTCGCGGACGGTGCACGCCTTGGCCTGACCGGGCGTGCAGGGCTCGCCGACCGCCCCGTACGCCTGCGCCGCCCGGCCGACGGTCGCGTCGCTGTTCCCCTGGGACATGGAAGTTGTCTCCTCACGCTCCGCCTCATGGTCACAGAGGGTCGCCCCGGTAACAAACCGTGTACCGGGGAGGCCCGCCCTCGTGGCGGGCCCCACGGTTCTCGACGCCGGCCGGGCGGGTGACGATCCGTTCGTCGCGGTTCGCACCGCCGCGTCCGGTTGACCGCCGGTCCACGGGCCGCGAAGGTGGTCGGATGAGTGGCGCTGACGCGACCCGCGACGGGGTGTCGCTGACCAACCTCGACCAGCCGCTGTTCGACGGCGCCGACGCGACCAAGCGGGACCTGGTCGACTACCTCGACGCGGTCCACGAGCGGATCCTGCCCCAGTTGCGGGGCCGACCGCTGTCGGTGATCCGGGTCCGGCCGGGGCAGCCGCCGTTCATGCAGAAGAACCTGCCGAAGTACACCCCGGACTGGGTGGCCCGCACGCCGGTCTGGGCCGAGGCGTCGCACCGCGAGATCTCGTACGCGCTCTGCGACGACCGGCGCACCCTGCTCTGGTTCGGCAACCAGCGTGCGGTGGAGTACCACCCCACCCTCGCCACGGTCGACGACCTGCACCGCCCCACCCACCTGGTGCTGGACCTCGACCCGCCGGAGGGGGACTCCTTCGCGCTGGCGGTCGCCGCCGCACGGCTGGTCCGGCAGGCGCTCGCCGACGTGGGGCTCGCCGGAGCGGTCAAGACCAGCGGCGCCAAGGGCGTACACGTCTTCGTGCCCGTGGCGCAGGGTGCCACGGTCGAGGACATGGCCGCCGCCACCCGCGCGGTGGCGGCCCGCGCCGAACGGCTGGATCCGGCGCTGGCCACCACCGCCTTCATCCGCGAGGACCGGGGCGGCCGGGTGTTCGTCGACTCGACCCGGGCCGGCGGCGCGACGGTGGTGGCCGCCTACAGTCCCCGGCTGCGGCCGGGCGTGCCGGTCTCCTTCCCCGTCGACTGGGCCGACCTGGGCGACGTGGTCCCGGCGGACTTCACGATCCGTACCGCCCCGGCGCTCGTCGCCGAGCGCGATCCCTGGGCCGAGCGGCTGCCCGCGCCGCAGCTGCTCCCGGCGGACCTGGTCGCGGAAGGGCACACCATCCCGATCGCCCGGGTGCAGGCCATGCACGAGGGCAAGCGCCGGGCCCGCGCCCGTCGCGCCGCCGACTGACGTACGCGCACCGTCCTCCCCGGGGCCGTCGCCCTCCGCCCGCCGCCCGTCCTGCCCGCCTGTCGTTCGCCGCCGACCGCGTCGGTCTGTCCGCCGTGTCGGTGTGTCGGCCCGGCTACGTCGGGAGGCGGTCCCCGGCTGCGTGGACGGGCGACCGGGCCGGGTCCCCGTACGTCCTCAGGCGACCCCGCCCTCGCGCCTGCGGGCGGCAGACGGGCGGCGGCGGCCGACCTAGCGTCGACGACGACCCAGCGGACGGCGTCGGGACCGGCGTCGACGGACCGGCAGGAGGACCCATGACCCGCGACAGGCTGACCTGGGCGGTGCTCGTCGCTCTGGTGTGGACGGCGATGATGTCGTTCGGCGGCGTGGCCGCCGAGACCGTGATGCTCTACCCGAACATCTTCGGCGACCCGCCGGCGTCGCTGGACCGGGCCCGCGAGTTCCTGGTGGCGGGCGGCCCGAGCGACTACTTCCCACCGCTCGGCGCGTCCGTCGTGCTCACCTGCCTCGCGGCGGCGGTGCTCACCTGGCGCGACCGCCGGCTGCGCTGGTGGGTGGCCGGCGCGGCGGTGGTCTTCGTGGCCTGCGAGTTCCTGTTCTCCGTCTTCTTCTTCTGGCCGCGCAACGAGATCATGTTCGTGGACCCGGTCGGCACGCACTCCCCGGAGTACCTGCGTCAGGTCGCGGCCGAGTTCGTCGCCGGGCACCGGGTGCGGCTGGTGGGCGGGGCGGTGACGGCGGCGCTGGCGTTCACCGCGCTGCTGCGCTGGGCGCGCACGACCGCGTCCCGGCCCTGACCGAGATGAACGAAGGGCGGACGCGTCGGCGTCCGCCCTTCGTGTCGTCTTCTCTTGTGCCCCCGGCAGGATTCGAACCTGCGCCCCCGCCTCCGGAGGGCGGTGCTCTATCCCCTGAGCTACGGGGGCTCAGCGACTGGAGAAGACTAGCAAACGCCTCCCCGGAATGCCGAATCGGTATCCGGCGTCCGCCCTCGTGTCGCCCGTGCCCGTGCCCCCTGCGCCGAGCGCCGCCAGACGCGGCTGACGGAAGCCTCCGGGCAGCGCGAGTGGAACCTCATGGTCGGCTCCCGACGCCGGCTGCACCCCTGACGTTCCACCCGCCCATGCCGTCGGCCGGCGTTGGCGGTCAGGCGGCGACGGCGCGGCCGCAGCTCGGCAGCGGGTGCAGCACGATGCGGCGGGGCAGGCGGCGGGGCCACTCGTTGCGGGGCCAGGAGCCGTCGACGATGAGGTGCACCGTCCGCTGCTCCTCGCCGCTGAGCCGCAGCACGAAGTCGCGGGGGAGCGGCGGGTCGACCGACGGCGTGGTGATCATGAAGCGTACGCGGCCCCGGGACGAGACGGCGGAGATGACGTCCGCCGCCGGCATCGTCCCGCGCAGGCGTACGCGGCCGATCCAGTAGACCTCGGCGAGGTGCTCCTGGGCCGCCCGGGTGATGGCCGGGTACTCGCTGCGTACCCAGCGCTCGACGGCGCCGACGCAGAGGCCGCAGGCGCGCTCGCGGGGTTCGCGCGGGCCCAACCCCCAGGCCCGCAGGTACGCCCCGACCGCCCCGGCGTCCATGGGAGCCTCGAACCGGCGCTGGATGAGGGCGTGCAGGCTCTGCCGCGTCCACAGCTCCTCGTCCAGGCCCAGCTCGTCGGGGTAGACGCCCCGCAGGACGTCGATGAGTTCGAGCTCCTGTTCGCGACTGAGCGTTCCCGGCTCGCCCTGCCGCTGTCCGCGACGGACGGCTGCCACCGCCCCGTCACCGCCGATGGTGTGGCGCCGGCACCAGCTGGTGACCGAACGCCGTGCGTCTCTCAGTGCAACCCCCACGTCCTGCGCAACGAGCCCGAATCGCAACTGGTCACGATATGTGTGGAGAAAACTCTCTTAGTGTCGCAATCGGTCGGACCGCTCGTCACGTCACTAAGTCCGTCAAACCGGACATGGGGCGCGCCGAGCCGACCGGTGGCGGGACGGCGAGAGGTCCGTGGCCGCCGGGGTGAACCGGCGGCGCACGGACCTCCTCGTCGAAAGGGCGGTGCGGCGGGGCGGGTCAGCCACCCAGCCGCTGGAGCGCGTTCTGGAGGTTGGTGAGGTCGTTGCGCTGGGTGTTCTTCATGGTCTGCGCCGTCCTGACGACGTCGGGCTCGTCGCTGACCTCGAGGATGCCGTCGATCATGTGGATGCCACCCAGGTGATGCTTGATCATCAGTTGCAGGAAGAGGACGTCCAGCTCCCGGCCCTGCGCCGCGTGCAGCTTCGCCATCTCCTCGGGGGTCGCCATGCCCGGCATCAGGCCGTTCTTGACCAGGCCGGCGCCGTCGGACATCCACGACATCGACGGCTCGCTGCCCGCCGGGTCGAGCCCCCACGAACGCAGCCACGTGTGCATGGTGCCGATCTCGCCCTGCTGGGCGGTGGCGATGTCGCCGCCGATGCTGCGGACCTCCGGGTCGCTGCCCTTGTCGAAGGCGACCAGACCCATCTCCACCGCCTGCGCGTGGTGGGTCATCATGTCCCGCGCGAAGCCCGCCTCCGCCGAGGCGTCGCCCGGCCGGGTCAGCCGGGGCGTCAGCAGGCCGCCGGCGTACCCGAGGAGCAGCCCGACCACGACGGCCAGGGCCAGTGCGGCCGTGCCCCAGCGGGCCGGTCGGCGCCGCTGCTCCGGAGCCGGGCTGGCCGGCTCACTGGTCTCGGTCATGGTCGGGATGCTCATCGCTCTCCTCAGCCCTGCGGCATCTGCTGGGCGTCGTCACGCGGGGTGGTGCCGGTGGCGGTGATGCCCTGGCTGCACAGCGCGGTCGGGCCCTCCACCGAGGCGTTGACCTTCAGCGTCTTGATGAACTCGTCGATCCGGCCGTCGTCGGCGTTGTCGACCTTGAGCTGATAGCCCCACGCCTGGAGCGAGATCGGCTTGTCCAGCCCCTCGAACGGGCTGAGCATCAGCTTCTCCTTGCCCCGCACCTTGTCGGCGAGCTTCGTCACCTGGTCGGCGGGCAGGTCGGGGCGGTAGGTGATCCAGACCGTGCCGTGCTCCAGGCTGTGCACCGCGTGCTCGTTGGCGATCTGGGCGGGGTAGACGTCACCCATGCAGTTCTGCCAGGCCGCGTTGTGCGGGCCGGCCACCGGCGGCAGCACCGTGTAGGTGATGGGGCCCGTCTTGTGGTTGCCGCCCGCCACGAGGTCCTTGTCCTTCTCGCGGTAGTTGACGATGCCGTCGATCGCGTCCGCCCGGTCCTCCCACGGCTTAGCACCCTGGAACGTCGCCCAGGCGCCGTAGCCGATGATCGCCACGGCCAGCACACCCACGGCGACGAAGAGCGCGATCGGGCCCCACGAGCGGCCCTGGCTCACCTTCACCGGGGCGATGGGCTTGCGGCCCTTGCCCCCGGCGCCGGGGCGGGTGCCCACCGGCTTGCCGGACCCGGCCCTGGCACCGGTGGACCCGGTCTTCGCGCCGGTGGAACCGGGCTTGGCGCCGCCGGACCCGGCCTTGGCGCCTGCTGCCGGCCGGCCCGCCGCCGGCTTCTTGCCGGTGCTGACCACGTTCGGGCGCCGCTCGGGGCCGCCACCCGGTGTGCTGATGCTCATCGTGCCTCGTCAGGTCGGTCGGTCAGGGGATCCGGCGGGCCGGTCTCACACACTGGGTCGCCGCCGCGGGTGCCGAGTCTACCCCCGATAACATGGATCGGTGACTCCCGCAGAACTCGCCGAGGTCGTCCTCTCCGCAGCCCACGCCGTCTTCACCGAGCGTGGCCTCGACCGCTCCGCCCTGCCGGAGCGGACGGTGGTCGAGCGACCCCGCAACCCCGAGCACGGCGACTACGCCTCCACGCTGGCCCTCCAGCTCAGCAAGAAGGTGGGCGTCCCGCCGCGCGAGCTGGCGACGGCCCTGGCCGACCAGCTCGGCCGCGCCCCGGGGGTCAAGTCGGTGGAGATCGCCGGCCCGGGCTTCCTCAACATCCGGCTCGACGCGGCCGCCGCCGGCCAGCTGGCCCGCGCGATCGTCGAGGCGGGCGAGGCGTACGGCCGCAGCGACCGGCTCGCCGGCCAGCGGATGAACCTGGAGTTCGTCTCGGCGAACCCGACCGGCCCGGTGCACATCGGCGGCGTCCGCTGGGCGGCGGTCGGCGACGCGCTGAGCCGGCTCCTGCGTGCCACCGGCGCCGAGGTGGGCACGGAATACTACTTCAACGACGCGGGCTCCCAGATCGACCGGTTCGCCCGTTCCCTGCTCGCCGCCGCCAAGGGCGAGCCGGCCCCGGAGGACGGCTACGCGGGGGCGTACATCAACGAGATCGCCGACGCCGTGCGCGGCATCCGGCCCGACGTGCTGGAGCTGGACGACGACGCCGCCCAGGAGGTCTTCCGGGTCGAGGGGGTGCAGCTCATGTTCGCCGAGATCAAGTCCTCGCTGCGCGGCTTCGGCGTCGAGTTCGACACCTACTTCAACGAGAAGGACCTGCACGACCGGGGCGAGCTGGACCTGGCCCTCCAGCGACTGCGCGAGCAGGGCCGGGTGTTCGAGTCCGACGGCGCGACCTGGCTGCGCACCACCGACTTCGGCGACGACAAGGACCGGGTGCTGCGCAAGTCCAACGGCGAGTGGACCTACTTCGCCGCCGACTGCGCCTACTACCTCGACAAGCGGGAGCGCGGCTTCGAGCGGGTCGTGATCATGCTGGGCGCCGACCACCACGGCTACATCGGCCGGATGAAGGCGATGTCGGCGTGCTTCGGCGACGACCCGGAGCGCAACCTGGAGATCCTGATCGGCCAGATGGTCAACCTCGTCCGCGACGGCGCGCCGGTCCGGATGAGCAAGCGGGCCGGCACGGTCGTGACCCTGGAGGACCTGGTCGACGCCATCGGCGTGGACGCCGCCCGCTACGCGCTGGCCCGCTACTCCAGCGACTCCCCGATCGACATCGACGTGGAGCTGTGGACCCGGGCCACCCGCGACAACCCGGTCTACTACGTGCAGTACGTGGCCGCCCGGACGGCCAGCGTGGGCCGCAACGCCGCCGAGGTGGGGCTGACCCGGGGCGACGCCGAGGCGTTCCGGCCGGAGCTGCTCGGTCACGAGAAGGAGAACGAGCTGCTCAAGGCGCTCGCCGAGTTCCCCGCCGTGGTGGCAGCGGCGGCCGAGCTGCGGGGCCCGCACCGGGTCGCCCGCTACCTGGAGGAGCTGGCCGGGGCCTACCACCGGTTCTACGACGACTGCCGGATCCTGCCGCGCGGCGACGAGGAGACCACCGACCTGCACCGGGCCCGGCTCTGGCTGAACGACGCCACCCGCACCGTCATCGCCAACGGCCTGCGCCTGCTGGGCGTCTCGGCGCCGGAGAGGATGTGAGCGCCGTGCGAGCGCGACGAGTGAGCTTGCGAGCCCCGCAGTCGCGAAGCGGAGACAGCTGAGATGCGTGCTCACGAGGCCGGTGCGCTGCACGGTGACATCGGCAGCCGGGGGCCGGCGTGGCTGCGTGCCCCGGCCGACGTCAACGCCCTCGTGCCGCAGCTGTGGCCGCGCAACGTCGCGCGCGGCGGCGACGGCGTGCTCGCGGTGGCCGGGCTCGGCGTGCGCGACATCGCGGCCGAGTTCGGCACCCCGGTGTACGTCCTCGACGAGGACGACCTGCGCTCGCGCGCCCGGGACTTCCGCACCGCCTTCGACGGCCTCGACGTCTACTACGCCGGCAAGGCGTTCCTCTGCCGCGCGGTGGTCCGGATGATCGCCGAGGAGGGCCTGCACCTCGACGTCTGTACGGGGGGCGAGCTGGCCACCGCGCTGTCGGCCGGGATGCCGCCCGAGCGGATCGGCTTCCACGGCAACAACAAGTCGGTACGCGAACTGACCCGCGCGCTCGACGCCGGGGTCGGCCGCATCATCCTCGACTCGTTCGACGAGATCGACCGGCTCACCGCGCTGGCCCGCGAGCGGGGCGTCCGCCCCCGGGTGATGATCCGGGTCACGGTCGGTGTCGAGGCGCACACCCACGAGTTCATCGCCACCGCCCACGAGGACCAGAAGTTCGGCTTCTCCCTCGCGGGCGGGGCGGCGGCCGAGGCGGCCTTCCGGGTGCTCGACGACGGCGTGCTGGAGCTGCGCGGCCTGCACTCGCACATCGGCTCGCAGATCTTCGACGCCAGCGGCTTCGAGGTCTCCGCCCGCCGGGTGCTCGGCCTCCAGGCGCAGATCCGCGACGCGCGTGGGGTGGAGCTGCCCGAGCTGGACCTCGGCGGCGGCTTCGGCATCGCGTACACGACCCAGGACGACCCGGCCGCACCGCAGGACCTGGCGAAGCGGCTGCGTCGCATCGTCGAGTCGGAGTGCGCCGCGGAGCGGCTGGCGGTGCCGCACCTGTCGGTCGAGCCGGGCCGGGCGATCGTGGGACCCGCCGTGTTCACCCTCTACGAGGTCGGCACGGTCAAGTCCGTGCCGGTAGGCACTGGTGGTGACGGAGCGGACGGGCGTCGTGCCTATGTGAGCGTCGACGGCGGGATGAGCGACAACATCCGGACGGCCCTCTACGACGCGTCCTACTCGGCGACGCTGGCGTCCCGGGCGTCGGCCGCCGAGCCGATGCTCGCCCGCGTGGTGGGAAAGCATTGTGAGTCCGGGGACATCGTGGTGAAGGATGAATTCCTGCCCGCCGACGTGCAGCCCGGAGATCTTGTCGCGGTGCCCGGCACCGGTGCCTACTGCCGGAGCATGGCCAGCAACTACAACCACGTGCCCCGCCCCCCGGTCGTCGCCGTGCGCGACGGCCAGGCGCGCCTGATCGTCCGGCGGGAGACCGAAGAGGACCTGCTCGCCTTGGATGTGGGTTGACATCGTCCGCCGCCCTGATGGGCGGGGACTCCTTCGGTCACCCGAAGGTGTTCCTGCTTCGTCGCCGACTGCCCGTAGGGAGAATCCCGTGAGGTGTTACGTCAGCTCGACAGGCGTTTTACCTCTCCGCAAGCCCTGCGGCGAGAATGTTGTTGGCGGCGTTGACGTCCCGGTCGTACGTGGTGCCGCAGCTGGGGCACGTCCAGACGCGGACGCCGAGGGTGAGTTTGGTGTTGATGCGTCCGCACGCCGAGCAGGTCTTCGACGACGGGTAGAACCGGTCGACGGCGATCACGGTGCGGCCGTACCAGGCTGCCTTGTACTCCAGCATGTTGCGCAGTTCCGACCAGGCCGCATCGGAGATGGCCCGGGCCAGCCGATGGTTGCGAAGAATGTTGCGTACGCTGAGATCCTCGATCATGACCGTTTGGTTCTCGCGGATGAGTCGAGTGCTCAGCTTGTGCAGATGATCGCGTCGCCGGTCGGCGATGCGGGCATGGATACGGGCCACCTTGACGCGGGCCTTGGCCCGGTTCGCGGACCCCTTCTCCTTACGGGACAGGTCCCGCTGTGCTATGGCCAGCTTCCGCCGCTCGACGCGCTCGTGACGCGGGTTGGTGACCTTATCTCCGGTGGAAAGGGTCACCAGGCTGGTGAGGCCGGCGTCCACACCAACCACGCTGGACGAGGGCGGCAGCGGGACGACGGTCGGGTCTTCCACCAGCAGGGACACGAACCAGCGACCGGCCGTGTCTCGGGACACCGTCACCGTGGACGGATTCGCGCCTTCGGGCAGGGGCCGGGACCACACGACAGCCAGCGGCGCGTGCATTTTCGCCAAGGTGAGCTGACCGTCGCGCCAGCGAAACGCCGACCGGGTGTACTCCGCCGACGCGCGCGATTTGCGCTTGGACTTGAATCGGGGGTATCGGGCGCGCTTGTCCCAGAAGGCGGCGAAAGCACTTTGCAGATGTCGCAGCGTCTGCTGCAACGGCACCGACGACACCTCGTTGAGGAACGCCAGGTCGTCGGTGCGTTTCCATTCCGTCAACCACGCCGAGGACTGCACGTAGCTGGTGCGCTGCCGGTCGTTGGCCCATGCCCGAGTGCGCGCTGCCAACGCCCGGTTGTAGACCAGACGCACGCATCCGAACGTCCGGTTCAACTGTTCGGTCTGCTCAGGGGATGGATAAAAGCGGTACTTGTACGCCCGCTTCACTACCTCACCCACGCCTCATATCTTACCGGTTTGAGAACACTCACCGAGGGGAGGGAGCGGCGTTACCTCCCCTGCCTGGAGGCCGGGGTATCCACGCCGCGACACCGATGACGTCACCTGTGCGCCTGGCACTGCTCGGCTGCGGCACGGTCGGTAGCGAGGTGGTCCGGCTGCTGCACGGGCAGGCCGCCGACCTCGCCGCCCGGATCGGCGCCCCGCTGGAGATCGCCGGCATCGCCGTACGCCGTCTCGGCCGCGACCGGGGTGACCTGCCGGTCGACCCGACCCTGTTCACCACCGACGCGCTCGGCCTGATCAAGCGCGACGACGTGGACGTGGTCGTCGAGGTCGTCGGCGGCATCGAGCCGGCGCGGGGCTGGCTGGTCGAGGCGCTGCGGGCCGGCAAGAGCGTGGTCACGGCCAACAAGGCGCTGCTCGCCGAGGACGGCGCCGCCCTGCACGACGCGGCGGCCGAGGGCGGCGGCGACCTCTACTACGAGGCGTCCGTGGCGGGCGCGATCCCGCTGCTGCGCCCGCTGCGCGAGTCGCTGCACGGCGACCGGATCAACCGGGTCACCGGCATCGTCAACGGCACCACCAACTTCATCCTCTCCGCCATGGACGCCACCGGCGCCGGCTTCGCGGAGGCGCTGGAGGAGGCCACCGAGCTGGGCTACGCCGAGGCCGACCCGACCGCCGACGTGGAGGGCTTCGACGCGGCGGCGAAGGCGGCCATCCTCGCCTCGCTGGCGTTCCACACCCGGGTCGGCGCGGCCGACGTGCACCGGGAGGGCATCACCGAGGTCACGGCGGCCGACGTGGCCAGCGCCAAGGCGATGGGGTGCACGATCAAGCTGCTCTGCATCGCCGCCCGGGGCGCCGACGCCGCCGGCCGGGAGGCGGTCAGCGTGCGGGTGCACCCGGCGATGATCCCGCTGGGCCACCCGCTGGCCAGCGTCGGCGACGCGTTCAACGCCGTCTTCGTGGAGGCCGAGGCGGCCGGGCCGCTGATGTTCTACGGCCGGGGCGCGGGCGGCGCGCCGACGGCCAGCGCGGTGCTGGGCGACGTGGTGGCGGTCTCCCGCAACCGGCTCGCCGGGGTGCGCTCGCCCAGCGAGAGCGCGTACGCCGACCTGCCCGTACGGCCGATGGGGGAGGCGCTGACCCGCTACCACATCAGCCTCGACGTGGCCGACCGGCCGGGTGTGCTGGAGGCGGTGGCCGGGGTGTTCGCCCGGCACGACGTGTCGATCGCCACCGTGCGGCAGGGCCCGGCGGGCGGCGGCGCGGCCGGCCGGGGCGAGGACGCCGACCTGGTCATCGTCACCCACGTGGCCCCGGACGCGGCGCTCGCCGCCACCGTGGGGGAGCTGCGCGGGCTGGACATCGTCCGGTCGGTGGCGAGCGTGCTGCGGGTCGAGGGCGGGCTCTGACCGACCGGCCGGTGGGTGGGCTCGCGGGCTGACCGGCCGGTGCCTCCGGCTCCCGGGCTGACCCGTCCGGTGGCTCCGGGTCGCGGCCCGGGCGGCCGGTGACGGTGCCGCCCGACGCCCCGGCGGGGCGGGCGCCCACGCGTCTCGCCTGGTGGTTAACTGCGGGTGCGGCGGCGGCGACCGGGCGATGCTGGTCCAGGCTCAAGGGGCACCCCGCGCGGCGGGGCGGTACGAGGCGAGGGAGAACGACATGTGGCGGGGTCTGATCGACGCGTACCGGGACCGGCTGCCGGTCACCGACGCCACCCCGGTCGTGACCCTGCACGAGGGGAACACCCCGCTGCTGCCCGCTCCGGTGCTCTCCGCCCGGCTCGGTTGCGACGTGCACCTGAAGGTGGAGGGGGCCAACCCGACCGGCTCGTTCAAGGACCGGGGCATGACGCTCGCGGTCTCGAAGGCCGTGGAAGCGGGCAACAAGGCGATCATCTGCGCCTCCACCGGCAACACCAGCGCCTCCGCCGCGGCGTACGCGGCCCGCGCCGGCCTGACCTGCGCGGTGCTCGTGCCGCAGGGCAAGATCGCGCTAGGCAAGCTGGCCCAGGCGCTCGTGCACGGGGCGAAGCTGCTCCAGGTCACCGGCAACTTCGACGACTGCCTTTCGCTGGCCGCCAAGCTCGCCCAGGACTACCCGGTGGCCCTGGTCAACTCGGTCAACATCGACCGGCTGCACGGCCAGAAGACGGCCGCGTTCGAGATCGTCGACGCGCTGGGCGAGGCGCCCGACATCCACTGCCTGCCGGTCGGCAACGCGGGCAACGTCTCCGCCTACTGGATGGGCTACTGCGAGGAGCTGCGGGACGGCAACGCCACCCGCACCCCGAAGATGTACGGCTTCCAGGCGGCCGGCGCCGCCCCGATCGTCAGCGGGCAGGTGGTCCGCGAGCCGTCCACGATCGCCACCGCTATCCGGATCGGCAACCCGGCGAGCTGGACCAGGGCGGTCGACGCCCGCGACGCCTCGGGGGGCGTGATCGCCGCCGTCACCGACCGGGAGATCCTGGCCGCGTACCGGCTGCTGGCCCGCGAGGTCGGGGTCTTCGTCGAGCTGGGCAGCGCGGCCAGCGTGGCCGGCCTGCTCCAGCAGGCCGCCGCCGGTCGGGTCCCGGCCGGCTCGACGGTGGTCTGCACGGTCACCGGCCACGGCCTGAAGGACCCGGAGTGGGCCATCTCCACCGCTCCCGTGCCGACCACCATCGCAAACGACCCCCTGGCCGCCGCCCGTTGTCTCGACCTGGCCTGAGCCCCGGGGGCCGCGCCGAGGTCGGCCGGGCCGACGGTGGCGGGGAGGGACGCCGCGCGGCGGAAGCGAGTCCTGTGCATCGGACGGGGGCAGGGGCGAGCGGGGCCGCCCGCGCGGGGTGGGGGAGAATCCGTACCCCGCCAATCGCCTTTTCCAGGAGTGAGTCACGCCGATGTCGCTGCTCGCCAGATTCAGCCTCGCCAACCGGGGGCTGATCGCCCTCATCGCGGTGGTGACCACGCTGTTCGGGGCGTTCGCCGTACCGTCACTGAAGCAGCAGCTCCTGCCGTCGTTGGAGTTCCCGGCCGCGTTCATCGTGGCGGTCTATCCCGGCGCCGGGCCCGAGGTGGTCGAGTCGCAGGTCACCGAGCCGATCGAGAACAGCCTCCAGGGCATCCCCGGGCTGGACCAGGTCACCTCGACCTCCCGCGAGGGATCGGCGACCGTCCAGGTCCAGTACGAGTTCGGCACCGACCTGGACGACGTCGTCAACAAGATGCAGACCGCGCTCAACCGGATCGACGCGCAGTTGCCGGAGGGGGTCGACCCGCAGGTCATCGCCGGCAGCACCGACGACCTGCCCGCGGTGGTGCTCGCCGCCTCCGGCGGTGACGACCAGCGCGTCCTCGCGGAGAAGCTGCGGGGCACGGTCGTGCCGGAGCTGGAGGCGATCGAGGGGGTACGGACGGTCGAGCTGACCGGTGCCCGCGACGACGTCGTGGTGGTCACCCCGGACCCGGCCAAGATGGCGGCCGCGAAGCTCCAGCCCACCGCCCTCGGCGCGGCGCTGAAGACCAACGGCGTGACGGTGCCGGCCGGCGCGGTGACCGACGGCACCCGTGCCCTCCCCGTGCAGGTCGGCACCCGGCTGGCGACGCTGGACGACCTGCGGGGCGTCGTCGTCGCGCCGGCGGCGGGCCGGGCGGCCCCGGTCCGCCTCGGCGACGTGGCCACCGTCGAGCAGCAGCTCGCCCCGGCCACCGCGATCACCCGCACGAACGGCAAGGACAGCCTGGGCATCGCGATCACCGCGGCCCCGGACGGCAACGCGGTGGAGATCTCCCACGAGATCCGTGACCGCCTCGCCGACCTGCGGGGGGCCTCCGGCGCCGAGCTGACCGTCGTCTTCGACCAGGCGCCGTTCGTCGAGAAGTCGATCGAGACCCTGACCACCGAGGGCCTGCTGGGCCTGGTCATGGCCGTCGTGGTCATCCTGGTCTTCCTGCTGTCGGTCCGCTCCACGATGGTCACCGCGGTCTCCATCCCGCTCTCGGTGGTGGTCGCGCTGCTCGCCCTCTGGATCGGCGACTACTCGCTCAACCTGCTCACCCTCGGCGCGCTCACCATCGCGGTCGGCCGGGTGGTCGACGACTCGATCGTCGTGCTCGAGAACATCAAGAGACACCTGGAGTACGGCGAGCCGAAGCGGGAGGCGATCCTCGCCGCCGTCCGCGAGGTGGCCGGGGCGGTGACCGCGTCCACCCTCACCACGGTGGCCGTCTTCGCGCCGATCGCGCTGGTGGGTGGCTTCGTCGGGCAGCTCTTCGCGCCGTTCGCGATCACCGTCACGGTGGCCCTGCTCGCCTCGCTGCTGGTCTCGCTGACCGTCATCCCGGTGCTCGCGTACTGGTTCCTGAAGCCGCCGACCGGCACGGCGGACGACGCCGCGCTGCGCCGGGCGGCGGAGGAGAAGGAGCTGCGCAGCCCGTTGCAGCGGGCGTACCTGCCGGTGATCGGGTTCGCGACCCGTAAGCGGGCCACCCGGTGGATCACGCTCGGGCTCGGCATGCTCGTGCTCTTCGGCACCTTCGGCCTGTCCCGGCAGCTGGAAACCAACTTCATCGACGACTCCGGCCAGGACACCCTGAGCATCACCCAGGAACTGCCGGCGGGCACCGGCCTGGTCGGCACCGACGCGGCGGCCAAGCAGATCGAGGCGGTGCTGGAGCGCACCGAGGACGTCCAGACGTACCAGGTCACGGCGGGCGGCGGGGACAACCCGTTCGGCGGCGGCGGCAACAACGTCGCCAACTGGTCGCTGGCGCTCGGCGACGGCACCGACGCCCAGCAGATGCGGGAGAAGCTGCGCCGGGAGTTCGACGCGCTGGGCCCGGGCATCGGTGAGGTCAGCTTCGGCGCCGGTCAGGGCGGGGCGGCGGCCAACCAGATCGAGGTGGTCGTCCAGGGCGCCGACCCGGAGGCGCTGACCCGGGCCGCCGAGGAGGTCCGGTCGGCGATGGCCGGGCTGGCGGGCGTCGAGGACGTCTCCACCAGCCTCGCCACGCGGGTGCCGCGCGTCGACGTCACCGTCGACCGGGTCGCCGCCGGTCGGGTCGGGCTCACCGAGGCCGCCGTCGGCCAGGTGGTGGCCCAGGCGTTCCGGGGCTCGCCCCTGGGGCAGGTCACGCTCGACGACGGGCAGCGCGACGTGGTGCTGCGGTTCGCGGGCAAGCCGCCGACCACGGTGGAGGAGCTGCGCGCGATGCCGGTCGGGCCGGTGAAGCTCGACGACATCGCCGACGTCACCCAGACCGAGGGCCCGCAGCAGGTGAGCCGGATCGACGGCGAGCGCAGCGTCTCCGTCACCGGTACGGCCACCGGCTCGAACCTCGGGGCCATCACGCAGGAGTTGCAGAAGAAGCTGGACGGCATCAAGGTGCCGGGGGCGAGCTTCGAGATCGGCGGAGTCAGCGCCGACCAGGAGGAAGCTTTCGCGGACCTGGGCCTGGCGGTGCTCGCGGCCATCGCGATCGTCTTCCTGATCATGGTGGCGACGTTCCGCAGCCTGGTCCAGGCGCTGATCCTGTTGATCTCCATCCCGTTCGCGGCGACCGGCGCGATCGGCCTGCTGCTCGCCACCGGCACCCCGCTGGGCGTGCCGGCGCTGATCGGCGTGCTCATGCTGGTCGGCATCGTGGTGACGAACGCGATCGTGTTGCTGGACCTGGTCAACCAGTACCGGGCCCAGGGCATGGGCGTCCAGGAGGCGGTGGTCGAGGGCGGCCGGCGCCGGCTGCGGCCGATCCTGATGACCGCGGTCGCCACCATCTTCGCGCTGCTGCCGATGGCGTTCGGCCTCACCGGGGAGGGCGGCTTCATCTCCAAGCCGCTGGCCATCGTGGTGATCGGTGGTCTGCTCAGCTCGACGCTGCTCACCCTGATCCTGGTGCCGACGCTCTACGCGATGGCGGAGAACACCAAGGAGTCGTTCCGGGCCCGGCGGGCCCGCCGCTCCGGTGGTGCGGTGCCGGCCACCCCGGCGGGTGCGGACCCGGCTGGCGACGACGGCGGGACGCCCGCCGCCGAGCCGGTCCCGGTGCCCGCCGCGGGCCCGGCGTCCAGCGCCGACGCCGAGGCCGCCGACGCCCCGGCGTCCCGGCCGGCGCCGTCGGGCGCGCTGGTGGACGGCACCGACCAGTTCGAGGTGCTGCGGCTGCCGAAGAGCCGCACGTCCCCGCTGCCGCCGGCCGAGTAACGGCGGTCCGCGAACGCCCCCGACGGGTCCCACCCGCCGGGGGTGTTCGCGTTCGGTCAGGTACCCGCCGTACGCCCGGCCCGCCGGTCGCCGCCCGGTAGGGTCCCGGACGTGCCGTCCACCGTCTCGGTCCTCACCCACAACCGCAACTTCCGCAATCTGTTCCTCGCCGAGCTGGTGGTCTTCGGCGCCGACTGGTTCGTCATGGTGCCGCTGCTGGTGATGCTGCCGGACCTGACGGGCAGCGGCGTGTGGGGCGCGCTGGTGCTCGCCGTCGACACCGGGATCGTGGCGCTGCTGCTGCCGTACACGGGCACGATCGCGGACCGCTTCGACCGACGCAAGATCATGATCATTTCGAACGTCGCGGCACTGCTCGGCGTGCTGCTGCTGCTCGGGGTACGCAGCGCCGGAACGGCCTGGCTGGCGATGGCCGGGATCGGGGTGGTGGCGGTCGCCAAGGCCTTCTACTCGCCGGCGGCCCAGGCGGCCCTGCCCAACGTGCTCGACCCCGACGAGCTGGCCGCCGGCAACGCCGTCGCGGGGTCGGCCTGGGGCACGATGACCGTCGTCGGCGCGTCCCTCGGTGGCGTGCTCAGCGCCGCCGTCGGCCCGTACGCCTGCTTCTGGGTGGCGGCCGTGGGCCTGGTGGTCGCCGCGGGCCTGGCCACGCTGATCCGCCGGCCGTTGCAGGCGCCCCGCGACGCGGCGCTGCCGGTGCAGCGGACCTGGCCCGCGATCCGGGAGGCGCTGGGCTACATCGGGCACCGGCCGAGGGTCCTGGCGCTGGTCACCGTGAAGTCGGCGGTCGGCCTCGGCAACGGCGTGCTGACGGTGTTTCCGCTGCTCGCGGCGGTGTACGGCGTAGGCCCTGTCGGCACCGGGCTGCTCTTCGCGGTCCGCGGGGCGGGCGCGCTCGTCGGGCCGATCCTGATGCGCCGGGTGCTGACCAACCGGGCCTGGCTGCTGCCCGGGCTCGCGCTGTCCATGTCCCTCTACGGCCTGGCCTACCTCGGCACCTCGGTCGCCCGCTGGTTCCCGCTGGTGCTGGCCCTGGTCTTCGTCGCCCACTTCGCGGGCGGCAGCAACTGGGTGATGTCGAACTTCGCCCTCCAGGGCGAGGTGCCGGACCGGCTGCGGGGCCGCGTCTTCGCCACCGACATGATGCTCGCGACCCTCGCCGTCTCGGTGAGCCAGCTCGCGGTCGCCGCCGTGGTGGACACCGTGGACGAGCGGGTGGTGCTGGCCACCTGCGGCCTGGTCACGGTGGTCTACGCGATCGGCTGGCGGATCGCCACCCGCCGGCTCTCGCTCACGGACCCGGCCGGGCAGCCGGCCCCGACCCCCGCCCGCTGACCCGCCCGGCGGTCAGGGTCGGTCCGGCGCGGTGCCTGTCGGCGCGTCGGGCCGGGACCGCCCGTCCCACTGCGCCGGCACGTCGGCGCCGCCCGCCGCGTCCCACCCCGCGCCCGCCGGCGGCACTGGCTGAGCGCCCGGCACCGGCTGGCCGGCCGGCGGCACCGGCTGAGCGCCCGCCGGCGGCACCGGCTGAGCGCCCGGCACCGGCTGGCCGGCCGGCATCCGCCCGCCGTCGCCGAACGGGCCGGCCTCCGCGCCGCGCGCCCGCCGCCCGGCCAGCACCGCCGCGATCAGCAGACCCGTCCCGATCGGGTACGTCAGGGACTGCAGCCCGCCGTAGGCCATGTTCATCAGCTGGAAGTTCGAGCGCCCCCAGTCGAAGTCGAACGCGCGGGGCAGCAGCAGGGTCCAGGCCACGCTGAGCACCGCGTTGACCAGCAGCACGGTGAGCCCGGACATCGCCAGCAGCCGGGGCTTTCGGGGCAGCCGCCGCCCGGCCGTCGCAGCCAGTACGAGGCCGACCAGCAGTACCAGCGCCGTGGGCGTCTGGAAGGCGGCCACCGTCGCCACGTACCCGAGTTCGCGCATCCCTGCCTCCATCCGCCGTCGGTCGGGCCAGGCTAACGGAAGCACAGTGCCGCCACCGGCCGCCGGAGCAGCCAGCCGTCCGGCCCGTCCCAGCCGGCGGGCGGAGATTCGCGTCGTCGGTGTGCAGCCCTACCATGAGCCCGTGCCGACGAACTTCACCTCCGGCCCGGTCCGGGTCCGGGTCCCCGCCACCAGCGCCAACCTGGGGCCGGGGTTCGACGCCCTGGGGCTCGCCCTGGCGCTGCACGACGACGTGGCCGCCGAGGTGACGGCGCAGGGCGTCACGGTGGCCGTGGCCGGGCAGGGCACCGGGGAGCTGCCGACCGACGACCGGCACCTGGTCGTCCGCGCCATGCGTGCGGCCTTCGACGTGCTCGGCGGGCAGCCGCCCGGGCTGTCGGTGGAGTGCGTCAACCGCATCCCGCAGGCCCGTGGGCTGGGCTCCTCGTCCGCGGCGATCGTCGCCGGCGTACTGCTGGCCCGTGCGCTGGTCACCGACGGGGAGGCGCGCCTCGACGACAGCGCCGCACTGCGCCTCGCCGCGCAGATCGAGGGCCATCCGGACAACGTGGCGCCGTGCCTGCTCGGCGGCTTCACCCTGGCCTGGACGGAGCCGTCCGGCGCCCGCGCGGTGTCGCTGCCGGTCGCCGACGGCGTACGACCGATGGTCTTCGTGCCGGCGGAGCGCGGCCTGACGGCGGCAGCGCGGGCCGCGCTGCCGGCCACCGTGCCCCACGTCGACGCGGCGCTCAACGCCGGCCGGGCCGCGCTGCTGGTGCACGCGCTGACCGCCGACCCCGCTCTGCTGCTGCCGGCCACGGTCGACCGGCTGCACCAGGACTACCGCGCGCCGGGCATGCCGGGCACCGCCACCCTGGTGAAAGCGCTGCGTGAGGCCGGTGTGGCCGCTGTGGTCAGCGGTGCGGGCCCCACCGTGCTGGCCCTGAGCGACCCGCCCGAGGGCTTCGAGGCGGGAACAGGTTGGCAGGTCTGGCGGTTGGATCCAGACGGGCGCGGAGCACAGGTTGCCCGGGGTAGACTGGGACACGCAGAGCGGGACCCTGTTGCCGCAGGTCGGAAGAGTTGATTACGCTCTAGACTTAGCACAGCCGCGAAGCATGCGATCTCCCTGCGGGTCGGCGCACCCCCGAAGCTTTCGGCGGTCAGCCCGTCACCCCTGCCTAGGCCCACGCCGCACCGCAGTCTTCACAGGTCGCCGCAGACGGCGAGACCTGCTCACCGACGTTTGGTGAGTCGGGAAACCGACCGGCTGCTGTGTTACAGACTCCCGCGACGCGTCCTTGCGAGGCGGGTGCACCGAGGCCGCCCGGCCACCTTGCTTTTCGACCCCGGGCAGTCCCGGCCTATCGAGGGAAGGAATCCATTGAGCGACACCACCGACGTGACGTCGGATGTTTCCAACGTCGCTGGCGATGCCACCACCGCCGCCGCCCCCGCCCGTCGTCGGCGTAGCGGCACCGGCCTGTCGGCGATGCTGCTGCCGGAGCTGCAGAGCCTGGCCGCGTCGCTCGGCATCTCGGGCACGGCCCGCATGCGCAAGGGCGAGCTGATCAGCGCGATCTCCGAGCGGCAGGGCGGCGGCGCCGCCGGGACCCCTCGACCGCGGGCCGAGGCCGCGGCCGCTGCCGCTCCCACCCGGGAAGAGGCCCCCGCCGAGGTCCGCGAGAGCACCGAGCGGCCGGCGGCCGAGCGGCGCGCCGCGGAGCAGGCTCCGGCCGAGCCGGCGGCGGTCGAGGCCGAGCCGCGTGGCCGGACCCGGCGCAGCCGGGCCGCCACCTCCGAGGCGCGGGCCGCGGAGGCCCGCCCGACGGAGACGCGTCCCACGGCGGAGCGGCCCGCGGAGTCCCGTCCGGCCGAGACGCGTACGGACGAGGCCGAGGCCGGCGAGCGTGCCGAGGGCCGTGGCCGTGACCGCGCCGAGCGTGGCGACCGTACCGAGCGGGGCGCTGACCGTGCCGAGCGCGGCGACCGCAGCGAGCGGGGCGCTGACCGTGCCGAGCGCGGCGACCGTGCCGAGCGCGGCGACCGTACCGAGCGGGGCGCTGAGCGTGCCGAGCGTGGCGAGCGTGCCGAGCGGGGCGACCGCAACGACCGTGGCGAGCGTGCCGAGCGGGGCGACCGCAACGACCGTGGCGAGCGTGCCGAGCGGGGCGACCGGGACCGTAACGAGCGCGGCGACCGGGGCCAGCGGGTCGAGCGCGACAGCGACGGCGACGACGACGAGGGCGGCGGCCGGCGTGGCCGGCGCAGCCGGTTCCGGGACCGTCGCCGTGGCCGCGGCGAGCGTGCCGAGGGCGGCGACGGCGGCCGTGACGGCGGGCGTGACGGCGGGCGCGAGCCGCAGGTAGGCGAGGACGACGTGCTCGTCCCGGTGGCCGGCATCATCGACGTGCTCGACAACTACGCCTTCGTGCGGACCACCGGCTACCTGGCGGGCCCGAACGACGTCTACGTCTCCATGTCGCAGATCAAGAAGTACGGCCTGCGGCGCGGTGACGCCATCACCGGTGCGGTGCGCGCCTCGCGCGACGGCGAGCAGCGGCGGGACAAGTACAACCCGCTGGTGCGGCTGGACACCATCAACGGGATGGAGCCCGACGAGGCCAAGCGCCGGCCGGAGTTCTACAAGCTCACCCCGCTCTACCCGCAGGAGCGACTGCGGTTGGAGACCGAGCCGCACATCCTCACCACCCGGGTCATCGACCTGGTCATGCCGCTCGGCAAGGGCCAGCGTGCGCTGATCGTGTCGCCGCCGAAGGCGGGCAAGACGATGGTGCTCCAGGCCATCGCGAACGCGATCACGCACAACAACCCGGAGTGCCACCTGATGGTGGTGCTGGTGGACGAGCGGCCCGAAGAGGTCACCGACATGCAGCGGTCGGTGAAGGGTGAGGTCATCGCGGCGACGTTCGACCGCCCGCCGCAGGACCACACCACCGTGGCCGAGCTGGCGATCGAGCGGGCGAAGCGCCTGGTCGAGCTGGGCCACGACGTGGTCGTGCTGCTCGACTCGGTGACCCGCCTCGGTCGGTCGTACAACCTGGCGGCGCCGGCCAGCGGCCGGATCATGTCGGGTGGTATCGACTCCACGGCGCTCTACCCGCCGAAGCGCTTCCTGGGTGCGGCCCGCAACATCGAGAACGGCGGCTCGCTGACCATCCTCGCCACCGCGCTGGTGGAGACCGGGTCCATGGCGGACACGGTCATCTTCGAGGAGTTCAAGGGCACCGGCAACGCGGAGCTGAAGCTGGACCGGAAGATCGCCGACAAGCGCATCTTCCCGGCCATCGACATCCACCCGTCCGGCACGCGTAAGGAGGAGATCCTGCTCGCGCCGGAGGAGCTGGCCATCATCCACAAGCTCCGGAAGGTCCTGCACTCGCTGGACTCGCAGGCGGCGCTGGACCTGCTGCTCGACAAGCTCAAGCAGACCCGCACCAACATCGAGTTCCTGATGCAGATCGCGAAGTCGACGCCGGGGGAGTGACCCTACCCGGGTGAGACGAGCGAGCAGGGCACGGCCATCCGGCCGTGCCCTGCTCGCGTTCCGGGCCTGGTCTCGTCATCTCTGGCAGCGGAGCCGCCGACGGCGCCCGCCACGGGTCATCGACATCGCCGATCGCCCGAGTTGCTGTCGGTGACCAAGGCCTGCGGCGAATCCAGCATCACTCTGCGTGATTGATTGTGGTCGCGTGGCGAGTCCCAACGATTGGGCTGTCGCTGCTGACGCCCGTTGACCAGGCGATTCGCCGAAAGAGCCGAAGCCGCCCTGCCACTCTCCACGCCCCCTTTGCTCTGCATCCATAGGCGCACCGCTTACCGTGCGTGCCTGGTGCCTATGTGGATGCAGAGCAAAGGGGCGGAGTTGGAGGTGGGAGAGGGGCGGAGATCTTACGCTGCGTGATTCAAGGTGGAGGGGTGGGCGCGGCGGCTGTGCGACACGGTGCAGGCCGCGCGCCCGCTCCTGCGGCCCCCGCGCCGCAGTGCGGTTCCGTGGCACGGCGCCGCCTCCGCCGTGCCGCCGTGTCGCGGTGCGGCCGCGGGCGCGGTGCGGCTCAGGGCGGTGGCAACCCGGCGGGCGGAGTTTTCCTTCGCTTTGGCTGGCAGGTATTGAAACTTCTATTCACCGTCCGGTTGACTGTCGCCCATGCGTACCCGCAGACGATCCGCCCGGCTCGCAGGCGTCCTGCTGCTGACGCCGCTGCTCACCCTGGCCGGCACCGTGCCGGCGAACGCCGGTGCGCCCGCTCCGGCCACCGATCCCTCCGTCACCGCGGCCGAGGACGCACCGCGTGCCTCCTCGTACTCCGCGGACTCCGTGACGCTCGCGGGCGATCCCGCCGCGAGCACGTCGGCCGCCGCCGCACCGACCGGTGTGGAGCCGGCCGGCGGGCTGGAGACAGCGAAGACCACCCGCCCGGTCGCCCCGGGCCTCGCCCTGACCTCCTTCGACCGGTACGACGCCGACGGCTGGCTGCGCGCGGACGCGCTGACGGCCGACCTGACCGGCGGCCTCACCGTGGACTACGTCAACTCCGGCGCGGTCAGCCGGGCCGAGCCGCTGCGGGGCGCCGTCGACGCGGCCCGGGCGGTCGCCGCGGTCAACGGCGACTTCTTCGACATCAACAACTCCGGTGCCGCCCAGGGCGTCGGGATCCGGAACGGGCAGCTGGTCCAGTCGGCGGTCAGCGGGCACCGCAACGCCGTCGCGATCACCACCGAGGGGCTCGGCCGGGTCATCGAGGTGAACTTCGACGGCACCGCGACGCTGCCCACCGGTCCGGTGACGTTGACCCAGTTCAACAACATGATCCAGGCGAACGGCATCGGCGTGTTCACGGCGCTCTGGGGGTCGTACACCCGGGAACGTGCGGTTTCCGGCGCCGCCCGCGTGACGGAGGTCACGGTGGTCGACGGCCGCGTCGTCACCGTCGCCGGTACGGCCGGCAGCGGGGCGATCCCGGCGGGCGCCACCGTGCTGCTCGGCCGCGACGCGGGTGCGGACGCCCTCGCGGGGCTGCGCCCCGGCGACGCGGTGACGGTCGCCTACCGGCCCAAGCCGGCCGACGGCAGCAACCTGCACGCGGCGGTCGGCGGCGGCAGCGTGCTGGTCCGCGACGGGGTGGTGCAGAGCATCGCCGACACGTCGCTGGCCCCGCGTACCTCCGTCGGCTTCTCCGCCGACGGCCGACGCATGATCATGTTGACCGTGGACGGCCGGCAGGTCGACAGCCGCGGCGTCACCCAGACCGAGATGGGCCGCATGATGGCCGAACTCGGCGCGCACCACGCGCTCAACCTCGACGGCGGCGGCTCGTCCACGCTGCTCGCCCGGGAGCCGGGCGCGGCGGCCGTGCAGGTGGAGAACAGCCCGTCCGACGGCAGCGAGCGTGCCGTGCCCAACGGTCTGGCCATCTACGCGCCCAAGGGCAGCGGCCGGCTCACCGGGTACTGGCTGGAGACCGCCAGCGACCCGACGACCGCCCCGGGCGTAGCGCCGGTGCGCGGCGGCCGACCCGACCGCGTCTTCCCCGGCCTGACCCGGCGGCTCACCGCCGCCGGGCACGACGAGACGTACGGCCCGGCGGCCGGCGCGCCGACGTGGCGGGCCAACCCGGCGGTGCACGGCATCGTCGACAGCAAGGGCCGGTTCCGGGCCGGGTTGCCCGGGAAGACCACGGTCACCGCCTCGCGGGGCGCGGCCCGGGGCACCCTCGACCTCACCGTGCTCGGGCCGCTGGCCCGGATCGACTCCACCGTGGAGCGGGTCGGCCTGACCGGTGTCGAGGGCAGCGCGCTGTTCGGCGTCGTCGGCTACGACGCCGAGGGCAACACCGCCCCGATCGAGCCGGCCGACCTGAAGCTCGACTACGACAGGGACCTGCTGAAGATCGCCCCGACCGCCGACGGCAATCTCGCCGTGACCGCCCTGCGGGACACCGGCTCGGCGCTGGTCACCGTCCACGTCGGCCGCAGCAGCACCGTCCTGCCGGTCACCGTCGGGCTCACCGACGTGCCGGTGGCCGGCTTCGACGACGCGGCGGCCTGGAAGTTCAGCCAGGCCCGGGCCAGCGGTGCCGTCGCGCCCGCGCCGGGCCGCACCGGCACGGGCCTGAAGATGACGTACGACTTCAGCCAGTCCACCGGCACCCGGGCCGCGTACGCGGACCCGCCGGCCTGGATCACGGTGCCCGGTCAGCCGCAGGCGTTCGGCATGTGGATCCACGGCAACGGCACGGGGGAGTGGCCCAGCCTGCACCTGCACGACGCGCAGGACACCCAGCACGTGCTGCGCGGCCCACTGATCACCTGGACGGGCTGGAAGTACGTCGAGTTCGCCGTCCCCGCCGGGGTGCAGTACCCGGTGCGGGTCCGCCGGTTCTACGTGGCGGAGACCAACGCCGCCGCGCAGTACCGCAGCGAGGTGGTCATCGACGACCTGGTGGCGAAGGTGCCGCCGACGGTCGACGTGCCGGCCGAGAAGCCGCGTACCGACCGGGTGGTGCTGCGCGACGGCACTGTGGATGGTGCGCCCTGGCGCTTCGCCGTCCTGTCCGACGCGCAGTTCGTCGCGGCGAACCCGGACAGCGACCTGGTCGCCCAGGCCCGCCGTACGCTGCGCGAGGTCAAGGCCGCGAAGCCGGACTTCCTGGTCATCAACGGCGACTTCGTGGACACCGCCTACCCGGCGGACTTCGCGCTGGCCAAGCGGCTGCTGGACGAGGAGCTCGGCGGCGAGGTGCCCTACTACTACGTGCCCGGCAACCACGAGATCATGGGCGCCCCGATCGCCAACTTCCGGGCGGCCTTCGGCGACACCGAGCGCACCTTCGACCACAAGGGCACCCGGTTCGTCACGCTGAACTCGTCGACCGGCTCCCTGCGCGGCGGCGGCTTCGACCAGGTGCGGATGCTGCGCGAGGCGCTCGACTCGGCGGCCGGCGACCCGGCCGTCGGCTCGGTGGTCGTGCTGCACCACCACCCGCCGCGCGACCCGAGCCCGGCCAAGGCCAGCCAGCTCGGCGACCGCAAGGAGGCGGCGCTGCTGGAGCAGTGGCTGGCCGACTTCCAGCACCGCACCGGCAAGGGGGCCGCGTTCGTCGGCGGGCACGTCGGCACCTTCCACGCCGACCGGGTCGACGGGGTGCCGTACCTGATCAACGGCAACGCGGGCAAGAACCCCTCCACCCCGGCCGACCAGGGCGGCTTCACCGGCTGGACCGAGTTCGGGGTGGACCCGGTGAGCCCGGCCGAGGCCGACCGGGCGCGGCGCAACCCGCTCGTCGAGGGCCCGCGCTGGGTCGCCGCCGAGACCCACGCGCACGTGGACGCGCTGGCGCTGACCGCCCCGGCCAGCGTCGCGGTCGGCGCCCCGGCGACGGTCACCGCCGCGGTGACCCAGCCCGGCGGGCGTACGGTGCCGGTGGCGGCGCCGGTGAGCGCGGACTGGTCCGCCTCGCCGAACGTGCACGTCGGCTCGATCCTCGGGCTGAAGCCCTGGCACGTGGCCCGCTTCGATCCGGCCACCGGCAAGCTCACGGCCCTGCGCCCCGGCGCCCAGGTCAAGCTGGCCGTCGCGGTCAACGGCGCGCACGCCGAGGCCACGATCACCCTGACGGCCGCCGCCCAGGCCCCGGCCGCCTGACAGGTGCGGAGGGCCCTTCCGGCGGCAGCCGTCCGGAGGGGCCCTCCGCACTCCCGGGAGCGCGCGGGCCGGCCGGTCGGGCGACGGCCGGACGTCGGTGGTCCCGTCGCCTCCCGCGCCGTGCCCCGTGCGGGGCACGCCCGGACGGCGGCCGTGCCGGGGTGAATGCCCGGCCACGCTGCGGGAATGCGGGAGGTGCGGCGGGCGTTGTCGATGCCGGACCAGCCGTGCGGCCCGATTGCCGGGCCGGCGTCCGCCCATGGCACACTGGTCAATCGGCCACCGGTTCCGGTTCACGCCCGAGCCCGTCGCACGCCGCGACGGACACCGACGGCGACCCGGCGACCACCCACGAGAGGACCGAGGCGAGATGAAGTCCAACATCCACCCGGAGTACGTGACCACCGAGGTCAGCTGCTCCTGCGGCAACACGTTCACCACCCGCAGCACCGCCAAGGGCGGCTCGATCCACGTCGAGACCTGCAGCGCCTGCCACCCGTTCTACACCGGCAAGCAGCGCGTCCTGGACACCGCGGGCCGGGTGGCGAAGTTCCAGCAGAAGTACGCCAAGGTTCAGGCCAAGAAGGCCAAGTAGCTCCTCGTTCGGCGCCCGCGTCCGGTCTCGTGCCGGACGCGGGCGCCGTCCGTATTCCCCCTGGTCCCGCCCTCGTCGTCGAAGGAGCCTCCCCCGCATGAGCAGCGAGCGTCTGGCCGCCCTCCTCGACGAGTACGCCGAGCTGGAGAAGCGGCTGGCGGACCCGGCCATCCACGCCGACCAGGGCACCGCCCGCCGGGTCGGCCGCCGGTACGCCGAGCTGGTGCCGCTGCACAAGGCGGCCGGTGAGCTGGAGCAGGCCCGCGCCGACCTCGCCGCCGCCCGCGAGCTGGTCGCCGAGGACGCGTCCTTCGCCGCCGAGGCGGAGTCGATCGCGGCGAGCCTGCCGGGGCTGGAGGAGCGGCTAGCGGAGTTGCTGATCCCACGCGACCCGCACGACGCCAAGGACGTGATCGTCGAGATCAAGGCGGGCGAGGGCGGCGAGGAGTCCGCCCTGTTCGCCGGCGATCTGCTGCGCATGTACACCCGCTACGCCGAGCGGCGCGGCTGGCTCACCGAGGTGATCGACGCCCAGGACTCGGACCTGGGCGGGGTGAAGGACGTCTCGCTGGCGATCAAGACCAAGGGCGTGCCCGAGGGCGGCAACGGCGTCTGGTCCCGGCTCAAGTGGGAGGGCGGCGTGCACCGGGTGCAGCGCGTACCCGTCACCGAGTCGCAGGGCCGCATCCACACCAGCGCCGCCGGCGTGCTGGTGCTGCCGGAGGCCGAGGACGTCGACGTCACCATCGACCCGAACGACCTGCGCATCGACGTGTTCCGCTCCTCCGGCCCGGGCGGGCAGTCGGTGAACACGACCGACTCGGCGGTGCGGATCACGCACGTCCCGACCGGCATCGTGGTCTCCTGCCAGAACGAGAAGTCCCAGTTGCAGAACCGGGAGCAGGCGATGCGGATCCTGCGCGCCCGGCTGCTGGCGGCGGCCCAGGAGCAGGCCGACGCGGCCGCCTCGGACGCCCGCAAGGCGCAGGTGCGCACCGTGGACCGCTCCGAGCGCATCCGCACGTACAACTTCCCGCAGAACCGGATCACCGACCACCGGATCGGCTACACCGCGTACAACCTGGACCTGGCGCTCGCGGGCGACCTGGACGGGGTGCTCGACGCCCTGGCCGAGGCCGACCGCGCCGCCCGCCTGGCCGGCGACACGGAGCTGACCCGCCGCTGACCACGCCACCGGCGCGCGGTCAGGAGGCGCGGGGGCGGGCCTTCGCCGCCAGCATCGCGCGGTCGGCCGCCTCGAACGCGGTGCCGAGGGCGTCGCGCAGGCCCGGCCCGGTGGCGCCCACCTCGGCGAAGCCGACGCTGACGCCGACCGGGGTGCCGGGCACCAGCGACTCCCAGTCCTCCGTGCGTACCGCGGCGTCGATGCGGCGGCCCACCTCGGCCGCCTCGGCCATCCCGGCGCCGGGCAGCACCACCACGAACTCGTCCCCGCCGTAGCGGGCCACGAAGTCGCCCCGGCGCATCACCCGGTTGATCACCCCGGCGATGCGCTGGAGCACCAGGTCGCCCGAGTGGTGCCCGTGCCGGGTGTTGACGGCCTTGAAGCCGTCCAGGTCGCAGACGCCGATCACCACCCGGTCGCCGTGGGAGACCACGGTGGCGATGTAGCGCTCCAGCCGCCGCCGGTTGGGCAGCCCGGTCAGCGGGTCGGTCAACGCCTCGCCCTCGAAGCGGGCCGCCTCGCGGCGCATCTCCTCGTGGTCGATGCGGGCGGCGATGCCGTCGATGTAGACGTCCCGGAGCCGGTCGTTGCGCTGGGCGGCCAGCCGGAACGCCAGCCGGTCGGCCCGGTGCGCCCCGGCGTGGTCGCCGGCGCGGGCGAGGGCGATGCTGCGCAGCCGGGCCGGCTCGGCCGCGCCCAACGTCTCGGTGGAGACCTGGACGGTGTCCAGCCGGGTGACGGCCTCGATCGGCCGCCCCTCGGCGACGGCCAGGCAGACCTGGCCGAGCTGGCGCATGTCACGGGCGCGGGCGCTGTCGCCGCCGTGGCCGAGCAGCCGGGCCGGGGCGGCATCCGTGTCGGCGTCCAACCGGTCGCCGAGGGCCGCCCGCCGGGCGGCGGCGTAGCCGTACGCGGCCAGGCTGCTCGGGCGCAGCTTCCCGGCCCGACCGCTGCGCAGGAACCGGTCGAGGTCGGCCGCGACGTCGCGCAGCACCCGCAGGCAGCCGTCGCTGTCGCCGTTGTGGTCGAGGGCCACGGCGTTGCGCAGCCGGATGCCGGGGGCGGCGAAGGTCTCCTCGGGGATCTTGGCGGCGCCGCCGAGCTGCCGGGCCCGTTCGATGGCGCCGAGGGCGTAGCCGTGGAAGCTGAGGTACGAGTAGGCCATCGCCAGGTCGTGCCAGCCCCACGCGGTGTCCCGGTCGGGGTCCGCCACGGCGCCCAGCGCCCGCGCCGCCTTCACGAGGTGGGTGACGCAGCGGTCCGGCGCGCCCTGGTGGTGCGCGGCGAGGGCGGCCAGCGCGTTGAGGTGCCCGAGCAGGTAGGGCTCGGCGAGGTCGCGGACGGCGGTGGAGGCCTCCTCGACGGCCCGGGTGTACTCCGCCGTGCGCCCCAGGTTGATCACCGCGGAGAGGCGCTGCACCAGGGCGTCGGCCCGCGCGTACGGGTCGGTGGTGGTGGTGATGACCCGGTCGAGGATCGCGTACGCCTCGGCGGAGCGGCTGGACTCCTGGAGGGTCCGCGCCCGCGTCAGGGCGTCAACCTGGTCGGTGACCCGGTCGAGCCAACCCACCGCGACCTCCTGTCGGTGTGCGTCCGGACGCATCCGCTCGTGATGTCCAGCGCGACGCCCCATGATTATCTCGTGACCACCGTGCCGCAACACCCGTCCGAAGGGACGAGACGGCAGCGCCCTTCCGTGGCGTTGGCCCGGGCGTCCCGCGCCCTCGCCGACGCCGGGATCGCCTCGGCGCGGGCCGAGGCGGAGCAGCTGGCCGCGTACGTGCTCGGGGTGCCCCGGGGGCGCCTGGCGCTGGCCGACGACCTCACCGCCGACCAGCTCGACCGGTTCGACGAGCTGGTCGCGCGGCGGGCCGGGCGGGAGCCGTTGCAGCACCTCACGGGCAGCGCCGGCTTCCGGCACCTGGAGCTGGCCGTCGGGCCGGGCGTCTTCGTGCCCCGGCCGGAGACCGAGCTGCTCGCCGGGTGGGGGATCGCGCAGGGCCGGCGCCTCGGCGCCGGGCTGGTGGTGGACCTGTGCAGCGGCTCGGGGGCGATCGCCCTCTCGGTCGCCCAGGAGCTGCCGGCGGCCCGGGTGGTGGCGGTGGAACGGTCGACGGCGGCGCTGCCCTGGCTGCGGCGCAACGCGGCGGCCCGGGCGGCCGCCGGGGACCGGCCGATCGAGGTGGTGGCGGCGGACGTCACCGCCGCCGACCTGCTCGCCGACCTGGTGGGCCGGGTCGACGTGCTGCTGTGCAACCCGCCGTACGTGCCGTCGGACGTCGCCGTACCCCCGGAGGTGGGCCGGCACGACCCGGCGAGCGCGGTCTTCGGCGGCGCGGACGGCCTGGCGGTGATCCGTCCGGTGATCGCCCGGGCGGCGGCGCTGCTGCGCCCGGGCGGGGTGCTCGGCGTGGAGCACGACGACACGCACGGCACGGCGGTGCCCGACCTGCTCGCGGCGGACGGCCGGTTCGAGGCGGTCGCCGGCCACCCGGACCTGACCGGGCGGCCCCGCTTCGCGACCGCGTCCCGCCGGGCGGACGGCCAGCACGCCGCCGCCGGGGCGACGTGGCAGACTGACTCCTCGTGATGCTCTACGACTGCCGGTCGCCCGCCGACCGGGACCGCGGCATCGCCGCTGCCATCGAGGCGGTCAAGAACGGCGAGCTGGTCGTCCTGCCGACCGACACGGTCTACGGGATCGGCGCGGACGCGTTCACCCCGTACGCGGTCAAGGCCCTGCTGGACGCCAAGGGCGGCCGTCAGGTGCCGCCGCCCGTGCTGATCGGCTCCCGGCACACCCTCGACGGCCTGGTCTATTCGCTGCCCCAGGCGGCCCGGGACCTCGTCGAGGCGTTCTGGCCGGGGGCGTTGACCATCATCGTGGCGCACTCGCCCAGCCTGCGCTGGGATCTCGGCGACTCCTCGGGGACGGTGGCGGTGCGGATGCCGCTGCACCCGGTGGCGCTGGAGGTGCTGCGCGAGACCGGCCCGATGGCGGTCGCCTCGGCCAACAAGACCGGCCAGCCGGCGGCCCTCACCGCCGAGGAGGCCCGCGACCAGCTCGCCTACTCGGTGCGGGCCTACCTGGAGGCCGGGCCCTGCCCGGACCCGGTGCCGAGCACGATCGTCGACCTCACCGGCGAGGTGCCGCAGGTGCTGCGGCAGGGCGCCGTCCCGATCGAGAAGCTCCGCGACGTGGTGCCCGACATCCTCGCCGGCCAGGGGGTCTGAGTGCCTCCGTTCACCGTGCTGCACGTGTGCATGGGCAACATCTGCCGGTCGCCGATGGCCGAGCGGCTGCTGGCCCTCGCCGTGCGGGAACGGCTGGCCCGCCGCGAGGTCGATCCGGAGCGCGCCGACGAGCTGCTGCACAGCCACAGCGCCGGCACCGGCGGCTGGCACGCCGGCGAGGAGATGAACCCGCCGGCGTCGCGCCAGGTGACCGCCCGGGGCGGCAGCGTCGCCGGCTTCGCCGCGCGCAAGCTGCGGTCCGACCACATCGACGCCGCCGACCTCGTCCTCACGGCCACCGCCGACCAGCAGGACTACGTGGTGGCGCTGCGCCCCGACGCCGCGTCCCGCACGTTCGTGCTGGGCGAGTTCGGCCGGCTGCTCGCCGGGGTGGACGCCGCCGGGCTGCCGGCGGCCGAGGCGACCCCCGACGGGGTGTACGCGCGGGGCGTGGCCCTGGTGTCGGCCGCGCACGCCGCCCGCCTGGGCGCCACGGCGCTGCCCACCGACGATCTCGACGATCCGTGGGGTCGCGGCGACCAGTGCTTCAGCCGGGTCGCCGACGAGATCGAGGAGACCGTCCACCCCCTCGCGGCCGCGCTCCTGCCGTAACCCGCCCGAGGTACCCCCGCGCGTGAGTTTCCTGCGGGTTTGGGGGAAAGGCGCGGTCGAGAGGGTCATTCGGGTCATTCTGGGTGGGTCCTGACCGGCTCCTGCGGGGAGAGCTGATGACCCGGGCACGCCTCGACAAACTGTTCACCGTGCTGATCGCCGGCGTGCTGGCCGGGCTGGCGCTCGCGGTGGCGGCCCTCCCGGCCGCGCTGGTCTTCGGGATCGGGTTCTCGGCGCTCGCCGCGCCGTACTCGGAGCTGCCGAACACGCTGCGCACGCCGCCCACGCCCCAGCGCTCCAACCTCTACGCCAACGACGGCACCACCCTGATCACCTCCTTCTACCAGGAGGACCGGGTGGACGTGCCGCTGGCCGAGGTGGCGCCGGTGATGCGGCAGGCGATCATCGCCGCCGAGGACACCCGGTTCCACGAGCACCGCGGCGTCGACCTGCGCGGCGTGGTGCGGGCCTTCGCGGTCAACCAGCGCGACGGCACGACGAGGCAGGGCGCGTCCACGCTGACCATGCAGTACGTCCGCAACGTGCTCAGCAACGACCCCCGGCTCAGCGAGCGGCAACGCGCCGCCGCCAGCGAGCTGACCACCGCCCGCAAGATCCAGGAGATGCGGTACGCGTTGGCCCTGGAACGGGAGCTGTCCAAGGACGAGATCCTCACCCGCTACCTCAACATCGCCTACTTCGGCGCGGGCGCGTACGGGGTGGCCGCCGCGAGCCGGCGCTACTTCTCCAAGCCGCCGGCGGAGCTGACCCTGGCCGAGGCGGCGCTGCTGGCGGGCCTGGTCCGCTCCCCGCACACCGACGACCCGATCAACGGCGACGCGGACGCGGCACTCGCCCGCCGGGCGTACGTGCTCGACCGGCTGGTGGAGTCCGGGCAGGTGCCGGCCGAGGCGGCGGCCCTGGCCGAGGCCGAGCAGTTGAAGCTACGGCCCAGCCAGACGCCGAACGACTGCACGGCGGTGCCGGCCGAGCACAACGACTGGGGCTTCTTCTGCGACTGGTTCACCCGCTGGTGGAACGCGCAGCCGGCGTTCGGCGCGACGGTCGACGAGCGGCAGCTCACGCTGCGCCGGGGCGGCTTCTCCATCGTCTCCTCGCTCGACCCGGCGGTGCAGCGCGCCACCACCGAGCAGGTCCGCCGGATCTATCCGGTGGACGACCGCCGGGCGGCGCCGACGGCGGTGGTCCAGCCCGGCACGGGCCGGGTGCTCGCGATGGCGGTGAACCGGAACTACGGCGTGACCGCCAACCCGGCCGGGCAGAAGAACCACCCGAACACGGTCAACCAGCTGGTCGCCGGGGGCGGGGCGATCGAGGGCTACCAGGCCGGCTCCACGTTCAAGCTCTTCACGATGCTGGCCGCGCTGGAGGCCGGGCTGCCGCTGAGCACGGAGTTCGACGCGCCGGCGCGGATCGTGACGGACTACTCGGTGACCGAGGCGACGGCGAGCTGCGACGGATACTGGTGCCCGCGCAACGCCAGCGCCTCGATGGACGGCCGGCACACCATGTGGACCGCCTTCGGCGAGTCGGTCAACACGTACTTCGCCTGGCTGACCGAGCGGGTCGGCGCGGACCGGGTGGTGGAGATGGCCGAGCGGCTCGGCATCGTCTTCCGCTCCGAGGACGACGCGCGGCTGGCCCGCCACGGGGCGCGCGAATGGGGACCGTTCACCCTCGGCGTCTCCGCCACCACCCCGCTCGACCTGGCCGGCGCGTACGCGGCGGTGGCGGCCGAGGGCTCGTGGTGCGCGCCGCTGCCGGTCGTCTCGATCGCCGACGCCGCCGGCCGGCCGGTGGCCGCCGCGCAGCCGAACTGCCGCCAGGCGGTCGACGTGGACGTGGCCCGGGCGGCGGCCGACGCGGCCCGCTGCCCGGTCGGCGACCAGTCGATGTACCGGGAGTGCGACCGCGGCACCGCCGAGGGGCTGCACCGGCAGCTCGGCCGGCCGGTGGCGGGCAAGACGGGCAGCTCGGACGGGTACGCGACGGAGACCGTGGTCGCCTTCACCCCGCAGCTCGCGGTCGCCTCGATCGCCGCCAACCCCGACGACCCGGGCGACGCGGTCGGCCAGCGGGTGCAGAGGCAGCTGGTCGAGGCGGTGGGGGAGGTGCTCTCCTTCGCGCTGCGCGACGAGCCGGTGCGCGACTTCGTGCCGCCCAGCGAGGCGACCGCCTTCCAGCTCACCGGCGCCCGCGCCGGCAACTGAGCCCGCCCGCCCGCGCAGCCGTGCCCGCCCCGGCGGGTGCGGCTGCCGAACCGGGCGCCCCGGCGGGCGGCCCAGATCCGGCGCGGGGGCGCCCTCAGCGGCGCAGGAAGGCGGCGGGCCGGTGGGCCTCCTGCTCCGCCTGGCGGGCGATGTTGCGGGCCATCCCGCCGAAGACCACCGCGTGGAAGGGCGCGACGGATCCCCAGTAGGCGTGCCCGGGCAGCCCGCGCGGCAGGAACACGGCCCGCTGCTGGTAGCGGCTGCCGCCGTCGTCGCCGGGGAGCACGCGCATCTCCAGCCAGGCCCGGCCCGGCAGCCGCATCTCGGCGCGCAGCCGCAGCAGCTCGCCGGGCACGATCTCCTCCACCCGCCAGAAGTCCAGCGCCTCGCCGACCTGGAGGCGGTGCGGGTCGCGCCGGCCACGGCGCAGCCCCACGCCGCCGATCAGCCGGTCCAGCCAGCCCCGGACCGTCCAGGCCAGCGGGAACGAGTACCAGCCGTGCTCGCCGCCGACGCCCTCGATGACCCGCCACAGGTCCTCCGGCGGCGCGTGCACCGCCCGTTCGCGGACGTCGGTGTAGGCGGTGCCGCCGGACCACTCGGGGTCGCTGGGCAGCGGCTCGGCCGGCGCGTCGGGCCCGCTCGCGGTCGACCAGCGGGTCTCCACCTCGCCGTCGCGCACCTTCGACAGGGCCAGCGCGACCGCCTGGTCGAAGCTGGTCAGCCCCTCGGGCGGGTCCGGCACGTACCGCGCGATGTCGTGCTCGTGGGCGACGGCCTCGTGGACCAGGCTCTCCACCAACGGCCGGGCGATGGCGTTCGGCACCGGGGTGATGAGCCCGACCCAGTGCGAGGAGAGCGACGGCGTCAGCGGTCGCACCGGCACGATGACGCGCCGGCGCAGCCCGGCCACCCGCGCGTACCGCTGCATCATGTCCTGGAAGGTGAGGATGTCCGGCCCGCCGATGTCGAAGGCGCGGTTGACCTCCGGCGGCAGCTCGGCGCAGCCGGCCAGGTAGCGCAGCACGTCGCGGACGGCGATCGGCTGGATCCGGTTGCGGACCCAGCGCGGGGTGACCATGGCCGGCAGCCGCTCGGTCAGGTAGCGCAGCATCTCGAACGAGGCCGACCCCGAGCCGATGATCACCGCGGCCCGCAGCACGGCCGTCGGCACCCCGCTGTCGAGCAGGATCCGCCCCACCTCGGCCCGCGAGCGCAGGTGCGCCGACGGGACCTCCCGGTCCGCCGCCGGCTCCGGCCCGCCCAGGTAGACGATCCGGCGTACGCCCGCGGCGCGCGCGGCCTCGGCGAACCGGGTGGCGGCCTCGCGGTCGGCGGCCTCGAAGCCGGCCTGGCCGAGCGAGTGCACCAGGTAGTACGCGACGTCCACGCCCGCGAACGCGGCGGGCAGCGTCTCCGGCCTGCGCAGGTCGCCCTCGACGATCTCCGTCCGTACCGCCCACGGCACGTCCCGCAGCCGTCCCGCCTTGCGGGCCAGGCACCGCACCGTGTGCCCCTCGGCCAGCAGTCGGGGCGCCAGGCGCCCGCCGATGTAACCCGTCGCTCCCGTGACCAGGCATCTCACGGTCTCCAGTGTGCGGCCCAATAGACTCTGGCGCTGTGGCTACTGAGACGAGCACCTTCTGGGGGCCGGACTTCGACCAGCTCCGCACGACCGACCCGGAGATCGCCGGGGTGGTGCTCGGCGAGCTGGACCGGCTCCGGGGCGGCCTGCAACTGATCGCCAGCGAGAACCTCACCTCGCCGGCCGTGCTGGCCGCGCTCGGCTCCACCCTGACCAACAAGTACGCCGAGGGCTACCCGGGCCGGCGCTACTACGGCGGCTGCGCCGAGGTCGACCGGGCCGAGGAGATCGGCATCGCGCGGGCGAAGGAGCTCTTCGGCGCCGAGCACGCCAACCTCCAGCCGCACTCCGGGGCGAGCGCCAACCTGGCCGCGTACGGGGCGCTGGTCCAGCCGGGGGACACGGTGCTCGCCATGGACCTGCCGCACGGCGGCCACCTGACCCACGGCAGCCGGGTGAACTTCTCCGGCAAGTGGTTCCACACCGTCGGCTACACCGTCCGGCCGGACACCGAGTTGATCGACTACGACGAGGTGCGGGACCTCGCCCGGGCCCACCGTCCCAAGATGATCATCTGTGGCGCGACGGCGTACCCGCGCCTGATCGACTTCGCGCGGTTCCGCGAGATCGCCGACGAGGTCGGGGCGTACCTGATGGTCGACGCCGCGCACTTCATCGGGCTGGTCGCCGGGCAGGCCGTACCGTCGCCGGTGCCGCACGCCGACGTCGTCTGCGCCACCACGCACAAGGTGCTGCGCGGGCCGCGCGGCGGCATGATCCTGTGCCGGGAGTCGCTGGCCCAGCGCATCGACAAGGCGGTCTTCCCGTTCACCCAGGGCGGCCCGCTGATGCACGCGGTGGCCGCGAAGGCGGTCGCGCTGCGCGAGGCCGCCCAGCCCGAGTTCCGGGCCTACGCCGAGCGGGTGGTGGCCAACGCCCGGGCGCTGGCCGCCGGGCTGGCCGACGAGGGGATGCGCCCGGTCTCCGGGGGCACCGACACCCACCTCGCCCTGGTGGACCTGCGCGAGGTCGGGGTCACCGGCGCCGACGCCGAGGCGCGCTGCGACGCCGCCACCATCACCCTGAACAAGAACGCGATCCCGTACGACCCGCAGAAGCCGATGGTCGCCTCGGGTATCCGGGTGGGCACCCCGAGCGTCACCACCCAGGGCATGCGCGAGCCGGAGATGCGCCAGGTCGCCTCGCTGATCGCCCGCGCCGTACGCACCGATCCCGCCGCCCCGGGCGGCGCCGACACCCTCGCCGGGATCGCCGGCGAGGTCGCCGGGCTGGTCGCCGCCTTCCCGGCGTACCCCCGATGAGCGAGCCGCGCGCGGGCGAGCCCGGCGCCATCCGGGCCCGGCTGCCGCACCTGCGCCTGCCGCTGCTGGCCTGCGGGGTGCTCGCGCTGGTCGCGGTGCCGACCGCGGCGGTGCTGCGCGGCGGCACCGGCGCGGCCGGCGTGGCCGCCGGGATCGCGCTGGTCGTCGTCAGCTACCTGGTCTCCGGCGTCTCGGTGGCCTGGGCCGACGCCGTCAATCCACGGATGATCATGTCGGTGGGGCTGGTCACCTACGCCACCAAGATCGTGGTGCTCGGGGTGGCGATGGCCGCCGTGGCGGCCACCGGCTGGCCCGGCCTGCCGGACATGGGGGTGGCGATCATCGCGGCCGTGGTGGTCTGGACCGGCGCCCATCTCACCTGGGCCATGCGCTCGCCGCTGCCCACATTCGAGCGACGCGGTGAGTGAGCGTTCTGTCGGATCTGCGTCCGGCATTTCGGGCTGCCGCCGCGGGCCGCACGGGAGTAACCTGACCAACGACTTTCGCGCCCGCACCACGGCCCGCACGCTGTCCGCAGTGTGGGGGGTGCCGCACACTCCCGCGCGTGCCTGCTGATATTGTTCGCCACGTCATGGCCGAAGACCCACACCCCCGCAGGTCCGACGACCCTTCGTCGGAAGGCGCGGCAGGGGCCGTTCTGGGCTACCTACTCGCCGGCATCGTGGTGTGGGGCTTCCTCGGGTGGTTGGCGGAGCGACTTCTCGATCTGCGAACCGGCGTCGGGGTCGCCCTCGGCATGATCTTCGGCGCGGCCGGAGCGATTTACCTGATCATGAAGAGGCTCAGTGCTTGAGTGCCAGCACGCCCGGGTCTGTCGAGTGCGGAGGATGACACGGTGAGTGGACAGCTCGTCGCCGCCGAGGGGCTTCCCTGGCCCCCCAGCGTCGGAGATTTCTACCCGCCGGACGTGGCTGGCCCCTGGGTCACCAAGTTCGGGATCATGATCTGGCTCGCGGTCGCGCTGCTGATCGTCTTCTTCATGCTCGCCTACCGGAAGCCCAAGCTGGTCCCCGGCAAGGCCCAGTGGTACGCGGAGTCGGTCTACGGCCTGGTCCGGGACAACATCGCCCGTGAGCAGATGGGCAACGCGGGCATCCGCTTCGCGCCCTACTTCACGGTGCTGTTCAGCTTCATCGTGCTGACCAACCTCTTCGCCATCGTGCCCGGTCTGCAGATCTCGCCGAACTCGCACATCGCGTTCCCCATCGTGCTCGCGGCGATCTCCTACGTGATGTACCTCTACATCGGCGCCCGTAAGCACGGCCTCGGCAAGTACCTCAAGATGAGCCTGATCATCCCGAACGTGCCGTGGCCCATGCACATCCTGCTGATCCCGATCGAGTTCATGCAGACGTTCATCGTCCGGCCCGTCACGCTGGCGCTGCGGCTCTTCGCCAACCTGTTCGCCGGCCACCTGCTGCTGCTGGTCTTCACCATCGGCGGCTTCGTGATGCTCAACTCGAGCAGCCTTTTCGTCCAGGTGACCTCGATCTTCTCCTTCCTGATGGCGATCGTGATGGCCTTCTTCGAGGTGCTGGTCGCCGTGCTGCAGGCCTACGTCTTCGTCACGCTGAGCGCGAACTACATCGGAAGTTCGCTCGCCGACGAGCACTGATCGGGCTCGGCGGGCCACCCGGCCCGACCAAGCTTCTGGTACCGACCCGCGTACGCGTGAGACCTCACGCGTCGAACAGGAGGAATACCCGCAATGACTGTTCTTGCCGAGATCGGCGGTAGCGTCAACACCATCGGCTACGGCCTCGCCGCCATCGGCCCCGGTATCGGTGTCGCCCTGGTCTTCGCGGCCTACATCCAGTCGAGCGCGCGCCAGCCGGAGTCCGCCGGCTACAACCGCACCTGGCTGATCCTGGGCTTCGCCCTGGTCGAGGCGCTCGCGCTCTTCGGCCTGGTGCTCGCCTTCGCCGTCGGCGGCTGACGAGAGCTTTCTCCCGACCCGGAGGTCTGACATGTTCATCGCCGCAGAAGGTGTGGAGCACAACCCGATCCTGCCCATCTGGCAGGAGATGGTCGTCGGGACCATCGCCTTCGCCCTGCTCTGCTTCGTCCTGCTGAAGTTCGTCATGCCCCGCATGGAGGCGATGTACCAGGCGCGGGTCGACGCCATCGAGGGCGGGCTCAAGCGGGCCGAGGCCGCTCAGGCCGAGGCCAACCAGGTGCTCGAGCAGTACCGGGCCCAGCTCGCCGAGGTGCGTACCGAGGCAGCGCGGATCCGGGACGACGCCCGGGCCGACGCCGAGGGCATCCGCCAGGACATCCTCGCCAAGGCGCGGGAGGAGTCCGACCGGATCATCGCCGCCGGCAAGGAGCAGCTCGCCGCCGAGCGGGCCACCATCGTGCGCGAGCTGCGCACGGAGGTCGGCACGATCGCGGTCGACCTGGCCAGCAAGATCGTCGGGGAGTCCCTCGCCGACGAGGCGCGTCGCAAGGGCACCGTCGACCGGTTCCTGAGCAACCTCGAGAGCGCGGGGGCCCGCTGATGCAGGCCGCCAGCCGGGAGTCGTACAAGGTCGCGGCCGAGCGCCTCGACGCGTACGTCCGCGGTGCGGAGCCGTCGGCGGTGGCCACCACCGCCGACGCCATCCTCTCCGTCGCCGACCTGCTGCGGCGCGAGCCGCGGCTGCGCCGGGCGCTCTCCGACCCGGCCCGCAGCGGTGCCGACCGTGCCGGGTTGCTCGGCGAGCTGCTGCGCGGCAAGGTCGACGCCGAGGCGCTGGACCTGATCGCCTCGCTGGTAGCCGGCCGTTGGTCGGCGCCCTCGGAGCTGCTCGACGCCGCCGAGCGGTTGGGCGTCGACGCTCTCCTGGCCGGCGCCGACTCCGCGGGCGAACTGGGCGAGGTCGAGGACGAGCTGTTCCGCTTCGGGCAGGTCGTCGCCGGTTCGCCGGAGCTGTCCAGCACGCTCTCCGACTCGACCGTCCCGGCCGTCCGGCGGGCCACGCTGGTCGACCAGCTGCTCGCCGGCAAGGCCCGGCCGATCACCGGCTACCTCGTCGGGGTCGCGCTCGCCGGTTTCGGTGGACGCAACCTCTCCGGTGCGCTCAGCCGGCTGGTCGAGCTGGCCGCCGAGCGGCGGGACCGGCAGGTGGCGTACGTGACCGCCGCGGCCCCGTTGAGTGAGGAGGAGGAGCGCCGGTTGGGTGCCAGTCTCTCCGCGATATACGGTCGAGAGGTTTCCGTCAAGCAGACGGTGGACCCCTCGGTTCTCGGTGGCGTCAGTGTGCGGGTCGGCTCCGACCTGTACGACGGCACCGTCCTGCGCCGCCTCAACGAGAGCCGTAACGCGCTCGCGAAGCGCTGAGGCGGCAGCGCCGCCCAGTGCCTGTGACATAGACGCCATTCGGACCGGTCGGTACTAGGTATCCCGGGCCCCTGATACTTAAGGAAGCAGAGGATGGCCGAGCTGACCATCTCGACGGAGGAGATCCGCGGCGCCCTGGAGCGCTACGTCTCCTCCTACTCGTCCGAACTCTCCCGCGAGGAGGTCGGCACCGTCGCCGACACCGGCGACGGCATCGCCCACGTCGAGGGTCTTCCCTCGACCATGACCAACGAGCTCCTGGAGTTCGAGGACGGCACCCTGGGTGTGGCGCTGAACCTCGACGTCCGGGAGATCGGTGTCGTCGTTCTCGGTGACTCCGCCAAGCTCGAAGAGGGCCAGCGCGTCAAGCGCACCGGCCGGGTGCTCTCCGTGCCGGTCGGCGACGCCTTCCTCGGCCGCGTGGTCAACGCGCTCGGCCAGCCGATCGACGGGCTCGGCGACATCGCCAACGAGGGCTTCCGCGAGCTGGAGCTCCAGGCCCCGAACGTGATGTCCCGGCAGTCCGTCGACGAGCCGCTGCAGACCGGTCTCAAGGCCGTCGACGCCATGACCCCGATCGGCCGCGGCCAGCGTCAGCTGATCATCGGCGACCGGAAGACCGGCAAGACCACCGTCGCGCTGGACACCATCCTCAACCAGCGGGACAACTGGCGCTCCGGCGACCCGAAGAAGCAGGTCCGCTGCATCTACGTCGCCATCGGCCAGAAGGCCTCCACGATCGCCTCGATCAAGGGCGTCCTGGAGGAGGCGGGCGCGATGGAGTACACCACCATCGTCGCCTCCCCGGCCTCCGACCCGGCCGGCTTCAAGTACCTCGCCCCCTACACCGGCTCGTCGATCGGGCAGCACTGGATGTACGGCGGCAAGCACGTCCTCATCGTCTTCGACGACCTGAGCAAGCAGGCCGAGGCGTACCGCGCCGTGTCCCTGCTGCTGCGTCGCCCGCCGGGCCGCGAGGCGTACCCGGGTGACGTCTTCTACCTGCACTCCCGCCTGCTGGAGCGCTGCGCGAAGCTCTCCGACGAGCTGGGCGGCGGCTCGATGACCGGCCTGCCGATCATCGAGACGAAGGCCAACGACATCTCGGCCTTCATCCCGACCAACGTCATCTCCATCACCGACGGCCAGATCTTCCTGGAGACCGACCTGTTCAACCAGGGCGTCCGGCCGGCCATCAACGTCGGCACCTCGGTCTCCCGGGTCGGTGGCGCCGCACAGGTGAAGCCGATGAAGAAGGTCGCCGGTTCGCTGCGGCTCAACCTGGCCCAGTTCCGCGAGCTGGAGGCGTTCGCCGCCTTCGCCTCCGACCTGGACAAGACCTCCCGCGCCCAGCTGGACCGCGGCGCCCGCCTGGTCGAGCTGCTCAAGCAGGCGAACTACTCGCCCTTCCCGGTGCAGGAGCAGGTCGTCTCGGTCTGGGCCGGCACCGAGGGCAAGCTCGACGACATCCCGGTCGGGGAGATCCGCCGCTTCGAGTCGGAGTTCCTCCAGTACCTGCGCCACAAGCACGAGGGCGTGCTGGCCGCCATCGCCGACCACCAGTGGAACGACGACATCATCGGCTCGCTCGACTCCGCCATCGCCGACTTCAAGCAGGTCTTCCTCGGCAAGGAGGACGAGCGGCGGATCAACGAGGCCCCGGCCTCGCCGCTGGAGGGCGACGAGAACCGCGAGACGGTGACCCGCTACCGGGACGGCGCGGGCGACCGCCCGGCCGAGAACCAGTAAGGGCTGATCCATGGCGGCCCAGGTACGCGTTCTTCGTCAACGGATCCGCTCGGCGAAGGGGATGAAGAAGATCACCAAGGCGATGGAGCTCGTGGCGACGAGCCGGATCGCCAAGGCCCAGGCCCGGGTGGAGGCGTCCCTGCCGTACGCCCAGGCCGTCACCGGTGTGCTCACGGCGCTGGCGTCCAACGCGCAGATCGACCACCCGCTGCTCACCCCGCGTCCGCAGGTGCGGCGGGCGGGCGTCCTGCTGGTCACCTCCGACCGTGGCCTCGCCGGTGGTTACAGCTCCAACGCCATCAAGATGGCCGAGTCGCTGATCGCCCGGCTGCGGGCCGACGGCAAGGAGCCGGTGCTCTACGTCATCGGGCGCAAGGGCGTCGGGTTCTTCCGGTTCCGCGACCGGCCGATCGAGGCGAACTGGACCGGGTTCTCGGAGCAGCCGACCTTCGCCGACGCCCGCGCGGTGGGCGAGACGCTGATCAAGGCGTTCACCGCCGGCGCGGACGACGTCGACGGCGGCGCCGGGGCGGACGGGGTGCTCGGCATCGACGAGCTGCACATCGTCTACACCGAGTTCCACTCCCTGATGACCCAGACCCCGGTCGCCAAGGTCATCGGCCCCATGCAGGTGGAGGACCGGCCGCGCGCCGAGGGTGCGCTGCCGGCCTACGAGTTCGAGCCGGACGCGGAGGCGCTGCTCGACGCGCTGCTGCCGAAGTACATCAACACGCGGATCTACGCGGCGTTGCTGGAGTCGGCGGCGAGCGAGTCGGCGGCCCGTCGGCGGGCGATGAAGAGCGCCACCGACAACGCCGAAGAGATGATCGAGAAGTACACGCGTGAGATGAACTCGGCCCGCCAGGCCGGGATCACCCAGGAGATCAGCGAGATCGTCGGCGGCGCGAACGCGCTGGCCGCGTCGGGAAGTGAAGTGTGATGACTGCCCCTGTAGAGACCAAGACGGCCACGGGTCGCGTGGTCCGGGTCATCGGCCCGGTCGTCGACGCCGAGTTCCCGCGCGACGCCATGCCGGCCCTGTTCAACGCCCTGCACGTGGACGTGACGCTCTCGGGCGGCGAGAAGACGCTGACCCTGGAGGTCGCCCAGCACCTGGGTGACAACATGGTCCGCGCCATCTCGATGCAGCCGACCGACGGCCTGGTCCGCGGCACCGAGGTGCGCGACACCGGTTCGCCGATCACCGTTCCGGTGGGCGACACGGTCAAGGGCCACGTGTTCAACGCGATCGGCGAGTGCCTCAACCTGACCGAGGGCGAGACGCTCCAGCCCGACGACCACTGGGGCATCCACCGCAAGGCCCCGGCCTTCGCGGACCTGGAGCCGAAGACCGAGATGCTGGAGACCGGCATCAAGGTCATCGACCTGCTCGCCCCGTACGTCAAGGGTGGCAAGATCGGCCTGTTCGGCGGTGCCGGCGTCGGCAAGACGGTGCTCATCCAGGAGATGATCACCCGTGTCGCCCGGAACTTCGGTGGTACCTCGGTCTTCGCCGGCGTGGGTGAGCGCACCCGCGAGGGCAACGACCTCATCGCCGAGATGACCGAGTCCGGCGTCATCGACAAGACCGCGCTGGTCTACGGCCAGATGGACGAGCCGCCGGGCACCCGGCTGCGGGTCGCCCTCTCCGCGCTGACCATGGCGGAGTACTTCCGCGACGTCAAGAAGCAGGAGGTGCTGCTCTTCATCGACAACATCTTCCGCTTCACCCAGGCTGGTTCGGAGGTCTCCACCCTGCTCGGCCGCATGCCGAGCGCGGTGGGTTACCAGCCGACCCTGGCCGACGAGATGGGCGAGCTCCAGGAGCGGATCACCTCCGTCCGGGGCCAGGCCATCACCTCGATGCAGGCGATCTACGTGCCGGCGGACGACTACACCGACCCCGCCCCGGCCACCACGTTCGCCCACCTCGACGCGACCACCAACCTGGAGCGGTCGATCTCCGACAAGGGCATCTACCCGGCCGTGGACCCGCTGGCGTCCTCGTCCCGGATCCTCGCCCCGGAGTTCGTCGGCGCCGAGCACTTCGCGGTGGCGACCGAGGTGAAGCGGATCCTGCAGAAGTACAAGGACCTGCAGGACATCATCGCCATCCTCGGTATCGAGGAGCTCTCCGAGGAAGACAAGATCACCGTGCAGCGCGCGCGGCGTATCGAGCGCTTCCTGTCGCAGAACACCTACGCGGCGGAGCAGTTCACCGGCGTGCCGGGCTCGACGGTCCCGATCCAGGAGACCATCGAGGCCTTCAAGAAGATCAGCGAGGGCGAGTACGACCACTTCCCCGAGCAGGCCTTCTTCATGTGCGGTGGCCTGGAGGACCTGGAGCGCAAGGCTGCGGAGCTGATGAAGGGCTGACCTGTCGGTCCTGAGGAAAGGCCGCCCCGGCAACGCCGGGGCGGCCTTTCGTTCATCTTCGGGCCCTATCATCACCGTTGCCCGGTTCCGCGTGCTCGGCGATCATGTCGCACGCGAGGTACCGTCGATCCGCCCACTCACCGCGTGGGCGTCGGTCCGCAACGAATCGGCTGCATGCGCCCGTCTCCTGATCGTGGGCGTGACGAACGGAGATGATCGTGGGTAAGGCCGACAAGGCCGGCGGCAAACCGTCCAGGTGGTCGGGGGTGCCGCGCTGGGCCCGGGTGTGCACCGTCTTCGGTGCCGTCCTGATGCTGCTCAGCGGCGCGGTGCTGGTCGGCGCCGAGGCGTTGATGGCCCGCTACGAGGGGGCCGTGGGCAAGGCCGACCTCTTCGGCGACCAGGCGGCCGGGGCGAAGGAGCGCAAGAGCGACATCAAGGGCCCGCTCAACATCCTGCTGGTGGGCATCGACCCGCGCAACCCGGAGATGCCGCCCCTGGCCGACTCGGTGATGGTGCTGCACGTGCCGGCCGAGATGGACCGCGCCTACCTCTTCTCGATGCCGCGCGACCTCCTCGTGGAGATCCCCGAGTTCAGCCGGGCGGAGTTCAGGGGCGGCACCGACAAGCTCAACGCCGCGATGTCGTACGGCAGCCGGGTGCCCGGCGGCAACCCGGACGCCGCGCGCGGCTTCGAGCTGCTGGCCACCACCGTGCAGAACGTCACCGGCATCAAGCGCTTCGACGCTGGCGCGATCATCAACTTCAACGGCTTCAAGAAGATCGTCGACGCGATGGGCGGCGTCGACATGTACATCGAACGCGAGGTGCGCTCCGAGCACCGCGAGCCGGACGGCAAGCACCGCAAGGGCAACCCCAACGGCGAGGGCTACGTCGGCCCGCAGGCGGTCTACAAGAAGGGCAACCAGCACCTCAACGGCTGGCAGGCGCTCGACTACGTCCGCCAGCGTTACCCGAAGAACGGTGTCCCCGACGGCGACTACGGTCGGCAGCGCCACCAGCAGCAGTTCGTCAAGGCCATGGCCGGTCAGGCGCTCAGCGCCGACGTGGTGACCAACCCGGTCAAGCTGGACCGGGTGCTGCGGGCGGCCGGGCAGTCGCTGATCTTCAGCGGCCGGGGCAACAGCGTGGTCGACTTCGGTTTGGCGCTCAAGGACATCCGCCCGGAGACGATCCAGATGATCAAGCTGCCGGGCGGCTCGGTCGTCGAGAACGGCAAGTACCAGGGCGAGAAGTTCCAGCCCGCCGTGGACGACTTCTTCGCCGCCCTGCAGAAGGGGCAGCTGGACGCGTTCCTGCTCGAGCACCCGGACTTCCAGAACAAGGCCAAGTAGCCGTGGCGCAGGTCTCGCCACCCGCGTTGGGGGCGGGTCGGCGGCACGACTAGACTTTTGACAATCCGCCGCCGCAGCAAGGAGACAGCGTGGCAAAGCAGCTTCACGTCGAGCTCGTAGCCGTCGAGGAGAAGGTCTGGTCCGGCGAGGCCGAGATGGTCGTCGCCCGCACGACCGAGGGCGAGCTGGGTGTGCTGGCGGGGCACGCGCCCCTGCTCGGCCAGCTTGCCGAGCCCGGCCAGGTGCGCATCAAGCTCCCCGGCGGTGAGCAGGTCTCCTACGAGGTGGCCGGCGGCTTCCTGTCGGTGACCGGTGAGGGCGTCACCGTCCTGGCCGAGAGCGCCACCCCGGTCTCCGCCGCGCAGAGCCACTGAGCCGAAACGCCGATGGAGATCGTCGAAGGGATCGGAATCGGCGTCGCCGTCATCCTCGGCGCACTTCTGATCCTCTTCGCCCGGCGGGCCGTCGTCACCCGTAGCGGGGGCATCATCCGGCTCGGCGTCCGGACCTCCACGATGCTCGACGGCCGAGGCTGGTCTCCCGGCTTCGGCCGCTTCGTCGGCGACGAACTCCGCTGGTACCGGCTGTTCAGCTTCGCCATCCGCCCCACCCGGGTGCTCTCCCGCAAGGAGCTGGCCGTCGAGCGGCGGCGGCTCCCCGAGGGGCAGGAGCCCCTCTCGATGCCCGCCGACTGGGTCATCCTCCGCTGTACGAGCAACCACGCTCCGGTGGAGATCGCGATGGCCCGGTCGACCGTCACCGGGTTCCTCTCCTGGCTCGAGGCCGCCCCTCCGGGGGCGGTCTCGCCGCGTCTGGCCTCCCAGGACTGGCCCGCAGCCTGACGTCCCTCGTCCTTGGGGGTCTCCGGGGAGCCCATCCGCTCCGGGCGGTCAGGCTTGATCCCTCCGCGGGCGGGCTACCGGAAACCCCTGCCGTCGCACCGTCCGCGGTCCGGCGCACTCTTACACCACCTGCACCGTTACCGGTCTCGTCAGGTGACCCGCTGAACTAACCCCTGGTCGTCGGTGAGGTAGGCGGCGTGGGTGTCTGGACCGCCGGCGCGGGGATGACGGTCCGGGAAGATCGGGTACCCAGACCTCGGTGTGGTGCAGCGTGCCCACCGGGACATCCGGTGGGCACGGGCGACGGGTGGTCAGCGGTTACCGCCGGGCACCCATAGCACATCTCCATCCGGATTTGCCGTTCTTGACAGGATAAAGAGCAGGTCGGAGAGCCGGTTGAGATACTTTGCCGGGAGCGAGCTGGTCCGATCAGGGTCGTGCGCGACCAGGGCCCACGCCGCCCGCTCGGCGCGCCGGGCGACCGTCCGCGCCACGTGCAGCAGCGCCGCACCCGCGGTGCCGCCGGGGAGGATGAAGGAGTCGAGCTTGCTCAGGCGTGCGTTGTACTCGTCGCACCAGCCCTCCAGACGCTCGACGTACGCCTCGGTGACCCGCAGCGGCGGGTACTTCGGGTCGGGCTCGACCGGGGTGGCCAGGTCGGCGCCCACGTCGAACATGTCGTTCTGGATCGACGCCAGGACGGCCCGCAGCCCGTCGTCGAGCTGCCCCAGGGCGAGCGCAACGCCGATCGCGGCGTTGCACTCGTCGACGTCCGCGTACGCGGAGATGCGCGGATCGGTCTTCGGCACCTGCTCGTTGTTGCTCAGCCTGGTCATGCCGGCATCGCCGGCCTTGGTGTAGATGCGCGTGAGGTGGACGGCCATGACGCACAGCCTACGGATACCGGACCTGACGATCCCGGAGCGCCCGGGCGGCACCGCCGTCCGGACGGCCGGGGTGGGGCCCGGCGACGCCGGTGACCCGGCGGTCAGCGATCTCGACGTCATCCGGGTACGCGGCGACGCGCGCCTGGCCGGCACGGTGCACGTCGTCGGCGCCAAGAACTCGGCACTGAAGCTGATGGCCGCCGCGCTGCTCGCCCCGGGCCGCAGCGTGATCACCAACGTGCCCCGGATCACCGACATCGCGATCATGGGCGAGGTGCTCCGCCGGCTCGGCTGCGGCGTGCACTTCGACGCCGACGACCCCGTCGACCCGATGGTCGCGTACGACGGGGTGGCCCGCTCGCGGTCGGTGGTCATCGACGTGCCGGAGCAGCCCGGCGCCGAGGCGGACTACGACCTCGTACGCCGGCTGCGCGCCTCGATCTGCGTGCTGGGCCCCCTGCTGGCCCGCCGGGGGTACGTGCGGGTGGCCCACCCGGGCGGGGACGCCATCGGCTCGCGGGGCCTGGACATGCACGTCTCCGGGCTGACCCGGATGGGCGCCGAGATCTCCGGCGAGCACGGCTTCGTGATCGCGTCGGCGCCGCACGGGCTGCACGGCGCGGAGATCGTGCTCGACTTCCCCAGCGTGGGGGCGACGGAGAACCTGGTCATGGCGGCGGTGCTGGCCCGGGGGCCGAGCCTCATCGAGAACGCCGCCCGTGAGCCGGAGATCGTCGACATCTGCACCATGCTCAACCAGATGGGCGCCCGGATCTCCGGCGCCGGCACCTCCACCCTGCGCATCGAGGGGGTGCCGGGGCTGCGGCCGGTGCGGCACGCCACGGTGGGGGACCGGATCGTGGCGGGCACCTGGGCGTTCGGCGCGGCGATGACCCGGGGGGACGTCACCGTCACCGGGGTGGAGCCGGCGTTCCTGGAGGTGGCGCTCGACAAGCTGGTCTCGGCCGGGGGCCTGGTGGAGACCCGGGGCGACGCGTTCCGGATCCGGATGGACGACCGCCCGAAGGCGGTGGACGTCGTCACGCTGCCGTACCCGGGCTTCGCCACCGACCTGCTGCCGATGGCGATCGGGCTGGCCGCGGTCAGCGACGGGGCCTCCCTGATCACCGAGAACATCTTCGACGGGCGGTTCATGTTCGCCAACGAGATGATGCGGCTGGGCGCGGACATCAAGACCGACGGTCACCACGCGGTGGTCCGGGGCCGGGAGGTGCTCTCCGGCGCGCCCGTACGCGCCACCGACATCCGGGCCGGCGCCGGCCTGATCATCGCCGGGCTCCGCGCCGAGGGGGTCACCGAGGTCTCCCACGTGCACCACGTGGACCGGGGCTATCCGGACTTCGCCGCCGACCTGCGCGCGCTGGGCGTCGAGGTGGAGCGCGGCACCGCCCCGGAGGAGCCGGACCTGACCATCTGAGCCGCCGCGCCCCCGCCCGACACCTCGGCTGCGGGGCCGGGGGAGCGCGCCTGGAGCCGTCGCCCCGGCCACACGCCTTAGCGCTCGTTCAGGCTCGCCGACTAGGGTGCTGACAGACACTCCAACAGGCGAGGGAGATAGAGATGGCGGGTCGACTCGCGGTCGTCGGTGCCGGGCTGATGGGTTCGGGCATCGCCCAGGTGGCGGCGCAGGCGGGCTGGCAGGTGACCCTGCGGGACCTGGACGACGCGGCCACCGGGCGCGGCATGGCCGGGATCCGGAAGTCGCTGGAGAAGTTCGCCGAGAAGGGGAAGATCGAGGCGTCCGACGTCGAGGCGACCCTGGCCCGGATCACCCCGACCACCGAGCTGGAGGCGGCTGCCGACGCGGACATCGTGGTCGAGGCGGTCTTCGAGCGGCTGGAGATCAAGCACGAGGTGTTCCGCGCGCTGGACAAGATCTGCAAGGCCGACGTGGTGCTCGCGACCAACACCTCGGCCATCCCGGTGACGCAGATCGCCGCGGTGACCGGGCGTCCGGAGGCGGTCGTCGGCACCCACTTCTTCTCGCCGGTGCCGATGATGAAGCTCTGCGAGCTGGTGCGCGGCTACAAGACCAGCGACGCGACGCTGGCGGCGGCGAAGACGTTCGCCGAGGAGATCGGCAAGACCGTCGTGGTGGTCAATCGGGACATCGCGGGCTTCGTCACCACCCGGCTGATCTCGGCCCTGCTCGTCGAGGCCGTCAAGCTGGTCGAGGCGGGCGTGGTCTCGGCAGAGGACCTGGACACCGCCTGCCGGCTCGGCTTCGGCCACGCCATGGGCCCGCTGGCCACCGCCGACCTGACCGGCGTGGACGTGCTCATGCACGCCACGAAGAACATCCACACCGACACCGCGGACCAGAAGTTCTTCCCGCCGGAGCTGCTCCAGCGCATGGTCACCGCCGGCGACCTGGGCCGCAAGAGCGGCAAGGGCTTCTACACGTACTGAGTCGGCGCGGCGGACGGGGGCGGTGACCCGCCCCCGTCCGGCTCAGCCGTCGCGCTTGGTCGTCCAGCGGAACGTGGTCAGGCAGAGCACCAGGCCGATCACGCACCAGGCCACGAGCACCAGGGCGACCCGGTCCAGCTCGAACGAGCCGCCGGGCTCGCGGGCGCCGAAGGCGTCCGGCAGGAAGACCGAGCGCAGGCCCTGGCACATCCACTTCAGCGGGAAGAGCGCCGCCACCTGCTGCATCCACGTCGGCAGCTCGGTGAAGACGAAGAACACCCCGGAGATGAACTGGAGCACCAGCGCGACCGGCGTGACGACCGCCGAGCCGCTGCGGGCGGTGCGGGCCAGCGACGAGATGGCGATGCCGCACAGGGTGCAGGCGGTGACGCCGAGCACCGACACCCAGCCGAAGGTCAGCCACTTCGCGGCGGTGCCGGGCAGCTCCAGGTCGAACAGCGCCACCGAGACCGCGAGCAGCAGCACCGTCTCGGCGATGCCGATCGCCACCACCATGATCACCTTGCCGGCGAACCAGACCCACTTCGGCATCGGCGTGCCCCGGTAGCGCTTGAGCACGCCCCGGTCCCGCTCGATCGGGATCCAGATGCCCAGGTTCTGGAAGCTCACGGTCATCAGGCCGGTGGCGATCATGCCGGTGATGAAGTACTGCGTGTAGCTGACCCCGGGGGCGATCTCGTCGTCGAAGATCGCCGCGAAGATCAGGATCATGATGACCGGGAAGCCCATCGTGAAGACGACGGACTCCCGGCTGCGCAGGAACTGGGTGATCTCCAGCCGGCTCTGCCGCAGGCTGAGGGCGACCGGGCCGGGCCGCCGGGCCGGCGCCGTGGTGGCCGGCGCGGCCGGCTTCGTCGTGGTGGTCATCGGTGTCCGATCATGCGCAGGTAGATGTCCTCCAGGGTCGGCCGGGTCACCGTCAGGCCCGGGACCTCGCCGCCGAAGCGCGCGGCCAGCTCCGCCACCAGCGCCGTCGGCGTCGCGCTCTCCGCCGTCTGCCGCGCCCCCTCCGGCGTACGCCAGGAGACCGTCGCCAGGGCCTCGCGCCGGTTGCCGAGCTGGTCGGGCGTGGCCACCTCGACCACCCGGCCGCCCGCGATGACGCCGACCCGGTCGGCGAGGGACTCCGCCTCGTCGAGGTAGTGGGTGGTGAGCACGATGGTGGTGCCGGCGGCGGCCAGGTCGCGGATCAGCTCCCAGAACTCCCGGCGCGCCTCCGGGTCGAATCCGGTGGTCGGCTCGTCGAGGAAGAGCAGCTCGGGGCGGCCGACGATGCCGAGCGCCACGTCGAGCCGGCGCTTCTGCCCGCCCGAGAGGGTGTGCGTACGGGCCTTCGCCTTGCCGGCCAGCCCGACCCGCTCGACGACCTTGTCGGGGTCGTCCGCGTCGGCGTAGAAGCCGGCGAAGTGGCGCACCACCTCGGCGACCGTCAGCTCGTCGAACTCGCCGGTGCCCTGGAGCACGATGCCCACCCGCGAGCGCCAGTCCGGCGCCGGGCGGGCCGGGTCGCTGCCGAGGACGTCGACGTCGCCGGCGTCGCGCCGCCGGTAGCCCTCCAGGATCTCGACGGTGGTGGTCTTGCCGGCGCCGTTGGGGCCGAGGAGGGCGAAGACCTCGCCGCGGTGGACGTCGAGGTCCACGCCCGCGACGGCGACGTTGTCCCCGTACGCCTTGCGCAGCCCCCGCACGGAGATCGCCAGCTCGTCATGCATGCCTTCAAGTGTGCGACCTGGCCACGGCGGCGGGCCGGCCGGGGTGTGGTGGTCGCGCCCATGCCGGGCGCTTCGCACCCGGGTTTCCGCTCCATGGAGCTGTGTGGTTTTCCACAGCCCTGGTGACTGAACGGTAACTTAGACTCCCGCCATGGACGAGAAGGCACTCCCTGGCCGGCTGCCCGAACGCGACCGCCCCTGGGTGATGCGCACCTACGCCGGGCACAGCTCGGCCGCCGCGACCAACGCGCTCTTCCGCCGCAACCTGGCGAAGGGGCAGACCGGGCTGTCGGTCGCCTTCGACCTGCCGACGCAGACCGGCTACGACCCCGACCACGAGCTCGCGGCCGGAGAGGTGGGCCGGGTGGGCGTCCCGGTGGCGCACCTCGGCGACATGCGGGCCCTCTTCGACGGCATCCCGCTGGCCGACATGAACACGTCCATGACCATCAACGCGCCGGCGATGTGGCTGCTCGCCCTCTACGGCACGGTCGGCGTCGAGCAGGGCGCGGAGCTGTCCCGCTGCGCCGGCACCACGCAGAACGACATCATCAAGGAGTACCTCTCCCGGGGCACCCACATCTTCCCGCCGGCCGCGTCGCTGCGGCTGACCGCCGACGTCGTGGCGTACACGCTGCGCGAGATGCCGCGCTGGAACCCGGTGAACATCTGCTCGTACCACCTCCAGGAGGCCGGCGCGACGCCGGTGCAGGAGGTCGGCTTCGCGCTCTCCACCGCCGTCGCCGTGCTCGACGCGGTCCGCGACTCCGGGCAGGTGCCCGCCGAGCGCATGGGCGACGTCGTGCAGCGGATCTCCTTCTTCGTCAACGCCGGGGTGCGCTTCGTCGAGGAGATCGCCAAGATGCGCGCCTTCGGCGCGCTCTGGGACGAGATCACCCGCGAGCGCTACGGGGTGCAGAACCCGAAGCAGCGGCGGTTCCGCTACGGCGTGCAGGTCAACTCGCTGGGCCTGACCGAGGCACAGCCGGAGAACAACATCCAGCGCATCGTGCTGGAGATGCTCGGCGTCACCCTGTCCCGCGACGCCCGCGCCCGCGCCGTGCAACTGCCCGCCTGGAACGAGGCGCTCGGCCTGCCCCGGCCATGGGACCAGCAGTGGTCACTGCGGATGCAGCAGGTGCTCGCGTACGAGTCGGACCTGCTGGAGTACCCGGACCTGTTCGAGGGCTCGCACGTGATGACCGCGCTGGTCGACGGGATCGTCGCCGGCGCCCGGGTCGAGCTGGAGAAGGTGCTGGAGATGGGCGGCGTGGTGGCCGCCGTCGAGACCGGCTACCTCAAGAGCGCGCTGGTCGCCTCGCTGGCCGAGCGACGCCGCCGGATGGAGTCCGGCGCCGACGTGGTGGTCGGGGTCAACAGGTTCACCGAGACCGAGCCGTCGCCGCTGACCGCCGCCGGCGCCGAGTCCGTCGAGCAGGTCGACCCGGCCGTCGAGGCGGCGGCCACTGCCTCCGTACGCCGGTGGCGGGCCGGTCGGGACGACGCGGCCGTCGACGCGGCGCTGGCCCGGCTGCGCGCGGACGCCGCGACCACGACGAACCTGATGCCGGCGACGTTGGAGTGCGTGCGGGCCGGGGTTACCACCGGCGAGTGGGCCGGCGCGCTGCGCCAGGTCTTCGGCGAGTACCGGGCGCCCACCGGCCTGACCGGCGCCGCCGGCTCCGGCGGGGACCCCGGCCTGGCCGCCGTCCGCGCGCGGGTCGCCGCCACCGCCCGCGAGCTGGGCAGCGGCCGGCTGCGGCTGCTCGTCGGCAAGCCCGGCCTCGACGGGCACTCCAACGGCGCGGAGCAGATCGCGGTACGCGCCCGCGACGCCGGCTTCGAGGTGGTCTACCAGGGCATCCGGCTGACCGCCGGGCAGATCGTCGCCGCCGCCGTGGAGGAGGACGTGGACCTGGTCGGCCTCTCGGTGCTCTCCGGCTCGCACCTGGCGGCGGTGCCGGCGGTGCTGGACGGTCTGCGTGCCGCCGGCCGCCCGGACCTGCCGGTGGTGGTCGGCGGGATCATCCCCGCCGGCGACGCGCAGCAGCTCCGGGCCGCCGGGGTGGCCCGGGTCTTCACGCCCAAGGACTTCGCCCTGACCGGGATCATCGACGAGCTGGTCACCGTGGTCCGGGAGACCAACGGCCTGCGCTGACGCGGGAGCCGTGGTGGCGCTGGTCGACGTGCCGGGCGTGCCCGAGGCCGGCGCGGCACGCGGCGCCAGCGGCCCTCGCCGCCGGTGGTGCGGTCCCGCCCGTGGGCGCGCCGGTCCGGCGCGCCCCGGGCGAGGTCAGCGGCTGGCGTACGTCATGCAGTCGGCCATGTCGTTGTCGGGGCCGACCTTGATCGACGGCGCGTGGCATTCCAACTGCTCGTTGTGTCGGCAGTCCGCGCGCTGGCAGGCACCGACCTGCGCGGTCATGCCGCCGTCCACCCCGCCACGGACCGCCGGCATCTCGATGAAGGTGTGGCAGTGCGCGTGGTCCGGACTGCCGATGGTGATGGCGAAGGCGTGGCAGTCGTTGGTGTGGTTGTACGAGCACGCCGCCACGACACACTCCTGGACGCGGGGCATCTCCACTGCTGCGGTCACGGTGACCTCCTTAGTGTCTTGCCCCGATTTTAGGCTTTTGTGGGTTTTGCCGAGTCAGGTTCAGCCCACCCCGAGCACCTCCGACAGGGGGGCCGGCTCCAGGCCGCGCTCCGCGAGCCCGGCCAGGATGTGCGGCAACGCCTCGTCCGTCATCGGCGCGTTCGCCTCCGTCACGTGCAGCACGATCACCGAGCCGGGACGCACCCCGTCCAGCGACGCGCGCACCACCGGCCGCCAGGACTTCGCGAACGGGTCACCACTGACCACGTCGCCGTCCACCACCGTCACCCCCAGCGGCGCCAGCGCGGTCAGCGCCTTCCGGTCGTGGCACAGTCCCGGGAAGCGGAAGTACCGGGTCTGCCGCCCCCCGTACGCGGCCACCACGTCGAACGTCCGCGCCACGTCGGCGGTCATCTCGCGCTCCGCGATGCGGGGCAGGCCGTAGCAGTCCGGCGTGAAGGCCAGATGGCCGTACGTGTGGTTGGCCAGCTCGAAACGCGGGTTCGCGGCGAGTCGGCGGGTCACGTCCGGGTACTGCTCGACCCACTTGCCGGTGAGGAAGAACGTCGCCGGCACCCGCTCCCGCTCCAGCAGGTCGATGATCTTCAGGTTCGCGTACGACCGCACCGCGCCACTGCGCAACTGGTACCGCATCGCGTCCGTCATGTCGGCGTCGAAGGTGAGCGCCACCTTGTTCCCCGTACGCGGCCCGTGGTCGACGACGGGCGGCCTGGTGCCGACCGGGGTGGCGCCGGGGACCGTCCCGCTGGGCGCGGCCGTCGGCTCCTGACCGCTTGACGCCGTGGGCGTCGGCGGTGGGGCGGTCGGGGGCGTGGTCTGTCCCGGGGCGGTCGGGGTCTGCGGGGCTCGACCCGTCTCCGTCTGGCCCGTCGCCGTGGCCCGGACGATGCCGGCGGTGGCCGGCGCACGCACCGGCGCCGGGGCGGCGAGGAGGGCTGCGGCGGCGGCCACGGCGACCAGGGTCGCGACGAGTGGAACGCGGGGGATCTTCACGTGCACCGGGAGATGATGTCAGCGCGCCGGGGTTCCCGCGTGCCCTGGCACCGTGGCGTGGCGTTCGGATCGCCGCGTCGTACCGGCTCGGGTGGGCTGCGCGGGGAGATCTTGGCAGGAACGTGCCCCTCCAGGGGCCGGTATCCACCAAGATCTGCTGCGGGTCGCCGCCGCAACCGACTACGTGCGGTGTCGTGCGGGGTGTCCGGATGGGCTCGGCCAGGCCTGCGGTGGTCGAGCCCCGGGCGGGCGGGATGTCCGGTTCCGGCGTGTGACCGGGGGCATCGTGGGGGCGGAATCGTGGCGGGGGTCAGGTCGTTACACCATGCGTACGACCGAGCAAGGCCACGCGCCAGGCCTCGCCGCCCGACCGGGATGGCGGACCCGGGTCCCCGGGAATGGCGGCGGGCCGGTGGTCGTTACACATGGTCCGGTCGACGTGAGGGCAACCCCCGCCCCGCGAGACAGCCGGCCGCTTCCGACCCGCACAGGTCGGACATCCGGCCGACACGGCCGATCTGATCTTTCCTCCGGTGCGACGCCGGAGATCCCTCCAGTTCCGCTGGAGATCCCCTGAGTTCATGAGCGCCGGACGGTGCTTGCACCCGCGCGAAGCCGACCCCCTCGGTGTGGGTGCCAACCCCCGAATGGAGCATCTGTGATGAACACGATCATGCGTAAGAGCGTTCTTGGTATTGCTGGTCTGGCCGTTGCCGGTGGTCTGGCCGCCGGTCCGCTGAACCACGCCGAGGCCGGCGCCCCGGTGGCGGCGGCGCCGATCAGCGCGGTGGCGGTGCAGGCCGACAAGCCGGACATGGGCACGCTGGTGCCGCATGGTGTGCAGGGCGCCCAGTCGCGCATCGACCTGTCCGACGAGCAGGTCGCCAACGTCAAGGCCATCATCGCCGCGACGAAGAAGGCCGGCATGGACGAGCGGGCCGCCGTGGTCTCCATCGCGACCGCGCTGCAGGAGTCGAAGCTGGAGAACCTGGGTCACCTGGGTGACCGCAACGACCACGATTCGCAGGGCCTGTTCCAGCAGCGTCCGTCCAGTGGTTGGGGCACGGTGGAGCAGATCACCGACCCGGAGTACTCGACGACGGCGTTCCTGAAGGGCCTCAAGCAGGTCGACGGGTGGCAGGACATGCCGCTGACCGAGGCGGCGCAGACCGTGCAGGTGTCGGCGTACCCGGACCACTACGCCCAGTGGGAGCAGATGGCCGCCGACCTGGTCGCCCAGCACTGGAACAGCTGACCCGTACCCCGTGGTGAGAACCAGCGCCCGACTGGCCGGACCCCGCACCTCGGGGCCCGGCCAGTTCGACGTCTGACGGCCTGTGCGTGCCGTGCAGGCCCGGTGTAGTCCGCCGCGCCCCGGTTGCGGGTCTCGGCGAGGATGGGGCCATGTCTGCGTGGAACAGGTGGCGGTGCCGTCTGGGCACGGTCCTCGGTACGGTCGGGCTCTCGGTGGCCATACCGGTCGCGGCCTGGGCATCGTCGGGCAGCGGCGAGATCGTGGTGCGGGCGGGACAGAACGCACGCCCCGCCAAGGCCGGGTTCGGTGGCTTCGACTGCTGCCTGATTGTGTTCTTCGGCATCGGTCTGCTGGTGGTGCTGCTCATCAAGCTCGCCCGCAACCGCCCCCCAGACTGACACCGCCACCGCCCACCCGCCCTACCGGGAGTCGTCAGACGCGGAAGCCGGCGGCCCGCGCCGCCTGACGTTCCCGGCGGCGTTCGGAGCGGCGGCGCAGGAACCAGAAGAGGAAGAGGACCAGCCCGAGCAGGAACGCCAGCACCAGCACCGGCAGGATGATCGCCACCACCGACATGACGACGCTGGTGGCGTCCTCGGCGGTGCTGGCCACCGGCGCTCCGACGCCGGCCGTGGTCGCGTTGATGACCGGTCGCGCGGCGGACTTCAGCAGGTGCACGCCGAGGGCGATCAGCACACCGGTCACCACGGGGACCCACTCGCTGGACGAGAAGAAGCTGCCCGGGTCGCTCACCGTCACCGTCTCCGACGACGAGCCCGCGCCGAACGCCAGGCCGCCCGCCGTCGGCCGGACCACGGTCTGCACGACGTCGTTGACGTGGTCGACCACCGGGACCTTGTCGGCGACGACCTCGACGACCAGCAGCACCGCCAGGATCGCGATCACCCAGCCGTTGCCCAGCCACTGCCACCCGCCGGGCAGGTCGATCAGGCTGGTGTAGCGGGCCAGCAGGCCCATGGTGAGCAGGGGGATGTACGCGTTCAGCCCCGCCGAGGCGGCGAGACCCGTACCGGTGAGAACTTCGAGCACCGTCTCAGCATGGCACCGGCACGCCAGTGCCGCTCGCTGGCGAGGGCCGGGGTCTCGGCTACCCTCGTCGGGTGCGGTTGGTCATTGCGAAGTGCTCGGTGGACTACGTCGGACGGCTCTCGGCCCACCTGCCGCCGGCCACCCGGTTGCTCATGGTGAAGGCGGACGGGTCGGTGTCGATCCACGCCGACGACCGGGCGTACAAGCCGTTGAACTGGATGAGCCCGCCCTGCCGGCTGGAGGAGGCCCCCGGCGTCTGGCGGGTCGTCAACAAGGCGGGCGAGGAACTGCGGATCACCCTGGAGGAGATCTTCCAGGACACCTCGTACGAGCTGGGCGTCGATCCGGGCCTGCGCAAGGACGGTGTGGAGGCGCACCTCCAGGAGTTGCTGGCGGCCAACCCGGAGACCCTCGGCGAGGGGTTCACGCTGATCCGCCGGGAGTACATGACGGCCATCGGCCCGGTCGACCTGCTCTGCCGGGACGCCGCGTCCGGCACCGTCGCCGTCGAGGTGAAGCGCCGGGGCGAGATCGACGGCGTGGAGCAGCTCACCCGCTACCTGGAACTGCTCAACCGCGACCCGCTGCTCGCGCCGGTCACCGGGGTCTTCGCCGCGCAGGAAATCAAGCCGCAGGCCCGGGTGCTCGCGCTGGACCGGGGCATCCGCTGCGTGGTCGTGAACTACGACAGGCTGCGCGGCATCGAACGCGACGAGCTGACCCTCTTCTGACATACGGCCGCCGAACTGCTGCTCCGGCACGCCGGGGGCAGCGCGGCCCCGGGCCCGCACCACTGCCCGGCCAGCGGTCGTCGATCGGCCACGGCACCCGCGGCGACTGCGGGGGCCCGCCGTGTCAGGGCGACGGGACCGGCGGGCCGTCCGCGCGGACGGCGATCAGGGACTTGGGCAGGCCGGCCACCCGCTCGGCGAGGATCCGCGAGTCGGGGAAGTAGTGCCGCATCTGCGAGCGGTCGAGCAGTTCCGTCCAGAGCACCTGGTGGATGGCGGCCTCGTGGGTACGGGTCGGCTTGTGCCCGAGCGGCCAGCGGCGGGCGAACGCCGTCCGCAGCCGTACGGGGAGGAACTGCATCCCCGGCGCGATCCAGTGCGGCTCGATGGGGAAGTAGCGGTAGGGCGTCTGCACCCAGTGCCGGTCGCCGAGCCCGCGCACGGCGTCGGCGAAGCGCAGCCGCCGCTCGTGGCCGCCGACGTGCTCCAGCACGGAGTTGGAGAAGACCAGGTCGTAGCGGCGCGAGGTGATCCGGGCCGGCAGGTCGCAGGCGTCGGCCCGGTCGACCTCCGCCCAGTCCGGGACGTTCGCGGGCGGCCGTTCCAGGTTGACCACGTGTACGCGCGCCGGCCGCACGTCGGCGCGGGTCCAGGTGCCGAGCCGGCCCCCGAGGTCGATGACGTGCATCTTCTCCAGGTCGGGGAAGGTGCGGGCCAGCCAGTCGGCGCGTCGACGTCGCTGCCGGGCACTCCACGACCGGTCACTGTCGACGAGGTGGAAGCGCAATCGATGGGGGCGCATTTAACGCAATGTACCGCTCCCACCACGTTGGACACACGCGGGGATCTTCATGATCGGTTATCCGACAGTCACCTGCCGTACATGACCTTGATGGCCTTCACGAGCCGGGCGACGTCGGCCGGCGTCCGCTCGAAGGTCGTCGAGGGCAGCAGCGACCGGGCCCGCCGCCGGGTGACGGCCTTGGCGCGGCTGAACTCGCGCAGCCCGTCCTCGCCGTGGATGCGCCCGAAGCCGGAGTCGCCGACGCCGCCGAACGGCAGCGTGGACATCCCGGCGAAGGTCAGCGCCGAGTTCACCGACGCCATGCCCGAGCGCAGCCGCCGGGCGATCGCCACCGCGCGGCGCCGGCCGAAGACCGAACCCCCCAGGCCGTACGACAGGGCGTTGGCGCGGTCGACGGCCTCGTCGGCGTCGCGGACCCGGTTGATCGTCAGGGTCGGGCCGAACGTCTCCTCACGTACGGCGGCGGAGTCCTCCGGAACGTCCACCAGCACGGTCGGCCGCACGTACGGCGGCTGCACGGCGTCCGCGCCGCCGAGCACGGCCCGACCGCCCCGCGACAGCGCGTCGTCGATGTGCCGGCGGATCACGTCGAGCTGGCTGGGCATGGTGATCGGGCCGATGTCCGCGTCGTCCGGGCCGACCGTCAGCCGGGCGGCCCGCTCGACCACCTTGCCGACGAAGGCGTCGAAGACCGGCTCGACCGCGTAGACCCGTTCGATGCCGATGCAGGTCTGCCCGGCGTTGGTCAGCGCGCCCCAGACGCACGCCTCGGCGGCGGCGTCCAGGTCGGCGTCGGCGTCGACGATCATCGCGTCCTTGCCGCCGGCCTCCAGCAGCACCGGCGTCAGCGACTCGGCGCAGGCCGCCATCACCTTGCGCGCCGTGGCCGACGAGCCGGTGAAGGCCACCTTGTCGGCCCCGGAACGGCACAGCGCCGCCCCGACGTCGCCGAGCCCGTGCACCGCCGTGAACACCGGCTGCTCGGGCACGACCTCGGCGAAGGTGTCGACGAGCCACTGGCCGACGACGGGGGTGTATTCGCTGGGCTTCAGCACCACCGCGTTCCCCGCCGCCAGCGCGTACGCGGCGGAGCCGATCGGGGTGAAGACGGGGTAGTTCCACGGGCCGATCACGCCGACGACCCCGTACGGCTGGTATTCGAGGTGGGCGGAGAACTCGGCCAGGACGAGCCGCGAGCGGACGCGGCGGGGGCCCAGCACCCGGCGGGCGTTGCGGGCCGCCCAGTCGACGTGCTCGACGGCGGTGACGACCTCGACGACGGCGTCGGCGACCGGTTTGCCGCCCTCGGCGTGCACCAGCTCGGCGATCTCCTCGATCCGCCGGGCGAGCAGGCCGCGCCAGCGCAGCAGCCGCTCCCTGCGCCCGTCGAAGCCGAGCGCGGCCCACCACTCGCCGGCCGCGCGGGCCCGGTCCACAGCCCGCCGGACGTCCTCGGCGGTGGCGACCGGCAGGCGCCCGGCCTCCGCTCCGGTCGCGGGGCTCGTCGAGACCAGCCGACCGTCCTCGATGACCGGGGTGCCCGGGACATGCACAGCCGTCATGGCGGAAGTCTAGACCCGAGGATTACTCGCCGGTAGGGGCGCGGGCGGCGGTCCCGTCCGCCGGACCGGCCGCACAGGGCACGGAACGGGGTGGACGGCCGTCGGCCGGACTTGTGATGATTCCTGGGCCGATGCGCGCCGAACCGCTGAACGCGAGGTGTCCGGCCGGGGGCGCGTAGGTGACCAGGTGGCGGTGGAGGGCGACTACCGTGTGCTGGCAGGCTGACGCACGGGGTGACCGTGCGGGGTGGAGGCTGACTGTCCATGGAGGAACATCCGGAACTGAGACCGTTGTTGACGGTGGCCGGCGGGGCGATGCGGGGACTGAGCTTCCGGGTGGGCCCTGAGCGGCAGGTCATCGGCCGGGCGCCGACCGTCGACGTCGTGGTGCACGACGCCCACCTGAGCCGCAGGCACGCCGAGGTGTGGCTGACGGGGGAGGGGGCAGCCCTGGCCGACCTTGGCTCCACCAACGGCACCTGGCTGAACGACCGGCGGATCACCGGCGTGGAGCGACTGGCCGACGGGGACGTGATCCGGCTCGGCCGCACCGAACTGCGCGTCTACGACCCGGGTGTGGCGCGCACCGACCCGGTGGGCTTCAGCTTCAACGCGCCGCGCCGCGACCGTCGTCCGACCCTGCCGTTGCCGCTCGCGACCCCGGCCGTCGGCCCGGCGCCGCCGCCGGCGGTCCCGGCCGTCGACGCGGTGGCGGTCCCGGCCGTTCACGCGGTGGCGGTCCCGGCCGTCGCCCCTGCGCCGGGGGCGGTTCCGGCGGTGTCGTCCGCCCCGTCCTGACCGAGGCCGCCGGCACACACCGTACGGTGCCCGAAGGTGGCGGGCCGGCCCATGGACGCGTCCGGCGCCGCCGTGGCAGCATCCGGCGGATGGAGACCGGACAGCGGCTGGTGTCGGCGAACGGGATCACCCAGGCGGTACGGGTGGCCGGGCCGCCGGACGGCGCTCCCGTACTGCTGATCCACGGCAACTGCTCGTCGGCGGCCTTCTGGGAGCCGCTGGTGCGGCGGCTGCCGGCAACCCTCCGGGTGGTCGCGCCCGACCTGCGCGGCTACGGGCTGACCGACACCGTCGGGGTGGACGCGACCCGGGGGCTCAGCGACTTCGCCGACGACGTCGCGGCGCTGCTCGACGACCCGTCCCTCTTCCCGTCCGGCGCCCGGCCGGTGGTCGTCGGCCACTCGCTCGGTGGCGGGGTGGCCATGCGGCTGCTCGTCGAGCACCCCGACCGGGTGGGCGCGCTGCTGCTCGCCGCGCCGGTCTCCCCCTACGGCTACGGCGGCACCCGGGACCTGACGGGCACGCCGACCACCCCCGACTTCGCCGGCACCGGCGGCGGCACCGGCAACCGTGACTTCGTCAAGCGGCTGGCGGCCGGCGACCGGGGCGTGGACGCCCCGACCAGCCCGCGCGCCGTGCTGCGGGCGACCTACGTGGCGGACCCGGCCTCGCTCGGCGACGACGAGGAACTGCTGCTGGACAGCCTCCTCTCCACCGCCACCGGCGACGACAACTACCCCGGTACGGCGGTGGCCTCGGCGAACTGGCCCGGCACCGCCCCGGGCCGGCGCGGCGTGCTCAACGCCCTCTCGCCGGCGTACTTCCGCGTCGCCGACGAGCTGGTCGCGGTGGCCGGCAAGCCGCCGATCACCTGGATCCACGGGGACGCCGACGTGATCGTCTCGGACACGGCGATGATGGACCTGGCCCACCTGGGCTCGCTGGGCGTGCTGCCCGGCTGGCCGGGGGAGGCGGCCTGCCCGGCGCAGCCGATGGTGGGGCAGACCCGGGCGGTGCTGGAGCGGTACGCGGCGGCCGGCGGGTCGTACCGCGAGGTGCTGCTGCCCGGCTGCGGGCACAGCCCGCACCTGGAACGGCCGGCCGAGTTCGTCGCCGAGCTGCTCAGGCTGACCGACCCGGCGAGCTGACCGACCCGGCGACTTGACCGACGGCGTCGCCCGCCCGGTGCGCAGGCCCCGCTGTGCCCGTGAAATTTCCCACGGCGCCTCGACAACTCAGCGTCAGGTGGCAGACTCGCGCGCATAACCTTAATGGTCGTTCAAGCGGCCGTGCGGAGCATCGAGGAGGCTGGCCGTGGCGCGCGATTTCACCAGCGTGGGCGTAGTGGGTCTGGGCACCATGGGTGCCGGCATCGTCGAGGTGTTCGCGCGCAACGGGGTGGACGTCGTCGCCGTGGAGGTCTCCGAGGACGCGCTCGAACGCGGGCGGGCCATCCTCACCGGGTCGACGGACCGGGCCGTGGCCAAGGGCAAGCTCGCCGAGGCCGACCGGGACGCGCTGCTGAGCCGCGTACGGTTCGCCGTCGGGCTGGACGCGCTGCACTCCGTGGACCTGGTCATCGAGGCGGTGCCCGAGCACCTGGACCTCAAGCAGCGGATCTTCGCCGAGCTGGACCGGGTCTGCAAGCCCGAGGCGATCCTGGCCACGAACACCTCGTCGCTGAGCGTCACCGAGATCTCCGTCGCCACCAGCCGGCCCAACCAGGTCATCGGCATCCACTTCTTCAACCCCGCCCCGGTGATGAAGCTGGTCGAGGTGGTCCGGACGGTGGTCACCTCCGCCGACGTGGTCGCCGACGTGGAGGGGCTCTGCAAGCGGCTCGGCAAGGTCGACGTCACCATCAGCGACCGGGCCGGCTTCATCGCCAACGCGCTGCTCTTCGGCTACCTCAACCACGCCGTCGGCATGTTCGAGTCGCACTACGCCACCCGCGAGGACATCGACGCCGCCATGAAGCTCGGCTGCGGCCTGCCGATGGGCCCGCTGGCGCTGATGGACCTGATCGGCGTGGACACCGCGTACGAGATCCTCGACACCATGTACCGGCGCGGCGGGCGGGACCGCCGGCACGCCCCGGTGCCGCTGATCAAGCAGATGGTCACCGCCGGGCTCCTCGGTCGCAAGTCCGGCCGGGGCTTCTACACCTACGAGCGGCCGGGCTCCCCGGTCGTCGTACCCGACGAGCAGACGCCGGTGCCGGCGGACGCCGCGCTCGGCGACGGCACCCGCGCAGGGGGCGAGTCTGCCGGCCCCGCCGCCGTGACCAAGATCGGTATCGTCGGCTCCGGGACGATGGCCACCGGCATCATCGAGGTCTTCGCGAAGGCCGGCTACGAGGTCGTCTCGGTGACCCGGGGTGCCGAGAAGTCCGCCAAGGTCTTCGAGGCCGTCAAGACCTCGCTCAACAAGGGCGTGGTGCGCGGCAAGCTCAGCGAGGCCGACCGCGACGCCGCGCTGGGCCGGATCAACTGGTCGGCCACCCTGGAGCACCTCGCCGACGTCGACCTCGTCGTCGAGGCCGTGGTCGAGGAGCTGAGCGTCAAGAAGGCCCTCTTCGCCAGCCTCGACGAGATCTGCAAGCCGGGCGTCGTGCTCGCCACCACCACCTCGTCGCTGCCGGTGATCGACGTCGCGATGGCCACCCAGCGGCCCGCCGACGTGGTCGGGCTGCACTTCTTCAACCCGGCGCCGCTCATGCCGCTGGTCGAGATCGTGGAGACCATCCGCACCTCGGCGGAGACCACCGTCACCGCCCGCGCCGTCTGCGCCGCGCTGGGCAAGACGGGCGTGGTCTGCGGCGACCGGTCCGGCTTCATCGTCAACGCGCTGCTCTTCCCGTACCTCAACGACGCGGTGAAGATGCTGGAGGCGAGCTACTCGACGGCCGACGACATCGACCACGCCATGAAGCTGGGCTGCGGCTACCCGATGGGCCCGTTCGAGCTGCTCGACGTGGTCGGCCTGGACGTGGCGCTGGCCATCCAGCGGGAGCTCTACCTGGAACTGCGCGAGCCGGGCTTCGCCCCCGCGCCGCTGCTGGAGCACCTGGTCACGGCCGGCTACCTGGGCCGTAAGAGCGGCCGGGGCTTCCGCGACCACACCCGCCGCTGACCGGGTCAACGCCGCGCGCCGGTGACGGCGTCTGGATGGTGTGACCTTCGAGGAGTACGTCAGCAGCCGAGGCCCCGCCCTGGTACGGCTGGCCCGGCTGCTGACGGGCGACGAGCACCGGGCCGAGGACCTCGCCCAGGACGTGCTGGCCCGCGCGTACGTGCACTGGCGGAAGATCGCCCGGGCGGACCGGCCGGACGTGTACGTGCGCCGGATGCTGGCCAACGCCAACAACTCCTGGTGGCGCCGGCGATCGAACCGGGAACTGGCCGTCGCGGACTTCGGGGAACGGCCGCAGCACGGCGACCTGGGCGGGACCCGGGTCGCCGTCGACCCCGCCGACCCGCGTACCTGGGACTGACCGGGGCGGGGTGCCGGCCCGCCCGCCCCGGGCCGGCCCCGCCGTCGGCCCGTACGCTTGGCAAGCGTGAGCCCCCGTCGCAACCGACCCCGCCGCGATGACGCCGCGCACCTCGACTCCGACCGGGCCCGCCAGGGCGTCGCCTCGGTGCAGCAGTGGCGCGACGGCGACTGGCAGGTACGCGGGATCAGCGGCGGCGCCTCCACCAAGACGTACCGCTGTCCGGGCTGCGACCAGGAGATCCGGCCCGGCGTGGCGCACCTGGTGGCGTGGCCGGCGGACGGGCGGGGCGACCTGACCGACCGGCGGCACTGGCACAGCGGGTGCTGGCGGGCGCGAGACCGGCGCGGGCCGGTCGTGCAGCGTGGTCGCGGCGCTCCCCGGTACGGCTGAGCGATCTGGATCACGCTGTTTCCGCCCCGCCCGGCGCTTCCCGGCCGCACCGGCGAGACTGGTGGGGTGAGCACACCGATCCGCGCGTCCTCCATCCTGCCCGGCCACCGGGAGGACATCGAGCTGCACACCGCCGACGGTCTGCGGCTGGTCGGCGAGTTGGCCCGGCCGCTGGACCGTGAGCCGGTGGGCACCCTCGTCTGCCTGCACCCACTGCCGACGCACGGCGGAATGATGGACAGCCACGTGTTCCGCAAGGCGGCGTGGCGGCTGCCGGCCCTGGCCGACCTGGCGGTGCTCCGCTTCAACACCCGGGGCACCAGCAGCCTGCGTGGCACCAGCGAGGGGGCGTTCGACAACGCGGTCGGCGAGCGCTTCGACGTCGCCGCCACCATCGAGTACGCCGAGTTCCACGAGTTGCCGAACATCTGGCTGCTGGGCTGGTCGTTCGGCACCGACCTGACCCTCAAGTACGGCTGCGACCCGGCCGTCGTCGGGGCGATCCTGCTCTCCCCGCCGCTGCGCTTCTCCGCGCCGGCGGACCTGGAGCACTGGGCGGAGTCCGGCAAGCCGCTGACCGCGCTGGTACCCGAGTTCGACGACTACCTGCGCCCCGAGGAGGCCCGGGAGCGCTTCGCGGCGGTGCCGCAGGCCGAGGTGGTCGGGGTGCCCGGGGCGAAGCACCTCTGGGTCGGCGACGCCGAGACCGTGCTGGACGAGGTGGTCCGCCGGGTCAACCCGGCCGCCGCCGTGCCGCTGCCGACGACCTGGGACGGCCCGATGGAGACCGGCGACGTCAGCGCGTACGCCGACCGGACCGTGGCCTCCTTCGCGGACCGCCCGGTGCCCGGCCCGCCCGCCGGCCAGGCCGGCTGAGCCACCTCCGCCTCGCACTCCCGTCGTGGACCCGGCCGTCCGGTCCCCCGTGACCGACCGGGCCGGGCCGGGTCAGCGGGACTCCTGCCGGGGCAGGACCACCTCCCGCAGGATGAGCTGGAACGCGGCCACCGCCGGGATCGCGATGAGCGCGCCCACCACACCCAGCAGGGAGACCCCGAGCAGGGCGGCCACCAGGGCGGCCACCTCGTTGACCGCCACCGACCGGCGCATGATCTTCGGATAGATCAGGTAGTTCTCCACCTGCTGGTAGATCAGGAAGAACACCGCGCAGGCGATGCCGACCGGCAGGTCCGTGGCGAATCCGACCAGGCTGACGATCACCGCCCCCATGGTCGCGCCGATCTGCGGGATCAGGTCCGTGACCGCGACCACCACGGCCAGCGCGAACGGGTACGGCAGCCCGACGATCAGCGCGAACACGTACGTGGAGATCCCGGCCAGCACCGCGATGCTGAGCGCGCCGACCATGTACGCACCCACCTTGGTCAGGATCTCGTCCCCGATGAGCTGCACCCGCTCCCGGCGCGAGCGGGGCACCAGCGAGTAGCCCAGGTCGCGCAGCCGGTCGAAGTAGGCCAGGAAGTAGATGGTCAGCACCAGCACGGTCAGCCCCCGGAAGACCGTGCCGAAGAGCAGTTGGGCGCCGCCGAGCACCCCGCCGAGGGCCTGCCCGACGGTGTCGGCGTTGGCCGCGTTCTGCAACCGTTCCATGAGGTCGTACCGGACCACCAGGTCGTTGACCGTCTCGTTGCGGCGCAACGCCTCCAGGTAGCTCGGCAGCTGCTCGATGAACTGCCCGCTCTGGGTGACGATCGGCGGCACCAGGGCGAACACGCCACCGCAGAGCAGCAGCACGACCGTCAGCGCGACCACCGCCACGGCGATGCCGTGCGGCAGCCCCCAGGAGCGCAACCGGACCACCGCGGGGTGCAGGCCGACCGCGAGGAAGAGCGCGATGACCACCAGGACCAGGATGCCGGCCGCGTTGCGCAGGCCCAGATAGAGGGCGTACGCCAGCAGCACCCCCGCCGCGCCGGTGAAGCCGACCAGGAAGCTGCTGCGCTTCAGCGGCCGTCCCGGCGTACCGAACCGGCTCGACCCGTTCGCCTCCGGCTCGCTGCGGTCCGTGGCACCGGTGGCCCGCTGGCCGTGGTCCGTGCTCCCCGTTGCGGGCTGACCGCCGTCCGTGGTGCCCGTCGTCGGCTCGCTGCGGTCCGTGGTGCCCGCCGTCGGCTCGCTGCGGTCCGTGGTGCCCGTCGTCGGCTCGCCGCCGTCCGTGGTGCCCGAGGGCCGGGTGTGGTGCTCGGGCGCGGTGGCGTGCTCCGGCTTTCGGCTCCCGTCGCCCGGTCCCGGGGTGCTGGCGGACTCCCGGCCGCCGCTCGACGCCGTCGGTCCGTCGTCCGCCATCGGACCTCCCCTGATCGATTCGCGCCGACGGCTCCACCACGGTTCGCGTCGACGGATTCCACCCGGGAGCGTACGCCGCAAGCCCGACCCGCCCCGCAGCTCGCCCGACCCACCTGGCCCGCCCACACACCCCGCTGGGATGTGTGGGCAGGCCCGGGTCTTGAGATCTTGGTAGGAACGGGCCCCTCCCGGGGCCGTTTCTTACCAAGATCCGCCCGACGACCCAGGTCGCCGGGCGGTGCCGTGCACAGGGGTCAGTCCTTGTCGACGACCACCTTGCTCGGCTTGGCGCTGCGCTCGTCGGTGGTCGGCTTGGCCGGGCGCTTGCCGTTCTCGCCCGTGCTGGTGATCTTCGTCGGGGTCGCGCCCCGGCCGCCCTCGCCGGGTACCGCCGCCACGGTCGGCTCTCCGTCCACGCCGGCACTGGCCGTGCCCCCGTCGACGGTGGTCACGGTGGCGACCTTGCCGTTGGTCGGCTGCCCGGTGTCCGCCGGCTCGATCCGGCCCTTGGCCGGCTGCCCGGCATCCTCGGGCTCCACCTTGCCGGCAGCGGGCTTCTCACCCGAGGAGGACGCGCCCTCCGCGGCGCCCGTCGTCCCGGCGCCCGCACCGACCGGGGCCTTGTCCGTCGTGCCCGCACCGACCGGGGCCTTGTCCGCACCGACCGGGGCCTTGTCCGCACCGACCGGGGCCTTGTCCGCACCGACCGGGGCCTTGTCCGCGCCGACCGGGGCCTTGTCCGCCGCGCCCGCGCCCGCCTTGGCCTTGTCCGCGCCGACCGGGACAGCGCCCGCACCGACCGGGGCCTTGTCGGCGGCGTCCCCGCCGGCCGGGGCCGCCTCCGCCGAGGCCTTGGCCGCGTCGGGACGGGGCCTGCCGCCGTTCGCCGTGGCCGGCGAAGGCTTGCCGCCCGCCACGACCGGGGCGACGGCGCCGTCCGCTCCGCCCGGCCGGTCGGCCGCGCCGAGTACGCCCAACCGCAGCTCCGCCACCTGGCGCTGGAGCTCGTCGGACTCCTGCCGGGACTTCCAGGTCTCCTGCCGCAGGTCGGCCAGCTCCTGCTGGGCCTGGGCGATCTCCAGCATCACCTGGGCGAGCTGCTGGCGGCTCGCGGCGGCCTCCTGTTGGGTGGCGGCGAGATGCTGCTGGGTGGTGGCCAGGTGCTGCTGGGTCGTGGCCGCGTACTCCTCGAACTGCCGGCGCGACGTCGCCGCGTGCTCGTCGGCCCTGCGGCGCTTCTCGGCCGCCTCCGACTCGGCCCGGCCGAGCAGCGCCGCGGCCTCCTCCTCGGCCCGCTGGCGCATCGTCAGGGCGTCCTGCTCGGCGGCCTGGCGGACGGTGGCGGCACCCTGCTCGATCTCGTTCCGGCGGGCGGTGTACTCCGTCTCCAGGGCGGTGCGGCGCGCCTCGAACTCCGACTCCAGCTCGTCGTGCCGGCTCGTGTGCTGCTTGTCCAGCTCGGCGAGACGGGTCTTGTACTGCTTCTCCAACTCGTCGCGGCGTGCGGTGAACTCCTGCTCGGCCGTCGCGCGGCGCTGGGTCAGCTCGCGGTCCGCGGCCTCGCGCCGGTTGTTGACCTCCTGCTCCACCCCGGCCCGCCAGGCGCCCAGCTCCTGCTGCGTCTGGGCCCGGGCGTGCTGCACGTACGCCTCGGTCTCGGTGCGCATCCGCTGCACGTAGGCCTCGGTCTCGGCGCGGTTGCGCTTGGCGGTCTCGGCCGCCTGCGTGGTGAGCCGCTCCGCCTCCTGGCGGGCCTTCTCCCGGGTGGCCCGCCCGGCGTCGGCGGCGTCGTCGATGATCTGCTTGGCGTCGCGCTGCGCCTTGGCGTGGGTGGCCCGGCCGGCCTCGGTGGCCTGGTCGACCAGGCGCTTGGCCTCCTGCTGGGCCTTGGCGTGCACCTCCTTGGCGGCCTCGCGCAGCTGGGTGGCCTCCTGCTGGGCCTTGGCGTGCACCTCCTTGGCCGCCTCGCGCAGCTTGGTCGCCTCCTGCTGGGCCCGCTGGTGGATCTCCTTCGCCGCGTCCCGCAGCTGGGTGGCCTCCTGCTGGGCCTTGGCCAGCGCGTCCTGGGCGGCCTTGCGCAGCCGGGCGGCCTCCTCCTTGGCCGCCCTGACCGCGGCGTCCGCCTCGGCCCTGCGGGCGGCGCTGTGCCGCTCCTCCTCCGTCCGGCGGGCGGCCAACGCGATCTCGAAGTCCTTGAGGGCAGTGGCGGCCTGCTCGCGGGCCTCGTCCACGATGTGCTCGGCGGCGGCCCGGCGAGCTTCGATCTCCTCGTTGGCGGCGGCCAGGATCGCGTCGGCCTGCTCCTCGGCGATGGTGAGGATCTGCTCGACCCGCGGGCCCAGGTGCCGGTAGGAGACGTTCTCCAACGCCCCGGACGACTTGCGCGCCTGGGCGAGGTCGCGTTGGAGCACCTCGACCTGGCCGGCCAGCTTGTGGATCTGTGTGTAGGCCTGTTCCCGCTCGGCCGCCAAGGCCGCGATCTCGTGCTCCGCGCGAGCGACGTACCGGTCGACCTGTCGTTTCTCGTACCCCCGCAGAGCGGACTCGAAGCTGGGCTCCGTGGTCACGTCCCCGCCGAGAGCGAACAGTTCCTCGCCGTGCGACATGCCCCCATCCTCACACGCCTCCAGTCCGGCTGGGGCGATACGGACGCCCCGGATAGGACCTACTTCACTGCCGACACGCCCGGGCGATTCGCCTGGCGCGAAAAAGCGTACGGCGCGGGGCGCACCGGTCACCCGGTGTCACCCCGCGCCGTCGATCATGCCCCGGTCGGGTGGGTCGGTCTGGGTCAGTTGGACGTCTCCGCGGTCACCCGCTCGTCGGTGCTGTCGGCCTTCTTCGCCTCCGGCTTGGGTTGCGCGGCGGGCGGCGTGGCGGGCACGCCCGGCACGATGCCGGCGAGACCGGAGAGCATCTGGCCGAGCTGCGAGGTGACGGCGTCCTTCTGCCGGGTGAGGTCCTCGACCTCGCGGCGGGCCGCCTGGGTGGTCAGCTCGGCCTCGGTGCGCGCCTCGGTGAGCAGGCGGTTGGCCTCGGCCTTCGCCTCGGTGAGCGTCTTGTCGGCCAGCGCCTTGGCCTTGTCGACCGTCTCGTTGGCGGTGCGCTCGGACTCGACCCGGCGGGCCTCGGCGCGCTGCTCGATCTCCTTGGCCCGCTCCTGCGCGGCGTGGGCGCGCTGCTCGGCCTCGCTGACCAGCTTCTGGGTCTGGGCGACCTGCGCGGCGTGCCGCTCGGACTCCTCGCGCTCGGCCTTCTCCCGGCGCTCGGCGAGCTGGAGTTCGAGGGCCTGGAGGTCCTTGTCGCGCTTGTCGCGGGCGTCGGTGAGCAGCTTGGTCGCCTCGGCGCGCTTCTCCTCGGCCTCGCGGGCGGCCTTCGCCCGCTGCTGGGTGATCTCCCGCTCGGCGGTGGCCCGCAGGGTGGCGACCTCACGCTCGACGGTGGACTTCAGCTCGGCGACCTCGTGGGCGGTCACCGTACGCAGCTGCTTGGTCTCCCGGTCGGCGTCGGCGCGCAGCGTGTCGGCCTCGCGACGGGCCTGGACGCGGACCTCGGCGGCCTCGCGCTCGGCGGCGGTGCGGACGCTGCCGGCCTCCCGCTCGGCGTTGGCCTTCATGGCCGCCGCCTCGGCGCGCGCCTTGTCGGTGATCTCGCGCGCCTCGAGGCGGGCGGCGGAGAGGATGCCCTCCGACTCCCGCTTGGCCTCGTTGCGGTGGTCGTTGGCCTGCTCCTCGGCCAGCCGGAGGATCTGCTCGACGCGGGTGCCGAGGCCCGAGAGGGTGGGCCGGCTGTTCTCCTCGAGCTGCTTGTTGGTCTCGGCGAGCTTCTGCTCCAGCGCGCTCATGCGCTGCTCGGCCTGGCGCAGGCGGCGCTGGGCGTCGTTCATCCGCTGCTCGGCCTCGGCGCGGGCCTGCTCGGACTGGGTCAGCGCGGCCGTCATCCGGCCGATGAAGTCATCGACCTGATGGGTGTTGTAGCCGCGCAGGCCAACGGTGAAATCGGGCTGCGAGTTCGCGTTATCGAAGAACGCAAGAGGGGAGGACTGCTGGGGCATTGGGACATACTCGCAGACCCCCCAGGGTGCTTCGCAAGAGCGGTCCCGAGCTTTCGTGTCCTCTTTACATGGTCAACTACAGCTCCGTCCATGGCGGGACGGATCGCCGATCTTGGCAGGTCCCGGGCGGGTCGGACGGCACGGAGCGTGACAGGGGAGAGGGCACGGAGCGTGACATGGAAAAGGGCCGCGGGAGTACCCCGCGGCCCTTTGTCGCGCGATGGTCCGCATCACTCGAATGAGTGTCCGACACCCGGCGGAAAGGCAATCGCCGTTCACCGCAATGGTCGGCCCCGCCTCATCCGCCGGGTCAGTGGCCCCGGAACCGGTTGATCGCGTCCTCGTGCCGGGAGCGGAGTTCGCGGTCGCGTACGCCGAGGCCGTCCGACGGGGCGAGGCAGCGGACGCCGACCTTGCCCTGGTGCGCGTTGCGGTGCACCTCGTACGCGGCCTGGCCGGTCTGCTCCAGCGCGTAGGTCTTCGACACGGTGGGGTGGACCCTGCCCAACGCCACCAGCCGGTTGGCCTCCCACGCCTCGCGGTAGTTGGCGAAGTGGCTGCCGATGATCCGCTTCAGATGCATCCAGAGGTAGCGGTTGTCGTACTGGTGCAGGAAGCCGCTGGTGGAGGCGCAGGTGACGATGGTGCCGCCCTTCTTGGCCACGTAGACGCTGGCGCCGAAGGTCTCCCGGCCGGGGTGCTCGAAGACGATGTCCGGGTCCTCGCCGCCGGTCAGCTCGCGGATGCGCTCGCCGAAGCGGCGCCACTCGTCCTGGTCCTGGGTCTGCTCGTCCTTCCAGAAGCGGAAGCCCTCGGCGGTGCGGTCGATCACCAGCTCGGCGCCCATCTTCCGGCACAGCTCCGCCTTCTCCGGCGAGGAGACCACGCAGACCGGGATCGCACCGCCGTTGAGCGCCATCTGGGTGGCGTAGCCGCCCAGGCCGCCGGAGGCGCCCCAGATCAGCACCACGTCGCCCTGCTTCATGTTCGCCCCGTGGTGCGACACCAGCTGCCGGTACGCCGTCGAGTTGACCAGCCCGGGGCTGGCCGCCTCCTCCCAGCTCAGGTGGCGCGGCTTGGGCATCAGCTGGTTGGCCTTGACCACGCACAGCTCGGCCAGGCCGCCGAAGTTGGTCTCGAAGCCCCAGATCCGCTGCTGCGGATCCAGCATGGTGTCGTCGTGCCCGGCCGCGTCCTCCAGCTCCACGGAGAGGCAGTGCGCGACGACCTCGTCGCCGGCCTTCCACTTCGTCACCCCGGGCCCGGTGCGCAGCACCACGCCGGCGGCGTCGGAGCCCACCACGTGGTACGGCAGGTCGTGCCGGCGGGTCAGCTCGGAGAGCCGGCCGTAGCGCTGGAGGAACTTGAAGGTCGGCAGCGGCTCGAAGATGCTGGTCCAGACCGTGTTGTAGTTGATCGCGCTGGCCATCACCGCGACCAGCGCCTCGCCCGGCCCCAGCTCCGGCGTCGGCACCTCCTGCACGTGCAGCGCCTTGCGCGGGTCCTTGTCCCGGGTGGCCAGGCCGTCGAACATCCGGGTCTCGTCGGCGCGCACCACCACGCCGCGGTACGTCTCGGGTACCGGCAGGCCGGCGATCCCGGCGAGTTCCCGTGCGGGTTGGTCGGATCCCTCCGCCCCCATGATCGCTTCGAGGATGTCCTGCACGTCGACCTCCCGTTCGTCCGCACCCCGCCCACGCGGGCCTGGGTGCTGCCATCGTCGGCGCCGGTGCGGCCGACCGCCATGTCGGTGTCCGACACAACCGGCACCGGCCGCGCTCCTGTGGGCCGGGACGTTACTGAACAGTAGCTAGGGCCGGAAGTCCTCTGTGAAAAACTGCATTGGCCGATGAGTGGAGGTGTCCGGGCGGTGGTGGAACCATGCAGCGGCGCGCTCGGCGGGGCGGTGGGCGCCGGCCCCCGCCCAGGTGACGGGGGCCGGCGGCGGGGTCAGTGCCCGGCGGCGGGCTCGACGAGTTCGACCAGCACTCCGCCGGCGTCCTTCGGGTGGACGAAGTTGACGCGCGAGTTGGCGGTGCCGCGCTTCGGGGTGTCGTAGAGCAGCTTCACGCCCCGCTCGCGCAGCTTCGCGCAGGCGACGTCGATGTCCGCCACGGTGTACGCCACCTGCTGCACGCCCGGGCCCTTCTTGTCGAGGAACTTGGCGATGGTCGATTCCGGGCTCAGCGGGGCGAGCAGTTGCACGCAGCCGCCCTCGGCGTCCGGGCCCACGGCCAGCATCGCCTCGCGTACGCCCTGTTCGGCGTTCACCTCGGTGTGCACGCAGCGCATCCCGAAGGTGCGCTGGTAGAAGTCGATCGCGGCGTCCAGGTCGGCGACGGCGACCCCGACGTGGTCGATGCGGCGCAGGCCGATGTCTGTGACATAGTCGGCAGCGGTCTCGACGGGGGAGTTCTCAGCCATGGCGCTAGTCTGACCGAACAATCGTTAAGGCGTACAGGTCGGCACCCCTCGGAGGCAGGCATGGCTTCGGTGATCGTCAGCGGCGCGCGGACCCCGATGGGGCGCCTGCTGGGCAACCTCAAGGACCTCCCGGCGACCCGGCTCGGTGGCGTCGCGATCAAGGCGGCGCTCGAGCGGGCCGGCGTCGCCCCCGAGCAGGTCCAGTACGTGATCATGGGGCAGGTGCTCCAGGCCGGCGCCGGGCAGATCCCGGCCCGCCAGGCGGCGGTCGAGGCCGGCATCCCGATGTCCGTGCCGGCGCTGACCGTCAACAAGGTCTGCCTCTCCGGCCTGGACGCGATCGCCCTGGCCGACCAGCTGATCCGCGCCGGCGAGTTCGACATCGTCGTCGCGGGCGGCATGGAGTCCATGACCAACGCCCCGCACCTGCTGTTGGGCCAGCGCGGCGGCTACAAGTACGGCGACGTGGTGGTCAAGGACCACATGGCGCTCGACGGGCTCACCGACGCCTGGGACAGCTGTGCCATGGGGGAGTCCACCGAGCGGCACAACGCCCGGCACGGCATCACCCGCGAGGAGCAGGACGCGTTCGCCGCGACCAGCCACCAGCGGGCCGCCGCCGCGCAGAAGAACGGCCACTTCTCCGAGGAGATCGCCCCGGTCGTCATCCCGCAGCGCAAGGGCGACCCGCTGGTGATCAGCGAGGACGAGGGGATCCGCCCGGACACCACCGCCGAGTCGCTGGCGAAGCTGCGCCCGGCGTTCGCCAAGGACGGCACGATCACCGCCGGCAGCTCCTCGCCGATCTCCGACGGCGCCGCCGCCGTGGTCGTCATGAGCAAGGCCAAGGCCAAGGAGCTGGGGCTGACCTGGCTGGCCGAGATCGGCGCGCACGGCAACGTCGCGGGCCCGGACAACTCCCTGCACTCGCAGCCGTCCAACGCGATCCAGCACGCGCTCAAGAAGGGCGGGCTCGGCATCGAGGACCTGGACCTGATCGAGATCAACGAGGCGTTCGCCCAGGTCGGCATCCAGTCCACCCGTGACCTCGGGGTCAGCCCGGACAAGGTCAACGTCAACGGCGGGGCGATCGCGCTGGGCCACCCGATCGGCATGTCCGGCGCCCGGCTGGTGCTCACCCTCGCCCTGGAGCTCAAGCGCCGGGGCGGCGGCACGGGCGCGGCGGCGCTCTGCGGCGGCGGCGGCCAGGGCGACGCCCTGATCATCCACGTCCCGGCCCCCGGCGAGAGCGGTCACTGACCGCGGTCCGGCCGACCCGTAGAGGCAGCACAGTGAGCGAGATCGTCGACGACGTCCCGGCGGCGGGCGCACCCCCGGTGCGCCGCAGCCGGGACGTGCCGATGCTGGTCGAGCGGGCCCGCGCGGGGGATCCCCGCGCGGTGGCCCGGCTGATCACCCTGGTCGAGTCGGGCGACGAGACGCTGCCGCGCATCGCGGCGGCGCTCGCCCCGTACGCCGGTCAGGCCCAGGTGGTCGGGCTGACCGGCTCGCCCGGGGTGGGCAAGTCGACCACCACCAACGAGCTGGTCCGGGCGCTGCGTGCCCGCGGCCACCGGGTGGGCGTGCTGGCCATCGACCCGTCCAGCCCGTTCACGGGCGGGGCGATCCTCGGCGACCGGGTCCGCATGCAGGACCACGCCACCGACCCGGGCGTCTACATCCGGTCGATGTCCAGCCGGGGCCACCTCGGCGGGCTGTCGGCGGCGACGCCGCAGGCCGTGCGGGTGCTGGAGGGCGCCGGCTGCGACGTCGTGCTGGTGGAGACCGTGGGCGTCGGGCAGGCCGAGGTGGAGGTCGCCTCGCTGGCCGACACCACGCTGGTCCTGCTCGCCCCGGGCATGGGCGACGCGATCCAGGCGGTCAAGGCGGGCATCCTGGAGATCGCCGACGTCTTCGTGGTCAACAAGGCCGACCGGGACGGCGCCGACGCCACCTACCGCGACATCCAGGGCATGATCGCCCTGAGTGAGCGCGGCCCGGGCGACTGGCGGCCGCAGGTGGTGCGCGCGATCGCCTCCCGGGGCGAGGGGATCGACGACATCGCCGCCGCCATCGACAAGCACCGTGGCTGGCTGGTCGAGCACGGCGAGCTGCGCCGCCGCCAGGAGGCGCGGGCCGCCGCCGAGGTCGAGGCCATCGCGCTGGGCGTCCTGCGCGCCCGGATCGGTTCCCTGCGCGACGGTACGGAGCTGCCGGCGCTCGCCGCGAAGGTGGCCGAGGGCTCCCTCGACCCGTACGCGGCGGCCGACGAACTGCTCGCCCAGATCGCCTCCTGAGCCGATCGCGCGTCCACTGCGGACGGCGTCCGCCTAGTACGCTCGCACCGCCTCGCCCCGACGGCGCGGGGCGGTGCGACGTATGGGGAGATCATGGCTGACGAGGCGACGCGGGAGCTGCCGGTGGCACCGGGTGCGGTGGCGGGCGGCAGCACGCACGTGTCCGACGAGGTGGTGGAGAAGATCGCCGTGGCCGCCGCGCGGTCCGTGCCCGGCGTGGTCGAGTTGGGCGGGGACGTGGCCCGGTTCTTCAACGCCGTGCTGGACAAGGTCGGGCTCGACCAGGTCGGCGACGCCCGGCGCGGCTGCTCGGCCCACGTCACCAACGGGGCGGCGGTGGTCAACCTGGTCATCGTGATCGAGGCCGGCCGCGCGGTGCCGCAGGTGACCGCCGACGTCCGGGCGCAGGTCGCCGGGGCGGTCGAGGCCTACGGGCTGCGGGTCGACGAGATCAACATCAGGGTCGACGACGTGGCCCTGGGCGGGCCCGCGGCACCCGTCGCGTGAGGCGTCGGGCGGCCCAGGTTACCTGCCGGTACGAACTTACTTAGCGATCGTTCAGGTCGGGGCTCTACACTCGCAGTGCAGTCGAGGACTCGAGGAGGAGCCCCGCGGATGAACGCCGACGAGATCGCCGCCGGACGGGCACGCTGGCAGGCCCGCTACGACGCCGCGCGCAAGCGGGACGCCGACTTCACCACGCTCTCCGGGATGCCCGTCGACCCGGTCTACGGGCCGCCGGAGGGTGTCGCCTACCCGGGCTTCGAGCGGATCGGCTGGCCGGGCGAGTACCCGTACACCCGGGGCCTGCACCCGACCGGCTACCGCGGGCGGACCTGGACGATCCGGCAGTTCGCCGGGTTCGGCAACGCCCAGCAGACCAACGAGCGCTACAAGATGATCCTGGGCGCCGGCGGCGGCGGCCTCTCCGTCGCCTTCGACATGCCCACGCTGATGGGCCGGGACTCCGACGACCCGCAGGCGCTCGGCGAGGTGGGCCACTGCGGCGTCGCCATCGACACCGCCGCCGACATGGAGGCGCTGTTCGACGGCATCGACCTGGCCGGGGTCACCACGTCGATGACCATCTCCGGGCCGGCGGTGCCGGTGTTCTGCATGTACCTGGTGGCCGCCGAGCGGCAGGGCGCCGACCCGTCCAAGCTGGACGGCACCCTTCAGACGGACATCTTCAAGGAGTACATCGCGCAGAAGGAGTGGCTCTTCGACCCCGAGCCGCACCTGCGTCTGATCGGCGACCTGATGGAGTACTGCGCCCGGGAGATCCCGCGCTACAAGCCGCTCTCGGTCTCCGGCTACCACATCCGCGAGGCCGGCTCGACCGCCGCGCAGGAGCTGGCCTACACCCTCGCCGACGGCTTCGGCTACGTCGAGTTGGGCCTGTCCCGGGGGCTGGACGTCAACGTCTTCGCGCCCGGCCTGAGCTTCTTCTTCGACTCGCACGTCGACTTCTTCGAGGAGATCGCCAAGTTCCGGGCCGCCCGCCGGATCTGGGCCCGCTGGCTGCGCGACGTCTACGGCGCGACCAGCGAGAAGGCCCTCTGGCTGCGGTTCCACACGCAGACCGCCGGGGTGTCGCTGACCGCCCAGCAGCCGGTCAACAACGTGGTGCGTACGGCCGTCGAGGCGCTCGCGGCGGTGCTCGGCGGCACCAACTCGCTGCACACCAACGCCCTCGACGAGACCCTGGCGCTGCCCACCGACGAGTCCGCCGAGATCGCCCTGCGTACGCAGCAGGTGCTGATGGAGGAGACCGGGGTGACCAACGTGGCGGACCCGCTGGGCGGATCCTGGTACGTCGAGGCGCTCACCGACAAGATCGAGGCCGAGGCGGAGGAGATCTTCGCCCGGATCCGGCAGCTCGGCGGGGAGGGGCCGCACCAGATCGGGCCGATGACCTCCGGCATCCTGCGCGGCATCGAGGACGGCTGGTTCACCGGCCACATCGCCGAGTCCGCCTTTGTCTACCAGCAGGCGCTGGAGAAGGGCGACAAGCGGATCGTCGGCGTCAACTGCCACACCGGCACGGTCGCCAAGGACCTGGAGATCCTGCGCATCTCGCACGAGGTGGAGCTGGAGCAGCGCCGGGTGCTGGCCGAGCGGAAGGCCGGCCGCGACGAGGCCACCGTCAAGGCCGCGATCGAGCGGATGGTCGCCGTCGGCCGGACCGACGGCAACATGATCCCGGCCATGCTGGACGCCGTACGCGCCGAAGCCACCCTCGGCGAGATCTGCGACGCCCTGCGCGCCGAGTGGGGCGTCTACCGCGAACCGGCCCGCTTCTGACCCACCCCGTTCCCCGGCCCCGTCCCTCCGCCATCCGCACTCCGCGACCCATGTCTCCCACGCCCCCGCCAGCACCGCGCAGTCCGCGTGCCGGGGGCGCGGGCGCACGGTCGCCGCAGTGCCGGGCGAGAGGGCGGGGCAGGGGCGGGAGCAGCCGTGACAGTCGCAACTGTCGCCGTCGCGGTTGATCTGAGTTCGGCGGGTCGCGTGCGAGACTAGGTAACCATGAGCGACCCACGGATCACCTCGTCGATCTTCACCCGCGGCGCGGTCGACCTCAGCGCGCTGCGCACCCCCGCACCGGCCCCTGCCCGCCCCGCCACCCCGGCCCAGTCCGCCCCCTCCGCCGACTTCCCCGGCGCCGCCGGTGGCGGCGTCGCCGTCATCGACGTGAGCGAGGCGACATTCCAGTCCGAGGTTCTCGAGCGCTCGCTCAGCACACCGGTGATCGTGGACTTCTGGGCCGAGTGGTGCGAGCCGTGCAAACAGCTGAGCCCCGTGCTGGAGCGGCTGGCCGCGGAGGGCGGCGGCGCCTGGGTGCTCGCCAAGGTCGACGTGGACGCCAACCCCCGGATCGCCCAGATGTTCCGGGTGCAGGGCATCCCGATGGTCTACGCGGTCGTCGGCGGCCAGCCGATCGACGCCTTCTCCGGGGTGGTGCCCGAGGCGCAGCTGCGGCAGTGGATCCAGGCGGTGCTCAAGGCCGGTGGCGTGAGCGTCGAGGAGCCGGAGGACCCGCGCCTCGACGAGGCCGACGACGCCCTGATGAGCGGCGACCTCGACGCGGCCGAGCGGGCGTACCGCAAGATCCTCGCCGAGTCGCCGGCGGACGCCGCGGCGGAGGCGGGCCTCGCCCAGGTCGGGCTCGCCCGCCGGGTGGCCGGGGCCGACCCGGGCGCGGCGATCGCCGCCGCCCAGGCCAACCCCGACGACGTCGAGGCCCAGCTCCTGGCCGCCGACATCGAGGTGCTCAGCGGTCAGGCCGAGGCGGCGTACGCCCGCCTGGTGGGCCTGGTCCGCCGCACCGCCGGCGACGAGCGGGAGAGGGTACGCCAGCACCTGGTCGGCCTCTTCACGGTCGCCGGGCCGGAGGATCCCGCGGTCGCCTCGGCGCGCCGGGCCCTGGCCAGCGCCCTGTTCTGAGCACCCTTGTTCCGGGCCCGCCCTGTTCCTGAGCGCGCCCTGAACCTGTAGCACGCCAGCGCGGGCCGGCGTTCCGGCCGGCCCGCCCGACACCTCGAGGACGGGAGCCCATGATGCGCCGGATCGCCGTCCTCGACGCGCCCAGCAACCTCGGCCTGCGCCCACCCACGTCCACCTCGGTCCCCGGCTGCGGCAAGGCCCCGGGCGCGCTGCGCGACCAGGGGCTGCTCGCCCGGCTGCGGGCCCGCGACGCCGGCTGCCTCACCGCGCCCCGCTACGACCCCGGCGACTGGCGACCGGGTGACGGCGTCTGCCACGCCCGGGAGATCGCCGACTACTCGGTGGCGCTCGCGGAGCGGATCGGCGCCATCATCGACCGCAGCGAGTTCCCGCTGGTGCTCGGCGGCGACTGCTCCATCCTGCTCGGCTCGGCGCTGGCCATGCACCGGCTCGGCGAGGCGGTCGGCGGGCGCATCGGGCTGGTCTTCGTCGACGGGCACTCCGACTTCCGGCACCCCGGCAACGCCTCCTACGTGGGCGCGGCCGCCGGCGAGGACCTCGCCCTGGTCACCGGGCGGGGGCAGGCCGACCTGGCCGCCATCGAGGGCCGCCGGCCGTACTTCCGGGACATCGACGTGGTGGTGCTCGGCATCCGGGCGCAGGACGAGTACCGCCTGGACCTCCAGGCCGCCGGGATCACCACCCGGCCGGTGCCGGCGCTGCGCGCCGAGGGCGCCGCGCGTACGGCGCAGTGGGCGCACGAGCAACTCGCCGACTGCGCCGGCTACTGGGTGCACATCGACGTGGACGTGCTGGACCCCGCCGTGATGCCGGCCGTCGACGCCCCCGACCCGGGCGGGATCGCCTTCGCCGAGCTGGAGATCCTGCTCGCCGGCCTGGTCGACACCCCGCACTGCCTCGGCGTCGAGCTGACCGTCTTCGACCCCGACTACGACCCCGACGGCTCGTACGCGGCCGAGATCGTCAACACCGTGGTCGCCGGGCTGCGTCCGGTCTCCGCGCCGGCGGCGTCGCCGCCCCGACTGCTGCCGGGCCCGTCGACATCCGTCCGCTCGGCCGGCCGATCGTCTCCCGCCTCGGCCGGTTTGTCGTCGGTCCCCTCGGCGCGGCGGGGCAATGGTCGTCCAGAGGTCCCCATGCCCCCGTCCGTCGCCGGCCCGTCCGTCGCCGGCGCGTCCGTTGCTGGCCCGGTCGTCGTCCCCGGTCCGGAGCGCGACGGCGACCGTGGCGTGGGCGGGGCCGAGGAGATCTCGTCGGCTCCGCCGGGGGCGGCCGGATCGCTCGGGGCGGTGGGGCCGCTCGGGCCGATCGGTGCGGTCGGGTCGGGCACTCCGGTGCCGGCGACTGCCGCTTCCGACGACCCGGCCGCGCCGGAACCCGTCGGCCCGCCCGCCTCCGCCGGCCCGGGCCTGCTGCGTCGGACGCCCCTCGCGGACCTCGACCCGGACGAGCCGCTGCCCGCGCCCGAGGACGGCACCTCGCCGACCGCCGCCGGCATCGCCTGACCGCCGGGCCTCCCTCCGGACCGGACCAGTCGGCCGCAGTCGTCCTCCGCCGGGCAGGGGCCTGAGCCAACAGGCGCGTCGCGGCCCGGTCGGCGTGTGTGCCCCGTCCGTAGGGGCAGGTCGACAGCGCCGAGCGGGCTGGGCAGTCAGGGCGCTCACCCTCGATGACGAGGCCAACGAGGCCCCGGCTCGGCTACCGGTCAGGCAGACGCCGCCGACGGCGTCGGGGCGGGCACGGCGTCGGGTGAAGCCAGTGCCGGGCGAACGCGGTGTCAGCGGCCGAGGGCGCGGAGGAAGCGTTCGGCGGCGGGGACGGCGGTGGCGGTGCTGGCGCCGCCCTTCTCCACGAAGACCGCGAACGCGACGTCGCCCTGCCAGCCGACGAACCAGGCGTGGGTGTGGGCCGGGTTGTCGTCGTACTCGGCGGTGCCCGTCTTGCCGTGCACCGGCGCGCCCGGCACGTCCCGCAGCGCGCTGCCGGTGCCGGCCGTGACCACCTCCCGCATCATCGCGCGTACGGCCTGCACCGACTCCGGCTTGAGCTGCGGGCCGGGGGCGGCGGGCTGGGCCGGAGCCGGGTCGAGCACCAGCTTGGGCTGCTCGAAGCCGCCCCGGGCGACCGCCGCGGTGGCCGACGCCATGGCGAGCGGGCTGACCAGCGTCGTGCCCTGGCCGATGGCGGCTGCGGCCTGCTCGGTCGCGCCGCCGTTCGCCGAGACCTTGCCGGTGAAGGCGTCCAGGCCGACGTCCCACTGCCCCTCCAGCCCGAGGGAGCGGCCGGTCACGGCCAGCCCGTCGGCGCCGAGCTTCGGTGCCAGCGCGGCGAACGCGGTGTTGCAGGACTTGGCGAAGTCGGTGCGGAACGGCACCGGGCCCAGCACGAAGTTGTCGGAGTTCTTGAACGGCCGACCGTCGACGGTGAACGTCTTCGGGCAGGCCACCGTCGCGTCGGGCGTGACCGCGCCCCGGTCGAGCAGGCCGAGCGCGCTGACCATCTTGAAGGTGGAGCCCGGCGGAACCTGGGCGGTGAAGGCCAGGTTCTCCCCGGCCGCCCCGGGGCCGTTGGCCGCGGCGAGCACCGCGCCGTCGCTGATCCGTACCGCCACCAGCGCCGCCCGGCGCTTCTCGGCCCGCAGGGCGGCATCGGCCGCGTTCTGGGTGGACACGTCGAGAGTGGTCTTGACCGGCTGCCCCGGCTTCGGCTCGCTGCGGAACACCTCGGTGCCGGTGGGCACCAGCGTGCCGTCCGGGCCGGGACGCTCCGTGATCACGGTCAGCCCCGCCGCGCCACGGAGCCGCTCGTCGTGGCGGCCCTGGAGGCCCCCGTGGCCGACGAGGTCGCCGGCCTCGTAGCGGTCGGGGTGCCGGGCGAGGTCGTCGGCCTGCGCCGGGTCGACGGAGCCGAGCACCGCCCGGGCGAACTCGCGGGTGGGGGCCAGGTCGAGCTTGTCGCTGCGGAACTTCGTGCCCGGCAGGTCGTAGATGCGCGCCTTGATCTGCCGGTAGGCCTCCTCCCGCAGGGTCACCACCTCGACGAACGCGCCGGGATCCGCGTCGGCGAGCCGCTCAGGCAGGTCGGTGAGGTCCACCGGCGGGGTGATCGCGGGCCGGATCGCCCGGAACGCAGCGTCCAGCTTGCGGGCCAGGCTCGCCGCGTTGGTGACCTCGCTCGGTTGGAGCCCGACGCGCACCACGGGCCGGGGCGCCACGATCGGCTGATTGGCCGCGTCGAGCACCGCGGCCCGGGTGGCGGTGTCGCGGCGCAGCCCCAGCCGGTCGCCCCGGGTCAGCTGCTCCTGCACCAGCTGCGGCTCCCAGATCACCCGCCACTCGTCGCCGCCGCGGGTGAGCCGCACCGGGCGCTCGTACGCCCAACGGGTCCCGCCCGGGAGGGCCCACTCGACCTTGACCACCGCGGTCGCGACGTCCTTGGTCACCTTCGCCTCGCCCCGGCGCGTCAGCGTGGGCGGCGCGGCCGCCAGCTCGCCGGACAGCTCCTTGAGCTCGCGGACGACGTCGGCCGCCGGCACCTTGGCGCCGGTCGGGTCGACGAAGCCGACGGCCTGGAGGTCGCCCGAGCGCCAGCCGACGAGGAACGCGTCGACCTCGCGCTCCGGACCGTCACCGCCCGAGCACGCGGTGAGGGCGCCGCCCGCGAGCGCGGTCGCGGCGAGCAGCGCCAGCGCCGGGCGGAGCCGGTTGCGGCGGGGGCGGCGAGGGTACGGCAGGCGCATGGAACGGATCTCCGATCTCGGAACTGCCCTGCACGCTAGTACGGCGGCGCCGTCCGCACCGTCCCCCCGCACCGGGACGTGCGGAAAGAGAGGTCGGTGACGGGGTGATGAACGACTGGAGGCGGGGTACTCCCGAACCGGCCAACCTCGTACCCGCAACGGGTGAAAGGACGAAGTCCGGAACCGGACGTCCGCACTGAGGTCCGCCGAGCAAGGGGCGGAACGGCAGGGCCTAGGCTGGGCGGCAGAGTGACCCACAACGCGGTGGGTCGAGGGGAGTGGCACCGATGGACCGGCGTCCGGCGATCAAACCGGGACCCGACCTCCGGCAGGATGACACCGGCCGGGACGACAGCTTCGATTCGGCGACCGACGGGGACGGCTTCGGCCGGCTCGACACAGGAGTGACCGGGATGACCGGTTCGAGTATCGACACCCTCTACGACCTGGGTATGCCCGCCAACGCGCTGGCCGACGAGGTCGAGGACAACGAGCTCGACGAGCCCGTTCCCAACGTGGAGCGCCTGGTCGCCCAGGCGGTCGCGCTGGCCGGCGACGACCACGACGCGGCGACCCTGGTCAGCCGCTTCTGGCGGTTCGCGCCCGACGAGGAGCTGATCGGCTTCACCGCCGAGGAGATGCTGGAGGCGGCCCGCGCGCACCGCGACCTCGCCCAGCAGCGGGTACCGGGCGAGCTGAAGCTGCGTATCCACGAGCCCGACGCCGACCAGCACCACACCGTCATCGAGATCGTCACCGACGACATGCCGTTCCTGGTCGACTCGGTGACCGCCCTGCTCAACTCGCACCACCTGGACGTGCACCTGCTGGTCCACCCGCTGGTGGTGGTCCGGCGTGAGCCGCTGGGCCGGCTGGTCGAGGTCTCCGCCGACGTCGAGCCCGACGACGCCATCGCCGGCGACATCGTCGAGAGCTGGATGCACGTCGAGGTCGACCCGGTACGCGACGCCGCCGAGCGGGACCGGCTGCGCCGGGAACTCCAGCGGGTGCTCACCGACGTGCGGGAGGCCGTGGAGGACTGGCCGAAGATGCGCCAGCGGGCCCTCGCCCTCGCCGACGAGCTGGCGGCCGCGCGTACGTCGGACAACCGCCCACCCGTGCCGGAGAAGGACATCACGGACTCGGTGGAGCTGCTGCGCTGGCTCGCCCACGACCACTTCACGTTCCTCGGCTACCGGGAGTACCGGCTGGTCGACACCGCCGGGGACGGGGAGCGGGGCAGCGGCCAGGCGCTGGAGGCGGTGCTCGGCACCGGGCTGGGCATCCTGCGTCAGGACTCGCCGGAGGCCCGGCCGCTGTCGTCGATGACGCCCGAGGCGCACGACAAGGTCACCGAGAAGCGCCTGCTGATCATCACGAAGGCGAACTCGCGGGCCACCGTGCACCGCTCCGCCTACCTCGACTACATCGGCTTCAAGGTCTTCAACGAGTCCGGCGAGGTGGTCGGCGAGCGCCGCTTCCTCGGTCTGTTCTCCACGGCCGCGTACCGGACCAGCGTGCAGGAGCTGCCGGTGGTGCGCCGCAAGGTGGCCGAGGTGCTGGACCGCTCCGGCCTGAGCCAGCGCAGCCACTCCGGCAAGGACCTGCTCCAGATCCTGGAGACCTACCCGCGCGACGAGCTGTTCCAGATCAAGACGGAGGACCTCTACCACGCGGTGATCGGCGTGCTGCGGATGGCCGGCCGCCGGCAGCTGCGGGTGTTCCTGCGCCGCGACGCGTACGGGCGGTTCATCTCCTGCCTGATCTACCTGCCCCGGGACCGGTTCACCACGCAGAACCGGCTGCGGATGCAGGACATCCTGCTGCGCGAGCTGAACGGCGTCGGGGTCGACTACACGACCCGGGTCACCGAGTCGATGCTCGCCCGGGTGCACTTCATCGTCCGGACCGACCCGACGAAGGTCCCCGGCGACATCGACGCCGACCTGCTGGCCGAGGAGTTGGCCGACGCCACCCGGCTGTGGGACGACGACTACCGGCTGGTGCTGGAGCGCAAGCTCGGCGACGAGCAGGCCAAGCACCTGTTCACCCGCTACGCCGACGCCTTCCCCGAGGGCTACAAGGACGGCCACACGCCGTACGAGGCGATGAAGGACCTGGCGAAGCTGGAGCTGCTGGAGGAGCCCGGCCAGCTGGAGATGCACCTGTTCCGCAAGCAGCTCGCGCCGCGGGCCGGCGGGCGGGGGCCGGACGTCGACGAGGCGATGGACGTCCGCTTCAAGGTCTACCGCTACGGCGAGCCGATGATGCTCTCCGCCGTGCTGCCGGTGCTGCACTCGCTCGGCGTCAAGGTGGTCGACGAGCACCCGCACGAGGTGGACCGGATCGACGGTCGGGTCTACCTCTACGACTTCGGGCTGCGGCTGCCCGAGGGGCACCAGGAGCTGTCCGAGGTGCGCCCGCACGTGGAGAACGCCTTCGCGGCGGCGTGGCGGGGCGAGGCCGAGGTGGACGGCTTCAACGAGCTGGTGCTGCGGGCCGGTCTCACCTGGCGGCAGGTGGTGGTGCTGCGGGCGTACGCGAAGTACCTGCGCCAGGCCGGCACGGTCTTCTCGCAGGAGTACATGGAGCAGACCTTCATCGCGTACCCGAGGATCGCCACCCTGCTGGTGGAGCTGTTCGAGGTGCGGTTCGCGCCCGGCGAGGACGGCCACGAGTGGCGCCAGCAGCGCAGCGCCGAGCTGGTGGGCGACATCCGGACCGCGCTGGACGACGTCGCCAGCCTCGACCAGGACCGGATCCTGCGCGCCTACCTGACGATGATCCAGGCCACCCTGCGCACCAGCTTCTACCAGAAGCGCTCCGACGGGCGGCCGAAGTCGTACGTGGCGCTCAAGCTGGACCCGCAGGCGATCCCGGACCTGCCGGCGCCGCGGCCGAAGTTCGAGATCTTCGTCTACTCGCCGCGTTTCGAGGGCGTGCACCTGCGGTTCGGCCCGGTGGCCCGCGGCGGGCTGCGCTGGTCCGACCGCCGCGAGGACTTCCGCACCGAGGTGCTGGGCCTGGTCAAGGCGCAGATGGTGAAGAACGCCGTGATCGTGCCGGTGGGCGCGAAGGGCGGCTTCGTGCTCAAGCAGAAGCCGGGGGACCGCGACGAGGCGGTGACCTGCTACAAGGAGTTCATCTCCGCCCTGCTCGACGTCACGGACAACATCGTCAGCGGCGAGATCGTGCCGCCGGAGGACGTGGTCCGCCACGACGGCGACGACCCGTACATGGTGGTCGCGGCGGACAAGGGCACGGCGACGTTCTCGGACATCGCCAACGAGATCTCCACGGCGCACAACTTCTGGCTCGGCGACGCGTTCGCCTCCGGCGGCTCCGCCGGCTACGACCACAAGAAGATGGGCATCACCGCCCGGGGCGCCTGGGAGTCGGTGAAGCGGCACTTCCGCGAGATGGGCCACGACACCCAGACCCAGGACTTCACCGTGGTCGGTGTCGGTGACATGTCCGGTGACGTGTTCGGCAACGGGATGCTGCTGTCGGAGCACATCCGGCTGGTGGCCGCGTTCGACCACCGGCACATCTTCCTGGACCCGGACCCGGACGCCGCGTCCTCGTACGCCGAGCGGAAGCGGCTGTTCGACCTGCCCCGCTCGTCGTGGGAGGACTACGACCGGGAGCTGATCTCGGCCGGCGGCGGGGTGTACCCGCGTACGGCCAAGTCGGTGCCGATCTCGGCGCAGGTCCGGGAGCGGCTCGGCCTGGACGCCGACACGGAGCAGCTCTCCCCGCAGGAGTTGATGAGGGCGATCCTGACCGCGCCGGTCGACCTGTTCTGGAACGGCGGCATCGGCACGTACGTGAAGGCCTCCAGCCAGACCAACGCGGAGGTGGGCGACAAGTCCAACGACGCCATCCGGGTGGACGGCCGGAACGTGCGCTGCCGGGTGGTGGGCGAGGGCGGCAACCTGGGCTGGACCCAGCTCGGGCGCATCGAGTACGCCCAGACCGGCGGGCGGATCTACACGGACTTCATCGACAACGCGGCCGGGGTGGACTGCTCCGACCACGAGGTGAACATCAAGATCCTGCTGAACACGGCGGTCGCGGACGGCGCGCTGGAGCTGCCCGAGCGTGACGAACTGCTCGCGGGGATGACCGACGAGGTCGCCGAGCTGGTGCTGCGGGACAACTACGACCAGGCCCGGGCGATCAACAACGCGCAGGCGCAGGCCGCCTCGCTGCTGCCGGTGCACCGGCGGATGATCACGGATCTTGAGCGTTCCGGCGCGCTGGACCGGTCCCTGGAGGCGCTGCCGCCGGACGACGAGCTGGCGGTGCGGACCGAGTCCGGGCTGACCGCGCCGGAGTTCGCGGTGCTGCTCGCGTACGTCAAGATCGTCCTTGAGACGGAGATCCTGGCCGAGGGGCTCGCGGACGAGGAGTGGACGACCGACGTCCTGGTCAACTACTTCCCGACGCCGATGCGGGAGCGGTTCGCCGACCGGATGGGCCAGCACCGCCTGCGTCGGGACATCGTGACGACGGTGCTCGTCAACGAGGCGATCAACCGGGGCGGCATCTCGTTCGTCTTCCGGGTGGTCGAGGAGACGGCGGCTTCGGCGGCGGACGTCATCCGGGCGTACGTGGTGGTCCGCGAGGTGTTCGGGCTGCGCGCACTCTGGGACGCGGTGGAGGACCTGGACAACAAGGTCGACCCCGAGTTGCAGACCAGCGTCTACCTGGACACCCGACGCCTGCTCGACCGCGCGGTGCGGTGGCTGGTCACCAACCGCCGTTCGCCGATCGACGTGCCGGCGGAGATCGCCCGGCTGCGCGACGGGGTGGCGCGGCTCCTGCCCGACCTGGAGGAGCGCTTCCACGGCAGCGAGCGGGAGTCCCTCGCGGCGCACATCGACTCGCTCGCCGAGCGGGGGCTGCCGCGCGACCTGGCCGAGCTGGCGACCCGGCTGATGTACAGCTTCGGCCTGCTCGACGTGGTGGAGACGGCGGCGAGCAGCGGGCGGGACGTCGGCGAGGTGGCCTCGGTCTACTTCGTGCTCTCCGACCGCTTCCGGGTCGACTCGCTGCTGTCGAAGATCTCCCTGCTGCCGCGTGAGGACCGCTGGCAGACGCTGGCCCGGATGGCGCTGCGCTACGACCTGTACGCCGCGCTGGCCGCGCTGACCGTGGAGGTTCTCGACTCCACGCCGGACACCCTGTCGCCGCAGGAGCGGGTGTCGCAGTGGGAGCAGTCGAACGCCACCTCGATCCACCGCGCGGAGCGGGCGATGGGGGAGTTCGACGAGTCCCGGGCGGACCTCGCCGCCCTGTCGGTGCTGCTGCGCCAGATCCGCACCCTGGTGCGGACCTCCGCCGCCGCCTGACGCGTACGGCGGACGGCCCGGCCGGTCGGTGTCCCGACCGGCCGGGCCGCGTCGTGCCGGGCGGTGGCCTCCGCGCGGCGGCCGGCTCACACCGGCATGGAGGCGAAGACGACCACGTTGTCCGGGTAGCTGCCGGCGGCCTTGTCGAAGGTGCCGCCGCAGGTGACCACGCGCAGGCCGGGTCGGTCGCTGGGACCGTAGACCTGCTCGGTCGGGAACTGCGTCTTCGGGTACGCCTTGACCGACTCGACGGTGAAGGTGGCCTGCTGGCCGTCCTCGCGGGTGACGGTGATGGTGTCGCCCGGTTGCAGGGCGCCGAGGGAGAAGAAGACCGCCGGCCCGATCTCCGCCGAGTCGACGTGCCCGACGATGACCGCGTTGCCGATCTCACCCGGGCTGGGCCCCGGCTCGTACCAGCCGGCCAGCTGCGCCCGTTCGAGCGGGGGCACCTGGACGGTGCCGTCCGGGTTGGTGCCGAGCGACATGATCGAGGCGTCGACCCCGATCCGGGGGATGGTGATCGTGGTGGGGGCGGAGCGGGCCAGGCCGGTGCCGTTGCCGAGGTCCGGGTCCGTGTCGGGGGCGGGGACGTCGGCGACCGCCGGCCCGGTGCTGACGGGCGCGGCCAGCGGCTGCGGGGGCAGGGGAGCGGGCGCGGTCTTGAGCGAGGCGCCGATCAGGCCCGCGCCGACCATGGCGACCACGACGACGACGGCCGCGCCGGCGGCGCGCCACGGTGTCCCGTGACGGCCGCCGGCCGGTGTCGCCGTCGTGTCAGACGAAGGACTCATCGGTCCGACGCCGGCGCATCAGCACGAGGCCGCCCAGGGCGGCAGCGCCGATCAGGCTCGCCCCGCCGGCGGCCAGGCCCCGGTCGGTGCCGGCGACGGCGCCACCGTCACCACCGTCGACCCCGCCGCGCGGCAGCACGACCAGTTCGCCCTCGCCGCACGAGCCCTTGAGCTCGTAGCGGCCCGGCTTGGCGTCCTCGGACACCTCGGCCTCGCCGTAGTAGACGAAGTCCCGCTTGTGCTCCCAGCGGTCCTCGCCCTTGCCGTTGCCCTCGGACTCCTCGTCCGACCAGCCCTTGTCGTAACCCTTGCGGTCGTACGCGTCCGAGCCGTACTCGTGCTCGCGACCCTCGCGGTCGCCCTTGTCGTGGCCCTTGTCGCCGCGGTCGCCCTCGGCGTCCTGGCCGTGCTCGTGGCCCTTCCAGTCGCGCTCGCCCTCGGCGTCGGCGGCGTCGCCGCCACCCTGGCCGTTGGCGGGCGGCTGGCCACCGTTGGCCGGCGGCTGCGGCTGTCCGGTGCCGTTGGCCGGCGGCTGCGGCCTCGGGGTCTCGTCCTTGCCGTCCCCACCCTTGTCGTGGTCGCGGCCCTTGTCGTGGTCCTTGCCCTTGTCGTGGTCGCGGCCCTTGTCCTGGTCGCGGGAGTCCTCGTCGCCGCCACGCCAGTCGCCCCGGCCCTCGGCCGGCTTGAGCTTGACCTTGCCGGTGACCTTCGACCACACGTAGGCGTGCTCCTGTGGCTCGGGGCAGACCTCGATCAGCTTGACCGTGTCGCCCGCCTTGACGACGTGCGGCTTGGCGTAGACCTTGCCCTCGTCCTCGTGGTGGCCGCCGTCCGCCAACGCGATCCCCGGCGTGAACACGAGCAGGGAAGCACCACCGAGGGCAGCGCCCGCAACGACCTTCCCGAGCATCTTGTTTGCCATGACCTGCGTCACTCCATCCCTGTTGTCCTGGGCTCGGTGACAACCGAGCTACCGATGACGTTAGACCGTTTCACGAGCTATGAAGGGAAAGATTCGTGTTTTCGTGGCTTCGTGGAACTAAGCCCTCTAGGGCCGCTACGCGGCTTTAGTCGGCCGCCGTGCGAGCCGGGCGGTTCGCCACCGCAGGCGTGCCCAGGTGCTCCTCGGGTGGCGTGACGCCACCCCGGCCGGATCGTCCCGTCCCGCCCGCCCCGCCAGGTGTCGCCGGCCCCGGTGGCCTCGGCTGTTTCATCGAGGCATTGCCATGGAAGCGCTCCCATGCAAGAATCGCTCCACGCGGTTCGGGGAGCCACACCGCGCAGGCAGGAGTCGAGGGCACCGGTTCGCCGGACGACGTCCCGCCTCCCGGCCGGCACGTCGTTGCCGGTCGGACCACCACCAACACGCCCGTCCGGGTCGGGCACCCCCCGAAGAAACCCGTGGTACCGGCGGTCGTCCACGCAGGACGCCCATCGGGCCGTAACGCCGGGCCGTTCGCGGATCCGGTCTCGCCCAAGGAGATCAGTGGCATGAATGTGTGGAGAAGGCTGTCCGGCCCCCGCCGGGCCCTCGCGCTCGGTGGCGCGGGCGCCCTGGTCGCGGGCGGGCTGGTGACCCTGCCGGTCACCGTGGCGCACGCCGCCACCCAGTGCGACGTGTCGTACACGACCAGCGACTGGCAGGGTGGTTTCACCGCCACCGTCAACATCAAGAACGTCGGCGACGCCCTCAACGGCTGGACGCTGGGCTTCACCTTCCCGGACGGCAACCAGCGGGTGCAGCAGGGCTGGTCGGCCCGCTGGTCCCAGAGCGGCCAGAACGTCACCGCGCAGAACGAGTCCTACAACGGCGCGGTGGCCACCGGCGCCACGGTGAGCATCGGCTTCAACGGCGCCTGGAGCGGCAGCAACCCGAAGCCCACCTCGTTCACCCTCAACGGCGTGACCTGCAACGGCGGCACCCCGCCCACCACCACCCCGCCCACCACGGCCCCGCCGACGACGCCGCCCCCCTCGACGCCTCCGCCCACCACCCCGCCGCCCACCACTCCGCCACCCGGGCAGAAGGTGGACAACCCCTACCTGGACGCCCAGGGGTACGTGAACCCGGAGTGGAAGGCCAAGGCCGATTCGGTGCCCGGCGGCAACCGGGTGTCGAACAACCCGACCGCCGTGTGGATCGACCGGATCGCCGCCATCAACGGCACCCCGGACAGCAGCTCCAACGGCGCGATGGGCGTCCGCGACCACCTGGACAAGGCCCTCGAGCAGGGCGCGGACTACATCCAGTTCGTCATCTACAACCTGCCCGGCCGCGACTGCGCCGCGCTGGCGTCCAACGGTGAGCTGCGGGCCGACGAGCTGCCGCGCTACAAGGCCGAGTACATCGACCCGATCGCCGCGATCCAGGGCGACCCGAAGTACGCCGGCCTGCGGATCGTCAACATCATCGAGATCGACTCGCTGCCGAACCTGGTGACCAACACCTCCGGCAACCCCGGCGGCACCGCGATGTGCGACACCGTGAAGGCAAACGGCGCCTACGTCAACGGCGTCGGCTACGCCCTGTCGAAGCTGGGCGCGATCGGCAACGTCTACAACTACATCGACGCCGCCCACCACGGCTGGATCGGCTGGGACAGCAACTTCGGCCCGACCGCGCAGATCCTGAAGGACGCCGCCGTGGCCTCCGGCAGCACGGTGAACAACGTGCACGGCTTCATCGTCAACACCGCCAACTACTCGGCGCTGCGAGAGCCGTACATCAAGATCACCGACAACGTCAACGGCACCAGCGTGCGGCAGTCCAAGTGGATCGACTGGAACTTCTACGTGGATGAGCTCTCGTTCGCCCAGGCGTTCCGCAACGAGCTGGTGGCCAGGGGCTTCGACTCGAAGATCGGCATGCTGATCGACACCTCCCGCAACGGCTGGGGCGGCACCGCCCGGCCCACCGGCCCGGGTGCGACGACCAGTGTCGACACGTACGTCAACGGCGGTCGGGTGGACCGTCGGATCCACGCCGGCAACTGGTGCAACCAGGCCGGGGCCGGCCTGGGCGAGCGGCCGAAGGCCGCGCCGGAGCCGGGCATCGACGCCTACGTCTGGGTGAAGCCCCCGGGCGAGTCGGACGGCTCGAGCAAGGAGATCCCGAACAACGAGGGCAAGGGCTTCGACCGGATGTGCGACCCGACCTACACCGGTAACGCCCGCAACGGCAACAGCATGAGCGGCGCCCTGCCGGACGCCCCGATCTCGGGCGCCTGGTTCCCCGCGCAGTTCACGCAGCTCATGCAGAACGCGTACCCGGCGCTCTGAGACCGGAGCCCACCCGTCGCTGGCAGTAGGTGAGGCGCTCCAGCGGCAGGTTCCCCGGGCCCCCGGCCCGACCGTCCGACGGTCGGGCCGGGGGCCCCCTCGCGTACGCCGGTCAGGGCACCGTCTTCTCGATCGCGGCGCGGCCCAGCTCGGCCAGGTCCCGGCGGGCCCGCTCGACGTTCTCCGGCGTGATGTCCTGCCCCCGGGCCGCCACCAGGTCCTCCGGTTCCCAGGGCTGCTCCGCCCCGGTGCGGATGCCGTCCGGGGCCGCGCCCGTGCCGGTGCCCGTCGCACCGGTGCCGGCGGCGTACGGGTCGCCGATCAGCTCGTCGCGACCCGCCTCGTCCCCGGGCCCGGTGAACGACGGAGTGTCGCGATCGGCGCCGCCCCCGGTCATCAGCTGCGCGATGCCGGTGTCGTCCTCGGCCGCCGCAGCCATCTCCGGGCTCTCCTCCAGCGGCCGGTCACGGTCACGATCCGTCATGTCGCTGCCCTCCCGTCACCAGGTGGTGTCTCCTGATCCCGCTGGCGTACCCGGCGTGGCGGTGCCCATGCCGGATACCGGCGGTGGGACGGCTCAGCGCTCCTCCTCGGAGGTCTCCGGTGGCCAAACGTCCGCCGCGGGCCTCCCCGGCGACATCCGCCGCCTGGTCACCGAGGGCGGCCCGGCCGGCCACGGCGCCCTCCCGACCGCCGCCGGGGACCCGTCGACGCGGCGGCGCCCTCACCGGGCCGGGACACCGGGCGCTGCGGGCCGGGCACGGGAGGCGGCGGCAGCGGCGCCCGGGTCGTGGACGCGACGACGCCCCCGGCCGGTCGGCCGGGGGCGCCTCGTGGGAACCGGGGTCAGCGCCCGAGGACCCGGTCCAGGAAGTCGCGGTAGTGGCGGACGGCCATCCGGAGCTGCTCGGTGTCGGACGAACCGGCGTCCTGCCAGCCGCCCAGCTTGTTCTTCTGCGCGGACAGCGCCGAGGAGAGCGCCTGGATGGCCTCGTCGACCAGCGACTGGGCCTCCCCGGCCGCGGCGCGGGGGTCGTCCACGAAGCGCAGCTGGACGTCCCGCCAGCGGTCCCGGAAGCCCTGTGCCATCGCGGGGTCGAAGAGGCTGGCCGGCTCGGCGGCCACGGTGGCGCCCGCCGGCCGGTCCAAACCGGCGGCCTCCAGCTTTCCGGCGCCCGCGCGTCCGGCCGGCGTGTGCTCGGCGTCCGGGTCGACCATGGCCGGCGTGGCGCTGCCGTACCCGGCCGCACCGGCCTCCGCGTCTTCGGTCAGGTCGGCCCGACGCTCGGGGCGGCCGTCGACGGCGTCCGTGGGCAGCGCCTCCGCGTCGCCCCGGCGGGCCTGCCGCTCGTCGGGACGGGCGTCGCCGAGCCCGACGGAGCGGTGGAACTCCGCGGTCGGGTCCGCCCGGCGGCCCTCCCGGGGGCCGTCCGCGGCGCCGTCGCCCGGCCGCGCGGTCGACTCCGTACGCGGGTCGGGTTCGTCCTCGGGAAGCGGGCTGGCCAGGGCGGACGCGGCGACCGCGCCGCCGACGCTGGTGGCGCCGAAGGCGGTCGGCACCGGCCCCGGCTCGTGGAACTCGGCGCGGTCGCCGTCGGCGTCCCGCCCGTTCGTGCGGGTCCTGCCGGTGCCCCGGCCGTGCGACGGCTCGTCGCCGGAGACCGCCGGGTCGTCGAAGTTGCCCCGGTCGTCGAGGGCGTCCTCGGGTACGTCGGCGCGGCCGGCCCGGTCGCCCGGAGGCGGCACCGGCACCGGCTCGGACCGGACGGCCTCGGGGTGCTCGTTGCCCACCCGCTGCTCTTCCTGGCGCATGGTGATCCTCCTAGCGGCTCGTGGCGTCGTGCTGGCTGTCCGGGTTGCGCTGCTCTGCCGGTCGGGCCGCGACCGGCTCCTCGCCGAGCAGGTCGGCGAAGAGGGCGCGGTAGTGGACGACGGCCTGGCGCAGTTCCTCGGTGCTCGCCTCGCCCCGGGAGTTGCGCAGGTGGATCTCGTGGGCGTCGCGGTAGTGGCCCAGGGTGCGGGCGTGCTCCACGGAGAGGTGGGCGATCTGGTCGGAGAACTCGCCGGTGGGGTAGCCCCGTTCCGCGATGAGCCGGGTGACCAGTTCGTCCGCGTCACCCACGGTCTCGGCGGGGGAGTCGACGAAGCGGACCTGGAGCTCCTCCCACGCGGCGGCGTAGCGGGCCCGGGACTCGGGGGCGAGCGGGGTGAGCGTGAGATCCGCGTGGCGACGCTCCCGCTCCCGCAGCTCCCGCTCGGCGGCGGTCCGGCTGTCCTGCTCGGCGATGGCGCGGTCGTACTCGGGCCCGAAACGCGACCGCAGCGCGCGGCGGCGGGCGTACGACCGGGCGGCCACGGCCACGGCCGCGATCACCAGCACGACGAGAACTATGACGATTACCTGCGTGGGCGACATGGCTCCTCCTTCGTGGGTGGTATTCCCTCCGCTCGGTGATCGCCAATCCCGTTCCGGCGCACTTTCCTTGAGGAACCCGGCGGCGGCCCTTGTCCGACCGGGCATGACGAGTCACACAGCGTGATCGGGAGGTCAAAACTTGACTCGTTCCAGAAAACGAGCTTGGGTGGGGTGATGCCGGTCGGATCCGACGTCGAACGCCTGCGAGCTGCGGGGCTGCGTGTCACGCGGCCCCGGCTCGCGGTGCTCGCGGCGGTACGCGACCGGCCGCACCTGGATGCCGACACGATCACCCGACTCGCCCGGGTCCGCCTCGGGCGGATCTCCCACCAGGCGGTCTACGACGTCCTGCGCGCGCTCACCGGCGCGGGCCTGCTGCGCCGGTTCGCCCCGGCCGGCGGGCCGGCCCGGTACGAGCTGGGCGGGGACGACCACGACCACCTGGTCTGCCGGGACTGCGGCGCGATCGTCGACACCCGGCGCAAGCGGGCCCCCGGGCCCTGCCTCGACCCCGGGGCCTCCGCCTTCGAGGTGGAGGCCACCGAGGTCACGTACTGGGGCCGGTGCCCCGGATGCCAGCCGCGACACGGCTGACGCCAGCCGCCACACCGATCTGGAGGAGAGCCATGAGCGACCCGCAGGCCAGCAAGCAGATCCTCACCACCCGTCAGGGTCACCCCGTGCACAACAACCAGCAGCAGCGGACGGTCGGCTCGCGTGGCCCGGCGACGCTGGAGAACTACCACTTCCTGGAGAAGATCAGCCACTTCGACCGGGAGCGGATCCCGGAGCGGGTGGTGCACGCCCGCGGCTTCGTCGCGCACGGCGAGTTCGAGGCGTACGGGACGATCGGTGACCAGCCGGCGTCGACGTACACCCGGGCCAAGCTGTTCCAGACCAAGGGCAAGAAGACCCCGGTCACCATCCGCTTCTCCACCGTCATCGGCGGCCGGGACTCCTCCGAGGCGGCGCGTGACCCGCGCGGCTTCGCCGTCAAGTTCCGCACCGAGGACGGCAACTGGGACATGGTGGGCAACAACCTCCAGGTCTTCTTCATCCGTGACGCCATCAAGTTCCCCGACGTTATCCACTCGCTGAAGCCGGACCCGGTCACCTTCCGCCAGGAGCCGAACCGGATCTTCGACTTCATGTCGAACACGCCGGAGTCGATGCACATGCTGACCTGGCTCTTCTCCCCGTACGGCATCCCGAAGAACTACCGGACGATGCGCGGTTCCGGGGTGAACACCTACCGGCTCGTCAACGCCGCGGGCGAGGGCGTGCTGGTCAAGTTCCACTGGCTGTCCCAGCAGGGCGAGCACAACCTCACCCAGGCCGAGGCGGACGCCATCCAGGCCACCGACCTGGGCCACGCCTCGAAGGACATCTACGAGGCGATCGAACGCGGCGACCACCCGAAGTGGGAGCTCAACGTCCAGGTCATGAGCGACGACGAGCACCCGGAGCTTGACTTCGACCCGCTCGACGACACCAAGATCTGGCCGGAGGAGGACTTCCCCTACCTGCCGGTCGGCATGATGACGCTCAATCGCAACATCACCGACCACCACAACGAGAACGAGCAGATCGCCTTCGGCACCGGCGTGCTGGTCGACGGCATCGACTTCTCCGACGACAAGATGCTGGTCGGCCGGACGTTCTCCTACTCGGACACCCAGCGCTACCGGGTCGGCCCGAACTACCTCCAGCTGCCGATCAACCGGCCGCGCGAGGACGTCCAGGTCAGCACCAACCAGGGCGGCGGCCAGATGTCGTACGGGGTGGACAACCGTGGTGCCAACCCGCACATCAACTTCGAGCCGTCCTCGGTCGCGGGCCTCCAGGAGGCCGACGAGTCCTACCGGGAGTACCGTCCGTTCGTCTCGGGCCAGATCATGAAGGCCCCGATCGAGCGGCAGAACAACTACTCCCAGGCCGGTCGGCGCTACCGCGAGATGGACGACTGGGAGCGCGACGACCTGATCCTCAACCTCACCACCCTGCTGTCGCAGTGCGACAAGCACATCCAGGAGAAGATGGTCTGGCACTTCAGCCAGTGCGACTCCGACTACGGCCGCCGGGTCGCCGAGGGCCTCGGCATCGCCGTCGACGCCTGACCCGTACCGCCCACGAACGCCCCGCCGGCCCCCGGCGGGGCGTTCGTCGACTGTGGACGATCGGTCCGGTGGGCCCGACGCGACGGACGGTAGTGCATCGGGCGAGGATTACGTATCCTGCCCAAGGCGTCCGCCGGACCTGCCCGGCAACCGCGGGCCGGAACGGTCCGACCGCGACGCTGCCCGGCCGGCGCCGGCGCCCCCGCAGCCACACCTTCCGGGCGAGGTCTGATTGAACACCCGCGACTGGCCGATCCGCTCGAAGCTGACCGCACTGGTCGTCGTGCCGGTGACCGCGCTGCTGGCGCTCTGGATCTTCGCCACGACGCTGACCTTCGGGCCCGCCCTCGACCTGCTCGCCGCCCGCACCCTCCTCTACGACCTCGGCCGTCCCGGCGAGACCGTGGTGGCCGAGCTGCAACGGGAGCGCCGACTGTCGGTGGTGCAGTTGGCGGGCGACGGCGACGCACCGGGGCTCGCGGAGCAGCGGCAGCGGACCGACCGGGCGATCGCCGAGCTGCGCCGCCGGGTCGGCGGGGAGGACCTGCGCGACGCCGCCGACGACATCCTCGACGCCCGGCTCGACCAGCTGGTCACCGCCCTGGAGGCGCTGCCGGCCGGGCGGGGCTTCATCGACCGGCGGGCGGTGGACCGGGCCGGCGCGGTCGGGCTCTACAGCGGCATGATCAATTCGGCCTTCCAGGCGTTCTCCGCGATGGCCAGCCTGCCGGACCGCGAGCTCAACCGGCAGGCCCTCGCCGTCACCGCGCTCGGCCGGTCGCGGGAGCTGCTCGGGCAGACCGACGCCCTGCTCGCCGGAGCGTTCACCGCCGGCCGGTTCGCCGACGGCGAGCATCTCCAGCTCGTGCAGACCATCGGCAACCAGCGGTTCCTCGCCGAGACGGCGGTCGCCGACCTGCCGGACGCCGAGCGCGCCGCGTTCCAGCGATTGACCGAGGGGGAGGCCTTCGGTCGGCTGCGGGCGATGCAGGACACGCTGGTCGGCGCCGGATCCACCACGCGGCCGGCGGTGGACCCGGCCGCCTGGCAGGAGAGCTACCTGGCGGTGCACGAGGCGCTGCGGAAGTTCGAGCTGGCGCAGGCCGACGGGCTCGCCGACCGGTCGGTGCCGTCGGCCGTACGCATCCTGGTCCGGCTCGCCGCCGCCGGCGTGCTGGGGCTGGCCGCCGTCGTGGTCTCGGTCCTCGTGGCGCTGCGGGTCGGTCGCAACCTCGCGCACCGGCTCACCGGCGTACGCACGGCGGCGCTGGAGACGGCCGAGCGCCGGCTGCCCGACGTGGTGGCCCGGCTGCGCCGGGGCGAGCAGGTCGACGTCGCGCGGGAGGCGCCCCCGCTGGAGTACGGCGGCGACGAGATCGGTCAGGTGGCGCGGGCGTTCACCGAGGTGCAGCGCACCGCGGTCCAGTCGGCCGTCGACGAGGTGACCCTACGGCGCGGCCTCAACGAGGTGTTCCTGAACATCGCCCGGCGCAGCCAGGGGCTGGTGCATCGGCAGCTCGCGCTGCTGGACCGGATGGAGCGGCACACCGAGGACCCGGACGAGCTGGCGGAGCTGTTCCGCGTCGACCACCTCGCCACCCGGCTGCGGCGGCACGCCGAGGACCTGGTCATCCTGGCCGGGGCGGCCCCGGGCCGGGGCTGGCGCAACCCGGTGGCGACGGTCGACCTCGTCCGGGGGGCGATCTCCGAGGTCGAGCCGTACGACCGGGTCGACATCACCGCCGTGGCGCCCGCCGGCGTGCTTGGTCGGGCCGTCGGCGACGTGATCCACCTGCTCGCCGAGCTGATCGAGAACGCCACGGCGTTCTCGCGGCCGCAGACCCGGGTCGAGGTCGCCGGGCAGCACGTGGCGAACGGCTACGCGATCGAGATCACCGACCGGGGCCTGGGCATGTCCGCCGCCGCGCTGGAGGACACGAACCGGCGGCTGGCCCGCTCGCCCGACTTCGAGCCGACCGAGACCGCCCGCCTCGGGCACTTCGTGGTGGCCCGGCTGGCGGCCCGGCACGGCGTCCGGGTGCGGCTGCGCCCGTCCGACGGCGGCGGGCTGACCGCCGTGGTGCTCATCCCCGCCGACCTGGTCACCGACGAGCCCGCCCTGGCCCCGACCGGCGGCCCGCCGGTGGCAAGCCCGGCCACGGGGACCCCGGAGGAGCGGCGGCTCGCCCGGGCGAGCCGGCTCAGCACGCTGCCCCGCCCGGCCCGCTCCGCCGAGCCCGCCACGGCGGCCCCGGCCCCCGCGCGTCCGGCCCCGTCGTCCGGAGGTGCCGCAGCGCGCGGTGCGGCTGGCGGCGGTCCGACTCCGGGCGACGCGGCTGTCGGCGGTCCGCTCCCGAACGGCGTGGCTTCCGGCGGCCCGGCCCCCGTCGAGGCGGTCGGGGAGATCGACGGGCTGCCGCGGCGGGTGCGTCGGCGGCCGGCGGCGGTCCGGCCCCGGGCGGCGGCCCCGGGCGGGGGGCAGCCGCCCGGGGCCGGCCCGGGGCGCGGGTCCGCGCTGGACGGCCCGACGCTGCGGCAACCGGTGATCGAGAGTCCCGTCCCGCGCAGCCCGGAAGAGGCACGGCGGGCGATGTCCGCCCTCCAGGCCGGCACCGCCCGAGGCCGCGCGGCGGCCGCCGGCGCGGCCCCCGGGCAGGCCACCGCCGACGGGCAGGGTCAGCCACGCGAGGACCCGAGCCCGACGCCGGCCGAGCGGCCGGTGGACCCCGAACCGATGACCGCGACTGAGAGGGACGCCTGATGCATCCGACGAGGCAGAGCGCCGATCTCGACTGGTTGCTCGACGAACTGGTGGAACGGGTGCCGCCCGCCCGGCAGGCGGTGGTGCTCTCGGCGGACGGGCTGCTGATCGGCTCCTCCGCCGGCATGGACCGCGTCGACGCCGAGCACCTCTCCGCGCTGGCCTCCGGCTTCTCGAGCCTGGCGCGGGGCGCGAGCCGGCAGGTGGCCGGCGGAGCGGTCCGGCAGACCGTGGTGGAGATGGAGTCCGCGTACCTCTTCGTCACCGCCGCCGGGCAGGGCGCCTGCCTGGCCGTCGTCAGCGACGCGGACGCGGACATCGGCCTGGTGGCGTACGAGATGGCGATGCTCGTCACCCGGGTCGGGGAGAACCTGAGCGCGCCCGCCCGGTCGACGGCGGGGGTCGCCGATGCGGGCTGAGTCGCCCGGGCCGCAGCACGAGTGGCTGGACGACGACGCCGGCCCGGTCGTGCGGCCCTACACCCTCACCGGCGGCCGGGTGCGCTCCGCCGCCGACGGGTTCGACCTGGTCGCGTACGTGCTGGCCGAGAGGGCCGCCGACCCGACCGTCCATCCCGAGCTGCACCCCGAGCACCGGCGCCTGGTGGAGCTGGCCGCCCGGCCGGTCCCCGTCGCGGAACTCGCGGCCGACCTCGACCTCGCGGTGGGCGTGGTCCGCGTACTCCTCGGTGACCTGCTGGCGCGGGGCCTGGTCGCGGTGCACCAGCCGACAGCCGCCACGTACCTGCCCGACGACGACATCCTCAAGGCGGTGGTCAGTGGACTCCGTGCGCTATGACCGAACCGGATCCGGCTCCCGGATCCCGCTCGCGCTCAAGATCCTGATCGCCGGGGGCTTCGGCGCCGGCAAGACGACGCTGGTGAGCGCGCTCAGCGAGGTCCGGCCGTTGCAGACCGAGGAGGTGCTGACCGGCGCCAGCATCGGCACCGACGACCTCTCCGGCGTCGAGGCGAAGTCGACCACGACGGTGGCGATGGACTTCGGCCGGATCACGATCAACGACGATCTCCAGGTCTACCTCTTCGGCACCCCGGGACAGGATCGGTTCTGGTTCCTCTGGGACGAGCTGGCGTTCGGGGCGCTCGGCGCGGTGGTGCTCGCCGACACCCGCCGGCTGGCCGACTGCTTCCCGTCGATCGACTACTTCGAGCAGCGGGGCGTGCCGTTCGTGGTGGGGGTGAACTGCTTCGACGGCGCCCGGAAGTTCAGCCTGGAGTCCGTACGCCAGGCGCTGGACCTCGACCCCGACGTGCCGCTGGTGCTCTGCGACGCGCGGGACCGGCAGTCCGGCAAGGAGGTGCTGATCGAGCTGGTCGAGCACGTGGCCCGGCAGCGCGGCGAGCCCGTGCCGACGGCCTGACCGCCCGCGGCGGCGGTCCCGGCGGGCGTCCGCCCGGCCGGGCCGCCGCGATTCGGCGGGGTTTTCGGGGCTAAGCGGGCGGCCCAGCGGGAAGGCTGGTGGGATCGGTACGGGAATCGACGGAGGGCGGATCCGGTGACAGGTCAGGGCGAGATCGTCCACATCGGCGGCTACACGGCGCACAGCGGGGGTCGGGGCACCGGCATCGTCGCGGCGCGGCGGGACCCCGCCTCGGGTGAGCTGACCCCGCTCGGCACCGTCGCGACGACCCCCTCGCCGTCGTTCCTCGTCCGGCACCCGCGGCTGCCCGTGCTGTACGCCGTGAACGAGCTGCCCGACGGGCAGGTGAGCGCCTTCCGGGTCGGCGCCGACGGCGACCTCACCCCGCTCGGCAGCCGGCCCACCGGGGGCGCGGAGCCCTGCCACCTGGCGGTCGTGCCGGGCGGCGACCACCTCGTCGTGGCCAACTACGGCGGCGGCAGCGTGACGGTGTTCCCGCTCGACCCCGACGGGTTGCCGGGCGAGCGCAGCGACCTGGTGGAGCACGAGGGGCACGGGCCGGACCCGGAACGCCAGGACCGGGCGCACGCCCACATGGTGAACCCGGCTCCGGGCCGGGGCCCGCTGCTCGCCGTCGACCTCGGCACCGACTCGATCTACCGCTACGACCTGGACGCCGCCACCGGCCGGCTGGTGCCCCGGGCGCCCCGGGTGCGTACGGCCGCCGGCGTCGGTCCCCGGCACCTGGCCCGGCACCCCGACGGGCGGCGCTGCTGGGTGGCGGGGGAGCTGGACGGCTCGGTCACCGCCTACGAGCTGACCGACGACGGGGCGCTGCACCAGCGGGGCCGGGTCGAGGCCAGCGACCGGCCCGGGCACGTCCAGCCGTCGGAGATCGCGGTCGGCCCGGACGGGCGGCACCTCTACGTCGCCAACCGGGGGGTGGGCACCGTCGCGGTCTTCGCCGTCTCCGGTGAGCTGCCGGAGCTCGTCGCCGAGGTGGACACGGGCGGCGAGTGGCCGCGGCACTTCGCCCGGGCCGGGGAGCACCTCTACGTCGCCGACGAGCGGGCCGACATGGTCCGGGTCTTCCGGGTGGACGCGGCCACCGGCGTACCGGCTCCGGTCGGGGAGCCCGTGGCGGTGCCGAGCCCGACCTGCGTGCTGCCCTGACCAGCCACGACGTCCGCAGGGTCACTCCTGCGGGGCGGCGCCGTCACGTGAAGTGACGATTTGGCGATCAACTATTTCTCCTGCGTAACTTTCGTCCGAACGGCCGTGGCAGTTGTCCTGACAGGTCCGCAAGATGGTCAGCGTGTCAGCAGGCCGCCATCGCATGCGTACGAACCTCCACGCAGCCACCGCAGCCGCCGCCGTGGGCGTCCTCGCCGTCACGGCCGGCGGCTGGTTCGGCTACCGGCAGCTGACGCAACCCGACTGCTCGGGGCGGCTCGAACTCTCCGTCGCGGTGGCGGCCGAACTCGCGCCGGCGGTCGACGACGCCGCCGCGCAGTGGGTGAAGGACGGCGCCGCGGTGGGCGACACCTGCATCGCGGTGAACGTCACGGCGTCCGATCCCGTCGACGTGGCCGCGACGGTCGCCGCCAAGCACGGCGTCACCCTGGCCGGCGTGGGGCAGGCCAGCGGCACGTCGGTCAGCCCGGACGTCTGGGTGCCCGACTCCTCCACGTGGCTGCTGCGGCTCAAGACCGGCGGCGCCACCGCCTTCGAGCCCGGCAACGGGGCGTCCATCGCGCGCAGCCCGGTGGTCGTGGCGATGCCGGAGCCGGTCGCGACCCGGCTGGGCTGGCCGCAGAAGAAGTTCAGCTGGACCCAGCTCCTGCAACAGGTGCAGAGCGACAAGCCGTTGCGCACCGGGATCGTCGAGCCGACCCGCGACGCCGCCGGCCTGTCCGGCCTGCTCTCGCTGACGGCCGCCGCCAGCGCCTCCGGCGGCCCCGACGCCGAGAAGGAGAAGGTCGCCGCGCTGCGGGCGCTGGCCACCGACCGCTCGGCGCTGCGGCCGGACCTGCTCGCCCGGTTCCCCACCGCCTCGGACCCGACGACGATCGCGAGCAGCCTGGGTGCGGCGGCGCTCTCGGAAGAGGACGTGATCCAGTACAACAGCAAGAAGCCGCCGGTGCGGCTGGCCGCGCTCTACCTGGAGCCGGCACCCGCGGCGCTGGACTACCCGTACGCGGTGCTGCCCGGCATCGAGCCGGCCAAGGCGTCGGCGGCGCGGGTGCTCTACGAGGTGCTCAGCAGCGACAGCTTCCGTGACCGGCTGGCGAGCCGGTCGCTGCGCGCGCCGGACGGCAACTGGGGGGCGGGCTTCGACGCGCCGCAGGGTGCGCCCAGTCCGGCCGGTGGCGCGCCGGCCCCGCCGACCAACGGCGGCGGCTCGGCTGCCGGCGGGCTCGACCCGCAGGCCATGGACCGGGCGGTCTCCAGTTGGTCGATCGCCACCCAGTCCGGCCGGATGCTCGCCGTCATCGACGTCTCCGGCTCGATGAAGGAGAAGGTGGCCAACGCGGGCAACGCGACCCGGCAGCAGGTCACCGTCGAGGCGGCCCGTCGAGGGCTGAACCTCTTCGACGACTCCTGGTCGATCGGTCTCTGGACGTTCTCCACCCAGCTGGTGGGCGCCCGCGACCACCGGGAGCTGCTGCCCATCGGGCCGTTGTCCCGTCAGCGTGGCAAGCTGGAGCAGTCCCTCGGCTCGATCCGCTCCTCGACCGGCAACACCGGCCTCTACGACACGGTGCTGGCGGCCTACCAGAAGGTGCAGGACAACTGGGAGCCCGGCCGGGTGAACTCGATCGTGCTCTTCACCGACGGCAAGAACGAGGACTCCGACGGCATCACGCAGCAGAAGCTGCTGGGCGAACTCAACAAGATCAAGGACCCGGAGCGGCCCGTCCAGGTCGTGATCATCGGTATCGGCGGCGACGTGAGCAAGGCCGAGCTGAAGTCGATCACCGACGTCACCGGCGGCGGGGCGTTCGTCACCGAGGACCCGACCAAGATCGGCGACATCTTCCTCAAGGCGATCGCCTTGCGCAAGGCTCCGGCCTGAGCCGCCGCGCAGCGGGGAGCGGGTCCGGCGTGCGGGACCGGGTGCCGTGGGCCCTTTCCTCGAAAGGGGTTCCTCGGGGAAAGTAGTGACGGCAATGCGTCCGAAGCAATCGGCGACCATGGTTGTCGGGGCAGGATGTCCTGGTGCCCCCGTGACGGGCCCGCGACCCGGGCCCGGCCGGCGGGCCGTCGGCGACCGAAGTGGGGAGGGCCGGTGACCTCAGCGACGCTGTTGACCCCCGCCAGCACGTCGTCGAGACCGGACGAACCACGACCAGGGCCGGCCCGCACCCGCGAGCGCGCCTACGTCCGCTCCCTGGTGGTGCTGGACACCACCGTCCTGACCGTCGCCGTGCTCGTCGGCTACGTCGCCCGGTTCGGCGACGACGCCCCCGGCGGCTCGAAGATCCCCTACGTCCTGGTCGCCCCGGGGCTGGTGCTCGCCTGGCTGGTCTCGCTGCGGGTGCTGCGCTGCTACGACGACCGCGTCCTCGGCTACGGCGCCGACGAGTACCGGCGGGTCGGCACCGCCAGCCTGCGCCTCGCCGGCGGTATCGCGATCGCCGGCTACATCGCCGACGTGGGCGTCTCCCGGGGATTCCTCGGCATCTCGTTCGCCGTCGGGATGCTCGGCCTGGAGGTGGCCCGGTTCGCCGCCCGCAAGCGGTTGCACCGGGCGCGGTCCGAGGGTGCCGGCTGGTCGCGCAAGGTGCTGGTGGTCGGCGACACCGCGCACGTGCTGGAGCTGGTGCACACGCTGCGCCGCGAGCCGTACGCGGGCTACCAGGTGGTCGGCGCGTGCATCCCGGACGCGCTGCTCGCCCCGGTGGCCCAGCGGCTGGGCGACGTGCCGGTGGTCGGTTCGTTCCGGGGCATCCCCGAGGCGGCCACCGCCATCGGCGCGGACACCGTCGCGGTGACCGCCTCCGGCGAGCTGACCGCCACCCGGCTGCGGCGGCTGGGTTGGCAGCTGGAGGGCACCGGCATCGACCTGGTGGTGGCCCCGGCGCTGACCGACGTCGCCGGCCCGCGCATCCACACCCGGCCGGTCGCCGGGCTGCCGCTGATCCACGTCGAGGCGCCGGAGTTCCGGGGGGCCCGCAAGCTGGTCAAGGGCTTCGTCGACCGGGCTGTCTCCTCGGTGGCCCTGACGCTGCTGCTGCCGTTGCTGGCCGCCATCGCGCTGGCCATCAAGATCGACAGTCGGGGCCCGGTGCTGTTCCGGCAGACCCGCGTCGGGCAGGGCGGGCGGGAGTTCGGCGTCTACAAGTTCCGCACCATGGTGGTCGACGCCGACGCCCTGCTGGCCGCGCTGGCCGCCCGCAACGAGACCGACGGCCTGATGTTCAAGATGCGCGACGACCCGCGGGTGACCCGGATCGGGCGGCTGTTGCGCAAGTGGTCGCTGGACGAGCTGCCGCAGCTGGTCAACGTCCTGCTCGGGCACATGAGCCTGGTCGGCCCCCGTCCGCCGCTGCCCTCGGAGGTGGCCCGCTACGACGGCGACGTGGCCCGCCGCCTGCTGGTCAAGCCGGGCATGACGGGGCTCTGGCAGGTCAGCGGCCGGTCCGACCTGAGCTGGGAGGACGGCATCCGGCTCGACCTCTACTACGTGGAGAACTGGTCGCTCGCGGCCGACCTGACGATCCTGTGGAAGACCTTCGGCGCGGTGGTCAACAGTCGCGGGGCGTACTGAGCCCGCTCAGTCCTGCGGGCCCGTCCAGTCGAGACAGACCACCACCGCGTCGTCGATCAGGTCGCCGGCGACGAACGCACGCAGGTCGCCGATCAGCGAGCGGACGGCGTCCAGCGGCTCCATCGGCCCGGTCCGGCGCAGGAACCTGTCCAGCGCGCTCTCGCCGTACCGGACGCTCTGCCCGGTGGCGTCGATGACGCCGTCGCTGACCACGAAGAGCCGGTCGTCGCGGCACAGCTCGAAGCACTGCTCCTGGTAGTCGGTGGCCTCGAACATGCCGAGCGGGAACTGCGCCTCCAACGGCAGCTCCCGCACGTCCCCGTCGCGCAGCAGCACCAGGCGGGGCGACCCGGCGTCGACGACGGTGAGCCGCCCCGAGCGCAGGTCCAGCTCCATCAGCAGCACCGCGATGTGCCGGTCGCCCCGGTGCAGGTCGTAGACGGCCTGGTCGGCGAGGGCCGCCTGGTCGGCGAGGCCGAGCCCGGACCGGCGGGCGTTGCGCAGCGCGTGGGTGGCGAGCGCGGTCAGCATCGCGGCGGCCACCCCCTCGCCCGTGCCGTTGATGGTCGACAACCAGACCCGGGTGCCGTCGTCGGACCAGTCGAAGCTGTCGCCGCGTACCGCGTACGCCGGTTCCAGCTGCCCGGCCAGGCGGAACGACGGGCGGGTCCGGCTGCGGCCAGGCAGCAGCTCCCACTGCATCTCGGCGGCGAGGGTGAGCCGCCTGCTGCGGCTTGCCATCCGGTACACGTCCGTGCCGTCGGTGACGGCGGCGATCTCGTGGGCGAGCGCGGTCGCGATCTCCGTCAGCTCGTCGAGCGCGCCCGGCCGCGTCGGCACGGGGGCCACCACCAGTACGCCCCGGCGTTCCCCGCGCATCGACACGGGAAGGTAGCCGGTGTCGTCGGCGACGATCGGGGCCTGGTGGTCGAAGCAGCGCCAGGCGGGGTGCCCCGGTGTGGTGACGGGCTCGTCCCCGAGCAGCGGCAGCAGGGCGGCCAGCCGGTAGTCGACCTGGAGCAGCTCCACCCGGGTCGTCCCGTAGCCCGCGGCCAGGACGTCGGCGATCCGGTCCAGCAGGAGATCGGCGGGCGCCTCGTTGAGGACGTGCCGTGCCCGGTTGACCGGTTCGCTCATCATCGCTCCTTCAGCACGAGCCCAGACCAGTGGATTCGGAGTAGTCTCGGGCCCACCATGGCGGAAGTACACGGTCCCGACGGACCCGAGACGAGTATGGCCGTCGAGCTCGACGCGGTGGCCGGTGCCCTGCTGACGGTCTGGGAGGCCGCGCGCGAGCGCACGACCAGTCGGGTCTCGGGCGCGCAGTTGCGCGCGATCATGCTCGTCGAGCAGCACGAGGGAATCAACCTGCGCCGCCTGGCCACCGGGCTCGACATGCTGCTCTCCTCCGCCAGCCGACTCTGCGACCGCCTGGTGGCGGCGGGCATGTTGGAACGCGAGCCCGGCCGGTTCGACCGGCGGGAGATCGCGCTGCACCTCACCCCGGAGGCGCGCCGGCTCCTCACGGAGCTGCGGGACGACCGGCGCCAGCAGCTCGCGGCGATCCTCGCCGACATGACCCCCGAGGGGCGGCAGGCCCTGCTGCGCGGCATGCGGGAGTTCGACGAGGCGGCCCGCCACCGCGACGCGTCCGTGGAGTCCGTCGAGGCGGCCGGCCCCTGGCCGGGCGTGCCGAGGGAGCGCGCGGCAACCCTGCCGACGCAGGAGCGGTCCGGAAACGGGCCGCGGGTGGCCAGGACGGCCTGACCCGGGCGCCCCGCTCACGACCAGGCCGTCACGTTCCCGGCAGCACGGCGGCCGACGTGGTCCTGCCCCGTCCCGCCGGGCGCAGGCGCTCGGGGTCGAAGACGTCGAAGTGCCCGCGTCGAGCCGCCCGGGCGCTGCCGCTCGGCACGAGGGCGGGTCAGGCCGGCGCCGCCGCGACGACCAGCATCGCGATGTCGTCCTGGCTCTGCCCGTCGAGCCACCCGTCGAGGGCTTCCAGCAGCCGGTCGACCAGCTCCGCCGGCGTCGACCCGGCGGCCGCGGCGAGCGCCGCGTGCAGCCGTTCCTCACCGAACATCTCCTGACCGCCGGGGCCGCCGCGCGCCTCGACCACCCCGTTGGTGTACGCGAACAGCAGCTCACCGGGGGCGAGGCGGAACTCGGCCTCGGCGAAGCGGGCGGCGGCGAGCGCGCCCACCGGCATCCCGCCGACCGCCACGGGGCTGACCCCGCCGTCGGCGCGTACGCGCAGCGGGGAGGGGTGGCCGCCGCCGGCGATCCGGACGGTGAACCCGCCGTCGGCCGCGGCTTCGAGGGTGCCGAGCAGCAGGGTGGTGAACTGGCTGCGGCGGGCGGCGTCCGGGGCGTCGAAGAGCGCCTGGTTGAGCAGCCGCATCAGCTCCAGGGGCCGCTGCTCGACCAGGCGCAGGGTCCGCAGGGACTGGCGGACCCGACCGGTGAGCACGGCCGCGCCGACGCCCTTGCCGGCCACGTCGCCGAGCGCGAAGATCGCGCCCCCCGGGACGGGGAACACGTCGTAGAAGTCGCCCCCGATGCGCAGCCGGTCGCCGGCCGCCCGGTAACCGCCGGCGAGGGCGGCGCCCGGTACGGCCGGCAGGTCGGGCGGGAGCAGGCTGTGCTGGAGCACCCGGGCCAGGTGGACCTGCTCGCCGTAGAGGTCGGCGGCGCCGAGGGCCGTGCCCGCGCGGGTGGCGAACTCCCGGGCCAGCTCGACGTCGCGGCCGTCGAAGCCGGCACGCCCGGCGCGGCGGACCAGCACCAGGGCGCCGATGGTGCGCCCGGCGCCCCGCATCGGGCTGACCAGCACGGTGCCGGGGCGGCCGAAGTCGGCCGGCAGCACGGTGGCCGGGTCGGCCGCCTCCGCGTCCGGCCAGGGGGACGGGCCCACCGCGTGGCCGGCCAGCGCCTCGGCCAGACCGGGCAGCGAGCCGGTCAACGGCCACGTCGCCAGGCCTGTCGCCGGGGCGGCTTCGGTCCCGTCGTACCGGATCCAGTGCGGCTGATCCGCCGCCGGCGGGGGCGGCAGGTGCACCACCAGAGCCAGGTCGGCGAGGTAGGGCACGGGCAGGGTCGCGGCGGTGCGCAGCGTCTGCTCACGCTGGAGGGAGAGCCCGAGCCGGTTGCCGGCCTGGGCGAGGAACATCGTGCGGGACCGCTCGACGTGCAGCGCCTCGGTGCGCGCGTGTTCCTCGGTGACGTCCCGCACATACCAGGCGTGCCGCCCGTCGGCCAGGTCGCGCCGTACGCCACGCAGGCGGCGACCGCCGTGCTCGGCGTCGAAGGCGTCCGCCCCGGCGTCGACCGCCCGCGCCACGGCCGGCACCGCGCAGGCGCGCAGGTCCGTGCCGGGCGCGAGCTCGGGGAGCAGCGCGGTGGCCGTCGCGTTGACCAGCGTCACCAGCCCCGCCCGGTCGACCGTCACGACCGCCTCGGTGAGCCCGTCGAGCACCTCGCGGGTGAGCCGGGAGTCGGCCGGCGGCGTGGTGCCGGGGGAGCGGTCGGGGCGGGGGTGGGCGGGTTGCCCGCCGTCGGCCGGGCCCGTGACACCGCCTCGGGAAGCGGTGGTCACCGCCGCTCGCCGGGCACCCCGGTCTGTCGACCTGTGCGCATGCTGGTCGTGCACTCCTCGGATGTGGGTCGTTGCCTCGGGGCAAGCGTACCGAGGCAAAGCCGCGTCGCCACCGGAGGAACGGGGCTCAGGCCGGGCGGGCCAGCCAGCCGGCCGGCCGAGCCAGGATCCGGCGTACCACCGAACCGGCCCCGCCGACGGCCGCGGCGGCGGCGCCGAGGGTCGCCGGGCGGACGGTGACGGGGGACCAGGCCGCGGTGAGCACCCGCCGGGAGATCTCGGCGAGCACCGGCGGGCGCAGCCACGGCGCCAGCGGGGCGTATCCGCCGCCGAGCACCACGGTGTCCAGGTCCAGCAGGTTCACCACGCCGGCGAGGGCGACGCCCAGGGCGGTCCCGGCCCCGGCCAGGGCCCGCAGCGCGGCGGGGTCGCCGGCCCCGGCCAGCTCGGCCAGCCGGGTCGTCGCGGTGTCCGCCGGCAGGTCCGCGCCGGCGAGGCCGGCCGCCGCAAGGATGGCCTCCTGACCGGTGTACGTCTCCAGGCAGCCCCGGCTGCCGCACCGGCAGGGCGGGCCGTCGGGCCGGATCGGGAGGTGGCCGATCTCGCCGCTCCAGCCGCGTGCGCCCCGGTAGAGGGCACCGTCGAGCACGATCCCGGCGCCGATGCCGACCTCGCCGGAGATGTGCAGGAAGCTGGGCCGGCCGGCCGGACCGGCGTGCAGCTCGCCCAGCGCGGCGAGGTTGGCCTCGTTGTCGACCACCAGCGGCGGCACGCCGTCGACGTGCGCGGTCAGCGGCGGCCCCTTCCCGAGCAGCGCCGGGACGGGCACGTCGCGCCAGCCGAGGTTCGGCGCGAGGCGGACCAGGCCGGCGTCGTCGACCAGGCCCGGCACCGCGAGGGCCGCGCCGGCCAGGGTCAGCCCCTCGCGGGTGGCGTCGGCGCGGGCGTGCGCGGCCAGGTCCGCGAGCCGGGCGAGCGCCTCGGCGGCGGAGAGGGGCCGCAGGTCGGCGCGGCGCACGGTGTGGTGGCGGACCCGACCGGCGAGGTCCACCACGCAGGCGGCCAGGTAGTCGACGTTGATCTCCAGGCCGAGCCCGGCCGGCCCGTCGGTGGCGAGCACCAGGCCCCTCGACGGCCGGCCCGCGCCGGTGCGCGGCGTCGGCTCCGCCTCGGTGACCAGCCGGCCGGCGAGCAGGTCCTCCACGACGGCCGAGACCGTGGCCCGGGTGAGGCCGGTGCCGGCGGCCAGCTCGGCCCGGGAGGGCGGGCGGTCGGCGGCGGCGATCCGGCCGAGCACCACGGCGAGGTTCCACTCGCGCAGGCTGCCCTGGCGTACGGCCCCGGGCGGGGCGTCGGGTCGGGTCACCCCTTGACACTGCCACGGGCCGGCCAAATAATTCAACCACTGAACAAATAGCGGACGACACCTCGGAGGTCTGCCATGGCACCCCGTCCCACTCCCGCCGACAAGTTCTCCTTCGGCCTCTGGACGGTGGGCTGGCAGGGCCGCGACCCGTTCGGCGACGCCACCCGGCCCGAGCTGGACCCGGTCGAGGCGGTGCGCCGGCTCGCCGAGCTGGGCGCGTACGGGATCACGCTGCACGACGACGACCTGATCCCCTTCGGCGCGGACGCCGCCACCCGCGACCAGCACGTGGCCCGCTTCCGTAAGGCGCTCGACGAGACCGGCCTGGTGGTCCCGATGGTGACCACCAACCTCTTCACCCACCCCGTCTTCAAGGACGGCGGCTTCACCAGCAACGACCGCGACGTGCGGCGCTACGCGCTACGCAAGGTGCTGCGCAACGTCGACCTCGCCGCGGAGCTGGGCGCCCGCACCTTCGTGATGTGGGGCGGCCGGGAGGGCGCCGAGTACGACCTCGCCAAGGACGTGCGCGCCGCCCTGGACCGCTACCGCGAGGCCGTCGACGTGCTCTGCCAGTACGTCGTCGACTCCGGCTACGACCTGCGCTTCGCCCTCGAGCCCAAGCCCAACGAGCCGCGCGGCGACATCCTCCTGCCCACCGTCGGGCACGCCCTGGCCTTCATCTCCACCCTGGCCCGCCCCGAGCTGGTCGGGCTCAACCCGGAGGTGGGGCACGAGCAGATGGCCGGCCTGAACTTCGCCCACGGCATCGCCCAGGCGCTCTGGCAGGGCAAGCTGTTCCACATCGACCTCAACGGCCAGCGCGGCGTCAAGTACGACCAGGACCTCGTCTTCGGCCACGGCGACCTGCTGAACGCGTTCGCCCTCGTCGACCTGCTGGAGCACGGCGGCCCCGGCGGCGGGCCCGCGTACGACGGCCCCCGGCACTTCGACTACAAGCCCTCACGCACCGAGGACCTGACCGGCGTCTGGGCGTCGGCGGAGGCGAACATGCGCACCTACCTGCTGCTCAGGGAGCGGGCGGCGGCGTTCCGGGCCGACCCGGAGGTCGCCGAGGCGCTGGCCGCCAGCCGGGTCGCCGACCTGGGCACGCCGACGCTGGCGCCGGGGGAGGGCTACGCCGACCTGCTCGCCGACCGGTCCGCGTTCGAGGAGTTCGACGTCGACGCGGCCGCCGCGAAGGGCTTCGGCTTCGTCCGGCTCAACCAGCTCGCCGTCGAGCACCTGCTCGGCGCCCGCTGAGGGCCGCCGGCGATGCCGATCGTCGCGGGGGTCGACTCCTCGACCCAGTCCTGCAAGGTCGTCGTCCGGGACGCGGAGACCGGCGCGCTGCTGCGGCAGGGCCGGGCGCCGCACCCGGACGGCACCGAGGTCGACCCGGCGGCGTGGTGGTCCGCGCTGGGCGCGGCGGTCGACGCCGCCGGCGGGCTGGCCGACGTGGCGGCGGTCTCCGTCGCCGGCCAGCAGCACGGCATGGTCTGCCTCGACGAGGCGGGCGAGGTGGTCCGGCCGGCGCTGCTGTGGAACGACACGCGTTCCGCCGGGGCCGCCGCCGAACTGGTCGAGGAGGCCGGCGGCGGGGAGGCGGGCCGCCGGTTCTGGGCGGACGCGGTGGGCAGCGTGCCGGTGGCGAGCTTCACCGCCACGAAGCTGCGCTGGCTGGCCCGGCACGAGCCGGAGCGCGCCGCCCGGGTGGCGGCGGTCTGCCTGCCGCACGACTGGCTGACCTGGCGGCTGGCCGGCGCGCCCGACCTGGCGGCGCTGCGCACCGACCGGGGCGACGCCAGCGGCACCGGCTACTGGTCCCCGGGCACCGGCGACTACCGGCTCGACCTGCTGGAGCGGGCGTTCGGCCGGCGGCCGCACGTGCCGGCGGTGCTCGGCCCGGCGGAGCCGGCCGGCCACGTACGCCCCGACGTCCTGCCGGGGCTGCCCGCCGGTGGGGCGGTGCTCGGCCCCGGCACCGGGGACAACGCCGCCGCCGCGCTCGGCGTCGGCGCGGGCCCGGGCGACGTGGTCCTCTCGATCGGCACCTCCGGCACCGTGTTCAGCGTCGCCGACGCCCCGGCCGCCGACCCGAGCGGAACGGTCGCCGGCTTCGCCGACGCCACCGGCCGCTTCCTGCCCCTGGTCTGCACGCTCAACGCGGCCCGGGTGCTCGACGCCGCCGCGGCGATGCTCCGGGTCGACCTGGACGAGCTGGCCGGGCTGGCGCTCGCCGCCCCCGCCGGCGCGGACGGGCTGGTCATGGTGCCCTACCTGGAGGGCGAGCGGACACCCGACCGGCCGCTGGCGTCCGGTGCCCTGCACGGGCTGACCCTGCGCACCTCGACGGCGGCCCACCTGGCGCGCGCCGCCGTCGAGGGGCTGCTCTGCGCACTCGCCGACGGTCTCGACGCGCTCACCGCCCAGGGCGCCACGGTCCGCCGGGTGATCCTCGTGGGCGGCGGAGCCCGGTCGGTGGCCGTGCGCCGGATCGCGCCGCAGGTCCTCGGGGTGCCGGTGGTCGTCCCGCCGCCCGGCGAGTACGTCGCCGACGGCGCCGCCCGCCAGGCCGCCTGGGTCGCCCTGGGCGGCGCGGCGCCCCCCGCGTGGTCCGTCGCGGGCACCGAGGAGTACGCGGACGCCCCCGTCCCCGCCGTCCGGGAGCGGTACGCCGCCGCCCGCGAACACTTCCTCGACCGGGTCGACGCCGTGGCGGGGTAAACGACTGTACGGGCGCGCGCCGGCTCGCGATCATCGACGGATGCGGACCACCCCCGAAACGGACGCGGCACCCGGCACCGGCATCCCCTCGATGCTCCAGTACGACGACGCGGACACCCCCTGCGACGTCATCGACGCGCTGGTCCTGGCGGACTTCGTCACGGGCCGGCACCCGTGGTCGCACACCGTCCGGCTCTCCCGGGTGCGCCCCGACGCGCCGCTGACGGCCCCCGACGGGCGGCTGCTGCGCACGGCGGTCGAGAACCGGCAGCGGTCCCGGCTGCTGGCCGGCGACGGCTGGACGGCCCGGGTGGTCACCTGGAAGGGGCGCGGCGCCGAGGTGACGGTCACGGCGGTGTCCGAGGAGGTGGGTCGGTCGGCTCTCGACCGGATCGTCGACGGCGCCGCCGAACCGGAGGACCCGGGCGCCGGCCGGATCGGCTTCTGGCACCAGAACCCCCGCCGGGGCAGTCAGCGCGACGTACGGTCCATCGCCGCGCCGGACTGGGCGGCGATCCGGCCGAACTACACCGCGGCGGCCCGCGAGGCGCTCGACGCGCTGATGGCGACCACCCCGGAGCGCCTCTCCGGCCGGCTGGTGCTGCTGCACGGGGCGCCGGGGACGGGAAAGACCACCGCGCTGCGCGCCCTCGCCCGGCAGTGGCGCGACTGGTGCCAGGTCGACGCCGTACTCGACCCGGACGTGCTCTTCGCGGACACGGCGTACCTGTCCGAGGTGGCGGTCGGGGACGAGGACGGCGAGCAGGGCACGGGCCGCCGGTGGCGGCTGCTCATCCTGGAGGACTGCGACGAGCTGATCCGGGGCGAGGCGAAGCAGGCCGCCGGGCAGGCCCTGTCCCGGCTGCTGAACCTCACCGACGGGCTGCTCGGGCAGGGGCGCGACGTGCTCGTCGCGATCACCACGAACGAGGACCTGTCCCGCCTGCACCCGGCGGTGGTCCGCCCGGGGCGCTGCCTGGCCCGGATCGAGGTGGGCCCGTTGTCGTACGAGGAGGCGGCCGCTTGGCTGGGCACCTCGGCGCAGGTGCCGTCGCGGGGCGCCACCCTCGCCGAGTTGTACGCGCTGCGGGCGGGCACACCGGTCGCGCCCGCCGCCCCGCCCGCGATCGGCGGCTACCTCTGAGCGCTCGGGCGCGTCCGCGCGTCGTCACCCGCTCGTGACCTGATCCTGGTTGGCTGCCGAACATGACCTTGACCAGGGGTGGGCCGGCGCGGGCCCGCGGCGGCACGCCGGCGCACCGGTTCTACAGCGTCGTGGTCTTCGTGCTGCTCGCCTCGCTGGACAACGTGGCGATCGGCCTGGTTCCTCCGCTGTACGGGCCCATCTCCGACGCCTTCGACGTACCGCAGCGGCTGCTCGGCCTGGTCACCGCCGTGAGCTTCCTGGCCAGCGCCGTGGCCGCGGTCGGCTGGGCGTACGTCGGCGACCGCGCGAACCGCAAGCCGCTGCTGATGGTCGGCACCCTCATCTGGGCGCTCGGCACGGGCGGCAGCGCGCTCGCGGCGAACTATCCGGCCTTCCTGGCGGCGCAGATCCTGGCGGCGGTCGGCCTGGGCGCGGTCGGGTCGGTCGGGTTCTCGGTCGTCACCGACCTGATCTCGCCCCGCCGCCGGGGGCTGGTGATGAGCTTCTGGGGGCTGTCCCAGGGCGTCGGCACGCTCGCCGGCACGCTGGTCGGCGGGCTGCTCGGGGCCGCCGACTGGCGGCGGCCGTTCCTGCTGCTGACGGTGGTCGGCGTCGCGGCCACCGTCGCCTACCTGTTCACGTACGACATCCGGCGCGGGCAGAGCGAGCCGGAGCTGGCCGACGCGCTGGCCACCGGCGCCGAGTACGACTACCGGATCAGCCGGGCGGACCTGCCGAGGATCCTGAGCCGGCGGACGAACCGCTGGCTGATCCTCCAGGGCCTCACCGCGCAGGCGGCCTTCGGGTCGCTGGTCTGGCTGCCGGTGCTCTTCGCCCAGCGGGCCGAGGAGCAGGGCTACTCCGCCGCCACCGCCGTGGTCGTGGGCAGCGTCTTCGCCACCCTCTTCCAGCTCGGCGGGGTGCTCTCCATCGTGGGCGGGCTGGTCGGCGACGCGCTGCAACGGCGTACGCCCCGGGGCAGGGCGCTGGTGGCGGCGGTGGGCATCCTCGCGGCGCTGCCGTTCTACCTGGTGCTCTTCTTCGTGCCGATCCGCATCGACGTGCCCGACGGCGCCGGCACCGGAGCGGTGGTCCGGGCGGTGCTGGGCAGCGTGGTCACCGAGCCGACGGTCGGGCTGAGCCTGCTCACCGCGGTGGTGGCCCTGGCGCTGACCTCGGCCAACTCGCCGAACTGGTTCGCCCTGATCGCCGACGTCAACCCGCCCGAGCACCGGGGCACCGTCTACAGCCTCGGCAACCTGGTCAACGGCGTCGGCCGGGCGGCCGGCAACGGGCTGGTCGGGGTGGCCTTCCACGGGCTGCGGGCGGCCTTCCCGCCGCCGCTGAACTACGCCGTCGGGCTGGCGGCCTTCCAGCTCTTCTTCATCCCGACGGGCGTCATGTACTGGCTGGCCTCACGGACCTCGCCGGACGACATCGCCGCCGTCCGCGACCTGCTGCACGAGCGCGCCGAGCGCCTGTAGGCGTACGGGCCGGCCCGACCCGGACACGGGGAGGGTCCCCCGGGCAGCGTGCGGCGCTGCCCGGGGGACCCCTGTCGCGTCAGGCCGGGCGGACCCAGACCGTCACGTCGGTCCCGACGGCGCCGTCGTCGTCCAGCGGGGCACTGGCGTGCACCAGCTCGGACCCGGCGGGCAGCGGCACGGGGGCGTCGCCGAAGTTGGTCAGCACGGTCAGCCCGCCGTTGCGGAACGAGAGCACCTCGTCGCCGGAGGCGAGCCACTCCAGCGGGCCATCGCCGAGCCGGTGCTCGCGGCGCAGCCGCAGCGCCGTGCGGTACAGCTCGTACGTCGAGCCGGGCGTGTCCCGCTGCCGGTCCAGGGCGTACTCCGCCCAGCTCGACGGCTGCGGCAGCCAGCTCGCGTCGGTCGGCCCGAAGCCGTACGACGGTGCGTCGGCCTCCCACGGGATCGGCACCCGGCAGCCGTCCCGGCCCCGCTCGGTGTGGCCGCTGCGCGTCCAGGTCGGGTCCTGCCGGGCCTCGTCGCCCATCGTGGTGTGCTCCGGCAGGCCCAGCTCCTCGCCCTGGTAGAGGTAGGCCGAGCCGGGCAGGGCGAGCATCAGCAGGCTGGCCGCCCGGGCCCGGCGCAGGCCGAGTGCGGCGTCGGGCTGCGGGTCGCCGGCGCCGATGCCGTTGGGCCGCTTGACGCCGATCGGCAGCCCCAGCCGGGAGGCGTGCCGCACCACGTCGTGGTTGGAGAGCACCCAGGTGGTCGGGGCGCCGACGGCGTCCGTGGCCTCCAGCGAGCGGGTGATGACCGCGTACTGGGCCGGCGCGGTCCAGGAGGCGAGCAGGTACTCGAAGTTGAACGCCTGGTGCATCTCGTCGGGGCGGACGTAGCGGGCCAGCCGCTCGGCCGGCTCGACCCACGCCTCGGCGACGAGGATCCGCTCGTCCGGGTAGCCGTCCAACAGGCGCCGCCACTCCCGGTAGATCTCGTGCACGCCGTCCTGGTCCCACATCGGTGGGCGCGGCTTGTCGACCTCCTGGCCGGAGAGGATCTCCTGCGGCTCCTGCCAGTCGGCGAGGTCGGCCTGCTTGATCAGGCCGTGCGCCACGTCGACGCGGAAGCCGTCGACACCGCGGTCCAGCCAGAACCGCAGCACGTCCAGGAACTCCTCCCGCACCTGCGGGTTGTCCCAGTTGAGGTCGGGCTGGCCGGAGTCGAACAGGTGCAGGTACCACTGGCCGGGGCGGCCGTCGGCCTCGGTGACGCGGGTCCAGGCCGGCCCGCCGAAGACGCTCTGCCAGTCGTTGGGCGGCTGCGCGCCGTCCGGGCCGCAGCCGTCGCGGAAGACGTAGCGGTCGCGCTCCGGGCTGCCGGGGGCGGCGGCGAGCGCGGCGGCGAACCACCGGTGTGCCGACGAGGTGTGGTTGGGCACCAGGTCGACGATGACCCGCAGGCCCCGCGAGTGCGCCTCGCCGATCAGCCGGTCGGCGTCGGCGAGGGTGCCGAAGAGCGGGTCCACGTCCCGGTAGTCGGCCACGTCGTACCCGGCGTCGGCCTGCGGCGACGGATAGAACGGCGACAGCCAGAGCGCATCCACGCCCAGCTCCACGAGGTGGTCCAGGCGGGCGGTGATGCCGGGCAGGTCACCGATGCCGTCGCCGTCGGAGTCGGCGAAGGAGCGCGGGTAGACCTGGTAGATGGTGGCCCTGGTCCACCAACCGGTGGCGGGGCCGGCGGGCGTGTCCTGGTGCGTCGGGTTGCTGTTCAGGGCCTTCTCCCGTGTGTCGAGCCGGACGGTCGGGCGCTGCCGGGCGGCGGCGGTTTCCCGTTAGTGTGCCCGCGGTGCCGCCGTCGATTCACGCACGATCAGGCGAGTGGGCAGGATCACCGGCTCCCCGGGCGTGTCGAGGTAGGGGCCGCCCCACGACGACCGGGCCCCGCCGTGCAGCGGGTCGAGCAGGATCCGCGCCGCGAGGCGACCCTGTTCCGCCGCGGGCTGGGCGATCGTGCTGAGCCCGAGGACGCTGGCCAGGTCGTGGTCGTCGACGCCGATCACGCTGACGTCCTGCGGCACCCGCAGGCCGGAGTCGCGCAGCGCGGTCATCGCCCCCATCGCCATCTCGTCGCACGCCGCGAAGATCGCCGTCGGCGGGTCGCCGCGCCGCAGCAGCTCCTCGGTGGCCCGCGTACCGCCGCTGATGGTGAACTGCGACTCGACGTCGAGGCAGGGGTCCGGGTCGATGCCGGCGTCGGCGAGCGCCTCCCGGTAGCCGCGCCGCCGGTCGAGGTGGGTGGTGTAGGCCAGCTCGTCGTCGGGATCGCCGGAGATGTGCGCGATCCTGCGGTGGCCCAGGTCGAGCAGGTGCCGGGTGGCGGTGCGCGCGACACCCACGTCGTCGATGCGTACGCAGGGCCAGCCGGGCACCACCGTGCCGGAGCTGATGGTCACCCCGGGCAGCTTCAGCTTCGTCAGGGCGGTCAGGTCGGCGGGCCGCAGCGGCGTGGCGACCAGCATGATCGCGTCGACGCGCTTGTGCAGGTTGGCGGTGCGTAGCACCCGCTGGCGCACCTGCTCGCGCCCGCCGAGGTTGTAGAGCAGCAGGTCGTAGCCCGCCTGCTGGAGGAGGTCCTCGACCGCCTCCACGACGGTGCCGAAGAACCACCGGGTGATGCGGGGGACCACGACGGCGACGGTGCCGGTGCGTCCGCCGGCCAGCCGCGAGGCGCTCGGTGAGACGGCGTACTCCAGTTGCTCGGCCGCCGCGAGCACCCGGCGCCGGGTCGCGGCCGAGACCGTCGGCAGCCCCCGCAGCGCCCGGGACACGGTGGCGGTGGAGACCCCGGCCAGGCGTGCGACATCGTCGATATTCGTCACGCTATCCCCCGCTCCGCCCGTCTCCGCCGCCGCCGGTGTGCCCGGCGGCGGCGGAGACGCCTCAGCCCTTGACGCTGCCGGCGAGCAGGCCGCGCACGAAGAAGCGCTGGAGGGACAGGAAGACGATCATCGGTACGACGATCGAGACGAACGCGCCGGCGGTGAGCCGCTGCCACTCGTTGCCCCGGGTGCCGGCCATCTCGGCCAGCCGGACGGTGAGCGGAGCGGTCTCGTTGCCGCCACCGGCGAAGATCAGCGCGACCAGCAGGTCGTTCCAGACCCAGAGGAACTGGAAGATGCCGAACGCGGCCAGCGCCGGGGTGATCAGCGGCAGCACGATCGAGCGGAAGATCTTCGGGTGGGTGGCCCCGTCGACCCGGGCCGACTCCATCAGCTCTCCGGGCAGTTGCGAGATGAAGTTGTGCAGCAGGAAGACGGCGAACGGCAGCGCGAAGCAGGTGTGCGCGAACCACACCTGCGCGAACTTCTGTTCGTCGACCAGGTCCCAGGCCGGCATGACGGTGATCCCGGCGATGGTGACGCCCGTGGAGAAGAACTTCAGCAGCGGCACCAGGGCCATCTGGAGCGGCACGATCTGCAACGCGAAGATCGCGATGTACATCCAGTCCCGGCCCCGGAAGTTGATCCAGGCCAGCGCGTACGCGGCGAGGGCCGCGAAGGCGAGCGGGAAGAGCACCGACGGGATGGTGATCGCCAGCGAGTTGATGAAGTAGCTGGCGAGCTGCCCCGACGACGAGGAGCGCCCGAACAGCACCTCCTGGTAGTTCTCCAGGGTGAACGACGGGTTGGTGAAGAAGTTCCACCACCCGCTGCTCTTGATCTCGTCCTCCGGCCGGACCGAGGAGATGAACAGGCCGAAGGTGGGGATGGTCCAGAGCATCGCGATGACGATCGAGACGATGGTCGCGGTGCGGCTGTTCAGCCGCCTGCGGACCCGTCCGGCGGTACTGGTGCCCCGGCCGTCGGTCTTCTGGGTGCCGGCGGCGACGGTGGGCGTTGCGGTGGTCATCTCAGCCCTCCCGCTGCTGACGGAGGTTGCGGATCTGGTAGATCACGATCGGGATCACCAGGATGAACAGGAAGACCGCCAGGGCGGAGCCCTGCCCGTTCTGGCCGTACCGGAACGCCTGGTTGTACATCTCGTTGGCGATCACGCTGGTGTCGTAGTTGCCGTTGGTGGACGTCCGGACGATGTCGAATACCTTGAGGGTGGCGATCGACAGCGTCACCACGACCACGATCAGCGCCGGCCGGATGCTCGGCATGGTGATCTGCCAGAACATCTGCCACGGGGTGACCCCGTCGAGGCGGGCCGCCTCCACGATGTCGGCGGGGATCGCCTTGATCGCGGCGGAGAGCACCACCATCGCGAAGCCGGCCTGGATCCAGACCATGATCACGATCAGCAGCAGCGTGTTCAGCGGCGAGTCCAGCAGCCACTGCCTCGGTTCGCCACCGAGACTGACCACGATCTGGTTGAGCAGGCCGATCTGCTCCTGCCCTTCGCCCCGGTAGGCGTAGACGAACTTCCAGATGATGCTCGCGCCGACGAAGGAGATCGCCATCGGCAGGAAGATCAGCGACTTGGCCACCGCCTCTAACCGGGCCTTGTCCACCATCACGGCGTAGAGCAGGCCGAACGACGTGGCCACGAGCGGGACGAGGAGCACCCAGATCAGGGTGTTGATCAACACCCGGACGATCGAGTCCTCGGAGAACATCCAGCCGTAGTTGCGCAGCCCGACCCAGTCGTTGCCGCTCGCGTTCATGAACGAGAGCAGGGTGGTGCGGATGGCCGGGACCACCAGCCCGATGGTGAGCAGCAGTAGCGTCGGCAGCAGGAAGAAGAGCGCGAACACGCCCTCGCGCGCCTTGCGTCGGCGGGGCAGCGGGGCGCCGCTCGCGGAGGCGGCAAGGATCTGCTCCTCCCGGCGGCGGGCGAACCAGGCCGGCACCACGTCGAGGAGCAGGAGCAGACCGCCCACCACCGCGACGAAGGCGACCAGCCCGTACATCAGCATGAGGAACTTCGGCTGTTCCGCAGCGAAGTCGAACTCCATCGACCCTCCCAGGTCTCTGATCAGCCGGGTGGGCCGGCCCGCGTGCGCGGACCGGCCCACCCGGTTCAGATCACTTCCAGCTGCTCTCGATGCCGTCGAGGACCGTCTTGGTGTCCTTGCCGTTGATCCAGGCGACCATGCCCTTCCAGAACGTTCCGGCGCCGACGGCGGCCGGCATCAGGTCCGAGCCGTCGAAGCGGAAGACGGTGGACTTGTCCTGGAGGATCTGGACGGAGAGCTTGTCGATCGGGTTGGTGACGTTGGCCAGGTCGAGCTTGTTGTTGGCCGACACCCAGTCGCCGATCTTGGCCCGGCTGTTGGCGTACTCGCCGGACGCGAGGTAGGTCTGCACGGCCTGGACCTCCGGGCGGTCATTGAAGGCCGCGACGAACTCGCCGCCGCCCAGCACCGGCTTGCCCTTGCTGGCGTCGATGGCCGGGAAGTAGAAGGCGAAGACGTCGCCGTCCTCGGCCACCTTGGTGCCCTTCGGCCACTGGTTGGCGTAGAAGGACGCCTGGCGGTGCAGCGCGCACTTGCCGGTGGTGATCGGCAGACCGGCTTCACCGAAGGCAGTGGTGGCGATGCTCTTCACGCCGCCGAAGCCGCCGTTGACGTACTTCTCGTTCTTGAGGATCGTGCCGGCCCGGTCGAGGGCCTCGGCGACCTTGGGGTCGTTGAACGGGATGCCGTGGCTCGTCCACTGGTCGTAGACCTCGGGGGTCTGCGTCCGCAGCATCAGGTCCTCGACCCAGTCGGTGGCCGGCCAGCCGGTGGCCTCACCGGACTCGATGCCGGCGCACCACGGCTTGGTGCCGGTGCCCGCGATCTGGTCGCTGAGCTTGATCAGCTCGTCCCAGCTGGTCGGGACCGTCCAGCCCTTCTCCTTGAAGGTCTTCGGTGAGTACCACACGAAGGACTTCACGTTGGAGCCGAGCGGGGCGCCGTAGAACTGGCCGTTGACGGTGCTGTACTTCAGCCAGTCGGCCGGGTAGTTCTCCTCGGCCATCTTCTTGGTGTCGGCGCCGACCGGCTTGAGCTTGCCGGAGTCGACGAAGCGCTTGAGCAGGCCCGGCTGCGGGATGAACGCCAGGTCGGGGGCGTTGCCGCCGTCGACCCTGACGTTGAGCTGCGCCTCGAACTCGGCGCTACCCTCGTGGTCGATCTCGATGCCGGTGCAGTCCTCGAACTGCTTCCAGGACTCCGCGAGGCGGTCGGCCTCGACGTCCCGGATCGACGAGTAGATCGTGACCTTCTTGCCGTCGTTGTCGCCGTACTTCTCGTATGCGGCGCACTCCGCGGAGCCCCCCGCGGAGTCGCTCTTCTTGTCGTTGCCGGTGCCGCAGGCCGTGGCGCTCAGCGCCAGCCCCAGTACGCCGGCGATCGCGAAAGCCTGGCGTGATCTGGCAAACGCCATGCCGTTCTCCTTCCTTGCCGGCGCGTCAGGGATCGAACCCGCGCCGGTCCGATGGGCGTCACCACATGTAAGCGCTTGCATCTGGCCTGGTCCACCCCTAACCGGACACGAGGAAGTAACAATCCGGAAACCCGTAGTCCCCTGGTGGGCGCGCTCCCACACGGGAATCCGACCCCTTTTCATCGATGTCATTTTCTGTCACGCTGAAGGCAGGTGATCGAAGGATTTCGACATAGGAGGTGTTGGATGGGCAAGCGGTGGTTGGGCCTGCTGGCGGCCGGTCTGCTGGCGGTGGGCGCGCTAATTCCGGCGGCCCCGGCGATGGCCGCCCCCACGTTCAAGGTGCCGTTCCCGTGCGGGCAGTCCTGGTCCGGCCAGACGCGCACCGGCCACAGCCCGGCGTACGCGGTGGACTTCAACCGCACGGACGACCTCGGCGACCCGGTGGTGGCGAGCGCCCCGGGCACCGTCGACCGGGTCACCGACCTGGGCGGCACCAGCTACGGAAAGTACGTACGGATCAACCACGGCGGCGGCTACAGCACCTACTACGCCCACCTCAACGGTTTCAACGTCTCCGTGGGGCAGACCGTCGGCTACGGCAAGGTGATCGGCTGGGTCGGCAGCACCGGCGGCTCCACCGGCCCGCACCTGCACTACGAGCAGCGGCTCAACGGCGCCGACATCCAGGTGCGGTTCAACGGCTCGCTCGCCCTCTACTGGGGCACGAAGACCTACACCAGTGACAACGGCTGCGCCAGCAGCTCCGGCTCCGGCACGGTCAACACCAGCGGCACGCCGCTGACTGTCCGCTCCGGCCCGGGCACCGGCTACGCCGCGGTGGGCACCGTCGCGGACGGCACGCGGGTGACCATCCACTGCCAGACCAGCGGCACCAGCGTCACCGGCACCTACGGCACCAGCACCATCTGGGACCGGATCGGCTCCGGCCGCTTCATCGCCGACGCGTACGTCTACACGGGCCACGACGGCTACATCCCCGGCGTGCCCCGCTGCTGAGCGGGCGACGGGGCCCCGGCTGCGCGCCGGGGCCCCGTTCCGTCGTCTGCGAGTAGCGCCGTTCGGGCTGCTTGTCCCGCACATCTTGCGTGACCTCGGTGTGGCTGGTGGTGGCGGGAGGCTGCCCAGCCGCCTATTCAGTGGGCATGACGCGGTGTCGGTGGCCGCGGGACACTCACGCCGATCTGGCGGTTTGCCGCCTTGCCCGTCGTGCCGGGGTGCGCCGGCCGCGCCCGGCGAGTTCTTGCCGTCCTTCGGGGACCCGGTCTCGTCGACCACCCATGCCACCGGCCTGAGCGTCGCCGCACAACGGAAAGCTCCTCAGGGGCCACCGCAACATCGAACTAGCCAGACCCACTCCGACGGCTCAACGACAGGTTGACCCAACAAAGCGCTACCTGCGCCGACGTCGGAACGGTCGCTGCCGCTCGGTTCAAGGCAATCTGCAGACTTCAATCTCTCTGGTCAGGTCTGTGGCGGCGGATGGCGACTCTGGTGTAATGAACGCGCGGTCGGCCGCGTGGTCGGGCGCAGCCCCGTTACTCATGGTTGACTTTCGGTTACTGATCGCTTAGCTTACATGCATCAATCCTTCAACGGGGAGGTCTTGCCATGAGCGATCGTCGTAAGAGACTGAGGAGCGCGGGGGCTGTCGCCGCTCTTGCTCTTTCACTCATCGTGATTCCGGCTGGCCCGGCGCGCGCCGGCTGTGCGACGCTGGAGAGCACTTGGAAGGATGGGTTGACGGGATATTGGTACGCGACTATCTATAATCCCTGCCCGTCGGCGAAGCAGATGCGGCCTGTTGTTCCGTTTGCCCCGGATCCCTGCGACTGGGTGGGGGCCTACACCAGGAGAACGTTCACCACTGGCAACCAGGCGACCGGCGCTGCGGACGGCTGCTGAGCGTAAGCCCTCCTGACGCGGCTCTCCTGCACTGGTGATGAGCCCGCCGAGGCTTGAACGCCTCGGCGGGCTCATCAATGTCGCACCGGAACGCGGACCGATGCCGGTCTGCGCTGATTCACTGAACTCGGTGTGGGCGACCTTTTGGGTCCAGGGCTGTCGCTTCGGCGTGGCAGATTCGAAGTCGCCTGCTATTAATTGACGGGCCGGCGTCGCAAGCTTCGAGGGTGCACCTCCTGTGGAGGCTGAGCTGTTGCAGAGTAACCAGGCTTGGGTCGCGGCTCGCTGTTCCGGTAGTGGAATTATTGTGCCCGCAATCCGAGTAGGTGCTCAGTTGGAGGTGCTTCGCCGGGATGAGTCAGGTCCATCCAGTGGCCCTGCTTGAGTCCGTCGATTTCGCGACGTATGTCGTTGCCGGAGCGATTCTCCCGCGCGGTAAGGAGCCGGATTGAGGCAGCGGGCATGAGTAGCCATGGACAGGGGTGACGCGGGCGTGTGGCAGCTGCCGCCATCGCGGTAATGATCTTGCGGGCCAGGGGCCCGACCATCCCGACTTGAACCTAAGTGCTAGCTGTTCAGGCGCCAGATGGCGAAGTTCAGCGCGGCGGCGAAGGTGACCCAGGCCCAGTAGGGGAGCATCAGCAGCGTCGCCGGGCGGGACACCTTGCGGAAGAGCGCGACCGTCACGCCGATGGCCACCCACATCAGCAGGATCTCGATGAAGGCCAGCCCGTAGCGGCCGGCGCCGAAGAAGAGCGGGGTCCAGATCGCGTTGAGCACCAACTGGGCGATCCACGCCCAGAGGGCCGGGCGGAAGCCGACCCGCCGCCAGACCAGCCAGCCGGCCACCGCGATCATCGCGTAGAGCAGGCTCCAGACCGGCCCGAAGAGCCAGGACGGGGGAGCCCAGGCGGGCTGTTCGAGGCTCGCGTACTCGGTCGAGGTGCCCTGCACGCCGAGCCCGCCGATCGCCGCGGCGACGAAAACCGCCGCCCCGAAGCCGAGCAGTGCCCACCACTGCCGGGCGCCGCCGGTCCGTTCAGCGCTCCGAGACGTCTCCATGGCCGAGATATCTCCGCAAAGTGCGGGCGGTAAACCCGCCGTCACCCTCCGGGCGGCATGACACCGGGGTCGTCATGGCCGGAGGCTCCTGTCGGGAGGACGGAGTTCCGGGCACGACGACCCCGGTGGGTCCTGAACGGCGGCCTGTAGCCGCCTCGTCAATTGAAGATGCTCACACCACCCGGCCCGACGAGCAGGCCGACCACGATGAGGACGACGCCCCACAGGATCTGCCGCCGGAACAGCGCGAGGATGCCGGCGACCACGAGTACGACTGCGAGAATCCAGAGAATCAGCTCCATGTTTGCTGAATACCCGAGCTACCCACGCCGGAAACCTGCACCTGATCGGGGTGGTCGCCCAGGTGGAAGACGCTGTACGCCTGCTTGATCACAGGGTGGGCGACGTTGCGGACGCGTACCCCGCCGGGCGTGGTGCCCCGCTCGGTGCCGGCGTGCGCGTGCCCGTGCAGGGCCAGCGCGGTCGGCGCCGAGTCGATCGCCTGCCCGAGCTGGTACGAGCCCAGGAACGGATAGATCTCCAGCGGCTCACCGGCCAGCGTGTCCGGCACCGGCGAATAGTGGGTCAGCGCCACCAGCACGTCGCAGTCCAGCCCCCGCAGCGCGGCGGACAGGGCGTCCGCGCTCTGGGTGGTGGTCCGGACGAAGGCCTTCATCTCCGGTTCGCCGAAGTCGCTGGCGCAGCGGCCGGCGAACCCACCGCCGAACCCCTTCACCCCGGCCACGCCCAGCCGGCCGTCGGCGCAGTCGAGCACGACGCCGTCGCCCTCCAGTACGGTGATCCCGGCGTCCTCGAGCACCTTGACCACCTGCGGTACCTGGTCGCACTGGTGGTCGTGGTTGCCGAGCACCGTCACCACCGGCACGCCGAGCCCGCCGAACTCGGTGGCGACGCAGCGGGCCTCCGCCTCGGTGCCGTGCCGCGTAAGGTCGCCGGCGAGCAACAGCACGTCGGCGTGCTCAGGCAGCTCGTCCAGTGCCGGCCGGAACCGGCCGACGACGTCCTCGTCCAGATGCACGTCGCCCACGGCGGCGATCCGGATCACCATGGAACCTCCTCAGGGCAGTTGCTCGATCTCCGTGGGCGCCTGCGCGCGGATCACCCCGATGTCGCTGGTGATCGGCACGTCCGGGAAGCGTTCGGCGACCCGGCGCAGGATCTCCTCCCGGCGGTGCGGGCTCTCGACCTCGCCGTAGAGCATCAGGCCGCGCTCCCGGCGGACCACGGTGATCCCCTGTTCGGCCACGTCCGGGTCCTCGGTGAGCAGGCGGTGGACCTCGGCCTCGACGTACTCGTCGGGCGGTCCGGTGGCGACGTCGCGGTGCTCGGTCACGGTGTCCCCTCTCCCTCGCCGGTGCCGGAGTGCGGCACCACCTCCAGCCGGTCCAACAGCACCAGGAACGCCTCCGCGTACGGCGAGTGCTGCGTCTCCTTGCGTACCCGTTCCCAGTCGATCTGCTCCCGCAGCGAACGGGCCAGCGGCAGACCCCGGGCGAAGTCGCAGTAGTGCTGCGAGAAGCTCAGCAGTTTGTGCACCATGAGCTGGGTGGCCGAGAGCACCGGCATGTGGATCGCGTCGACGGGTCGTACGACCGTGTCGGCGAACGTCTCCTCGGTCACCGGGGTCTCGATCGGCCGATGGATCAGGTCCACCATGCGGCCGTCGTCGAAGACCTTGACCAGCCAGTCCTCGGGCGGTCGCTCGGCGGTGAAGCCCGCCGCGACCAGCGCCTCCAGGGAGCGCTCCACGTCGACCTCGCGGATCAGGAAGTCGACGTCGTGGTCGCTGGAGTGACCGCCGTGGGCGTACACCGCGAAGCTGCCCCCGAGCGCGAAGGGAATCTCTTCCTGCTTGAGCACGGCGGCGACCTTCTTCAGCGTGTGCACCAGGCTCTCGTCCCCGCGCTCTGCCATTGGCGTCTCCCGTCGATGGTGGTGGGCGGCTGATCCAATACCGGTACCCGGCATCCCGGCGGCCCACACCTGGCAGGCGGCGCGGTCGGGGTCAACCGGGAGGACACAGCACAAAACTCCCGGGTACGCGAGCGCGGGTCGGATAGCCTGTGCAGGGTGTCCAGATCACCGGAGGCACGACGCGGCAGGGCCCGATTGCGCGCCGTCGCCCTGATCGGCATCGACGGCTCGGGCAAGACGACCCAGGCGCACCGGCTCGCCGAGGCGCTGACCGCGGCGGGTTGCCCCGCCACCTACCACCGCAACGCCGGCGGGCGGCGCTGGCTTGGACGCCTCGCGCACCGTCTCGGCCGCCCCGACGCCCAGCGGCTCGTGGGGCGCACCGGCATGCTGGCGGTGGAGTCCGTGCTCCGCTGGCTGGCGATCGCCGTCGCCCTGCTCAGTTGCCTGGCCACCGGCCGGGTCGCGGTCATGGACCGCTACTCCGCCTGCCAGTACGCGAGCATCCGGGCGCACGGGGGGCAGCGCTGGGAGCGGCTGGCCCGGGCCGGCTACCGGATGTTCCCGCGACCGCAGGTGACCTTCCTGCTGACCGTCGATCCCGCCGAGGCGTACCGGCGGATCGAGCAGCGCGGCACCGACCACGAGAGCATGCGATACCTGACCGCCGCGGACACCGCCTACCGGACGCTGCCGGAGTACCCCACCTTCGTGGTGGTCGACGCCGGGCGCCCGCCGGAGGAGGTCTCCCGGCAGATCCAGGCCCACATGGCCGGTTGGCTGGCGTCCGCCGACGACCGCGACGACCGGCCGGCCGAGGGGCACGACGGCTGGCCGGCCGGCCGCGGGAGTCGACCTGCCGTGGTGCCCGTCCCGCCGGGGGCGGAACCGGTCGCGATCGCCCGGCTGACCCTCTGAACCGGCGCGGGCGCGGCGGGACGGCCTGAACGCGGTCGACCGTCCGGGCCGGTCGCGGGCGGTGCGCGGGCGGCGGCTGCCCGACGGGTCCCGTCGGGTGCCCGGGGCATCGCGCACGGCCGCGAGGTGGCATGGTCTGCACCAGGAGAGGGAGGATCGGTGGGCCCGCAGCCCTCGCGTGGGTCGCGCCGGGAGGGCCCACTGTTCGTGGGAATGGCACCGACGGGCAAAACGGCACGTCCGGGCGGGCGGTACTTTTCCCAATACGCCCAGTCATGGTTGACGCTCACGCCTCGTGAAAGTAAGTTTCATCCGTGGCGAAGAGTCCGAAGATTTCTGCGAGTCACGAGCCGGGTGGGCTGATCGTCCACATCAGCGGCCTGCTCCCCTCGTTGTCGCCGGCCGAGCAGCGGGTCGCCCGGCTGGTGGTCTCCGACCCGGCCGACGCCGCGCGTCGGACGATCACCGACCTCGCCACCGCCGCGGAGACATCCGAGGCGACCGTCATCCGCTTCTGCCGGTCGGTCGGCATGGACGGCTACCCGCAGCTGCGGATCCGGCTCGCCGCCGAGGCCGCCCGCCGGGTCGAGCCGCCGGACGCCCGGGTCGTCGGCGGCGACATCCCGCCCGGCGCCGACCTCGCCCAGATCATCGCGACCATCGCCTTCAACGACGCGCGGGCCGTCGAGGAGACGGCCGAGCAGCTCGACCCGGCGATCTGCGAGCAGGTCGTCGACGCCATCGCGGGGGCCGGCCGGATCGACGTCTACGGGGCGGGCGCCAGCGGGTTCGTCGCCTCGGACTTCCAGCAGAAGCTGCACCGCATCGGCCGCACCGCCTTCTACTTCCCCGACGTGCACACCGCGCTGACGTCGGCCGCGCTGCTCGGGCGCGGCGACGTCGCGGTCGGCATCTCGCACACCGGCACCACCTCGGACGTGATCGAGGTGCTGGAGCAGGCGCGGGCCCGGGGAGCGTCCACGGTGGCGCTCACCAACTTCCCCCGGTCGCCGATCACCGAGGTGGCCGACTTCGTGCTCACCACGGCCGCCCGCGAGACGACCTACCGCTCCGGTGCGATGGCGAGCCGGCTGGCCCAGCTCACCGTCGTCGACTGCCTCTTCGTCGGGGTGGCCGCGCGCAACCGGTCCCGGGCCAGGAAGGCCCTCGAAGCGACAGCCGAGGCGGTCCGGTCACACCGGGTCGGCCCGGGACGGAGGCGGGCATGACGGCGGGCGCGGTGGAACCCCACGAGGTGACGGCTCCGATGACGGCGCGGCCGGTGATCCGGGTCGGCGCGCCGACCGAGCGGCGCAACCCGCTCAGCGCGGACCTCGACCTCATGTCGACCCGCGACGTGCTCACGGTGATCAACGAGGCGGACCGGCGGGTGCCCGGCGCCGTCGCCGCCGTCCTCGACGAGATCGCCGCGACGGTGGACCTGGCGGTGACCGCCCTGCGCGGCGGGCACCGGGTGCACTACTTCGGCGCCGGCACCTCCGGCCGGCTCGGCGTGCTCGACGCCGCCGAACTCGCGCCCACCTTCAACTCGCCCCGGCACTGGTTCTGTGCGCACATCGCCGGCGGGCCGGAGGCCATGTGGCGGGCGGTGGAGGACGCCGAGGACGACGACCGGGGCGGCGCGGCCGAGGCCGCCGACTGCGTACGGTCCGGGGACCTGGTGGTCGGACTCGCCGCCAGCGGACGCACACCGTACGTCCTGGGGGCGCTCGCCGCGGCGAGCGCCAAGGGGGCCTCGACCGTGCTGCTCTGCGCCAACCCGGAGGCGGAGGCCGCCCGGTCGGTGGACGTCTTCATCGGGGTGGACACCGGGCCGGAGGTCGTCACCGGGTCGACCCGGATGAAGGCGGGCACCGCGCAGAAGCTGGTGCTGAACACGTTCTCCACGGCGGTGATGGTCCGACTGGGCCGGGTCTACTCGAACCTCATGATCGACATGGTCGCCACCAACGCCAAGCTGCGGGGTCGGATGATCTCGATCCTGATCGAGGCCACCGGCTGCTCGGAGGAGATCTGCCGGCGGGCCCTCGTCGAGGCCGACGGCGACATGAAGGTGGCGCTGGTCCTGCTCGTCTCCGGGGTGGATGTGTCCGCCGCGCGGGCCGCTCTGGCCCGCTCCGCCGACCAGGTCCGCGGCGCCCTGGCCCTGCTCGCCTCCTGATCCCCGCCTCACCGCCCGCCCGGCCCCATCCTGCGATCCCCGTCACGCGGGGGCATGCGATGGCGCGGCGGATTGTTCACCGGGGGGTGGGGTATTACCACGGGCGTGGATGAACCGAGCCGTCCACCGCTGCGTGTCTGGCGGTGACCAGGATCGCAGCGCGACGGTGACCCGGGTCGCTGCGTCTCCGGCCGGGGCGGTGCTGCCATGGATCGGGAGACGGTGACACGTCGATCCGCCGCCCCTGGTGTGATGCCCGTCGAGAGCCGCCACATGGGGTGCTGACAGCAAACATGGACCGCGCTCTCAGCGGATTATCAGGCATTCGTGACAGTTTCGACTCACGACATGGAATCCCCGACGCGTCTCAACTGTTGTGTAGGTGTCAGCACCGGTGGGCACAGCGGAAGTTACGGGGGAGGGCTGATGGACGTGGGGATGGCAAGGAACCGGGCAACCGGCGCGAGCGAGGGGACCGTGGGCAACGTGGACAAGAACATCGGCATGCGAACCGACGAGGTTGCCGAGGAGCGCGACCTGGTCGGCGTCTACCTTCACGAGATCTCCCGGACGCCACTGCTGGACGCCGCCAAGGAGGTCGACCTGTCCAAGGCGATCGAGGTCGGCCTCTACGCCGAGCACCTGCTCGGTGAGGACCGCGTCCCCGCCGGTGTCGACCGGGACGACCTGGAACGCCTGGTCGCCGAGGGTGAGCGGGCCAAGGACCTGTTCATTCGGGCCAACCTGCGGCTGGTCGTGTCGATCGCGCGCCGGTACGTCCGCTCGGGCATGCCCATGCTGGACCTGATCCAGGAGGGCAACACCGGCCTCGTGCGGGCGGTCGAGAAGTTCGACTACGTGCGTGGCTACAAGTTCTCCACCTACGCGACCTGGTGGATCCGCCAGGCGATCAGCCGGGCGATCGCCCAGCAGGAGCGCACCGTGCGACTGCCGGTGCACCTGGTCGAGGACGTCAACCGGATGCGTAACGTGGCCCGCCAGCTCACCCGCGAGCTGGGCAGCGACCCGGAGCCGGAGCAGATCGCGACGGCCCTCGGGGTCACCGTCGAGCGGGTCAACGAGCTGGTCCGCTGGTCGCAGGACACCGTCTCGCTGGACACCCCGGTGGGCGACGACGGCGACACCAACCTCGGTGACCTGGTCGCCGACAGCGACGCGCCGTCGCCGGAGGAGATCGTCCTCACCGGGCTGGAGCGGCAGCGGATCGAGGGCCTGCTCAACCACCTCGACGACCGTTCGGCCGGCATCATGCGGGCCCGCTACGGGCTCGAGGACGGCCGGGAGCACTCCCTGACCGAGGTGGCCTCGCGGTTCTCGCTCTCCCGGGAGCGGATCCGTCAGCTGGAGATCCAGGCGCTCGGCCGGCTCCGCGAGCTGGCCAGGGCCGAGGGGCTCCAGGCGGCCTGAGCAGGGTAGGAACAACGGCGAACGGCCGGCGTCCGATAGGGGGACGCCGGCCGTTCGCCGTACTCGGTCGAGGTCAGCGGACCCGGCCGTAGCCCTGGATGGGCATCAGGTTCATGCCCCGCTTGAGCACGTTGCGACCGGCGCTCGGCGCGTCGATGACCTGGCCGCCGCCGACGTACAGGCCCACGTGCCCGAGCCCGCTGTAGAAGACGAGGTCGCCCGGGCGCAGCTCGCTGCGGCTGATGTGGGTCACCGCGCCCCACTGCATCCGGGTGTTGTGCGGCAGCGACTTGCCGGCCGCCCGCCAGGCCGCCGAGGTCAACCCCGAGCAGTCGTAGCCGTTCGGCCCGTCGGCGCCCCAGACGTACGGCTTGCCGAGCGCGCCGTACGCGTACCGCACCGCGGTGCCGGCCCGGCCGGAGACCGCCGGTGCCTGCTTCGCGCTGTCGGGCCGGGCGGCCGGCTTCTCGGTGGCCCGGCCGTACGCCTGCCGGCGCAGCTCGTAGAGCTCGGCCAGGTCGCGTTCGATCCGCTTCTTCGCGGCGGTCATCTCGCGGGCCTGTGCCGCCTGCCGGCCCAGCGTGACCTCCAGCCGGGTCTTCTCGTCGAGCAGCCGGCGCTGGTTGCCGGTGAAGTTCGTGATCTTCGCCTGCCGTTGCCGGGTGAGCTGGTCGAGCATGCCGAGCCGGTCCAGCAGGGTGTCGGCGCCGCCGGGACGCAGCAGCGCGTCCGCGGTGGTCAGGTTGCTGCCGGTCTTGTACGCGGTCACCGCAATCTCGCCGACGTCGGCCCGGCTCCGCTCGGTCTCCTGCTCCAGGGGGCCGATGCGGCTCTGCACCCGCGCCACGGCGGCCTGGTTGGCCTTGATCTCCTCGCGGAGCTTGTTGTACGCCTCGACGACGTGTTCGAGCTTCGCGGAGGAGTTCTCGATCCGCCGGGTCAGCTCGGCGGGGGACGGTTCGGCCCGGGCGGGTACCGCCGGTGCGAGCAGCGTGGCCGACACCACGGCGACCGCCAGGGCGCGCAGCGTGTTCCTGAGGGACGACAAGAGCGGAAGGCTCCTCTCCCATCGGCCGACGCGGGCTGCTGAGGCCCCCGACGACACCGGGCCGGTGCTGTCCGGGTGGACGGCGATCGACCGGGCCGGCCCGGACAACCTATCCCGGGGCGGGAGTGATGCGCAGTTGAAGCTGGGTCGAATGTTCGCGGAGTGACGGAACTTGTTGATCACCGGGGACACGCAGAGTGATCAACTTTCTCCGGCTCGGCGCGGGTCACTGCGGCTGTTGCCGGTGTTGGGGTGATGTGTGCCATTCGTCGTTCTCGACGCATGCCGCCGGGCGCTGGTCCGTTATGACCGACAAGACCGACACGGTGGCCGGAAGCGACGGGACGCGGGGCCGTCGGCCCCGGACGCGAGCCGAAATCGCCGTCGGGGCTGGCACGCGCGCCACACAATGAAGCGCGCAGCCGGGAATCCCGCCGACCGGCACCGACGCGAGACCCGTCGACGGGAGCCGACCCGGCACCAGCCGAGGGAGGTAGAACCGTGAACCCTCAAGGCGCCACCCGACAGCCGCAGTCACCGTCGGTGACCGCAGCGAAGAACACCCTCCTCTACGCCCGACCCGGGATCATCGTCACGGTCGACCGGTTCACCGTCGGCCGCAACAGCTGGCAGGTCAACGAGCTGACCCACCTGCACACCGGCCGGGGCCCGCACGACCGCGTCGCGGTGCGGGCCGTCGTCGTCACCGGCGCCATGATCGGCGGCGTCGGCCTGCTGCTCGGCTTCACCGGCGGGCTGCAACGGCTCACCGCGGGGGCGTACCTCGTGCTGGGCCTGGTGTTCCTGTTGCCGGTGCTGGTCGCGCTGGTGGGGGACCGGTGGCGACCGCCCGCGTACGAGCTGTGGGGGCGGCGACGGGGCGAGCGGGTGCTGCTGTTCAGCAGCGACGACGAGCGGCAGTTCGGCCAGGTCTCCCGGGCCCTGCGCCGGGCCCGGGAGATCAACCGCTACGGCGGCTGGGAGGACCCGCTCGCCTCGGTCGACCCGTGGCGGCCCAACCGGTGACCGGCGTCAGCCGGCGACCGGCTCCGGCGTGCGCCCGGTCTCTTCCGCCGTCACCCAGGAGCTGACCCGGCGCTCGGCGAAGAAGGAGACGAACGGCACCGTGCCGGCCAGCATGACCAGGACCATCCGCTTCAGCGGCCAGCCGGCCCGGCGGGACAGGTCGAAGGCGGCCACCAGGTAGAGCATGTAGAGGAAACCGTGGGCCTGGCCCACGGTTTCCACCAGGATCGGTTCGTCGAAGGCGTACTTCATCGGCATGCCGATCACGACCAGCAGGATCAGCGCCACGCCGACGATCCAGGCGATGACTCGGTACCGGGTCAGGGCTGCGCCCACCGTCGTCCGTCCTTTCGCATCCCGGCCTCAGCCGGGGTAGTCACCGGGCTTGGCGCCCGGGTTGTCGTTCAGCCATTGCAGGTAGTGGTTGTAGGCGGCCAGGTCGCCGTCCTCGCCGCCGTCGGCAGCCGCGGCCACGCGGGCGACCCGGACGGGCCGGCGTACGACCGGGCGCGTCGCGGCGGCCTGCGGGGCGTCGGCGGACGCCTCCCCGGGGGTGTCGGCCGGCGCCGCGGGCCCCCGCAGCGTGTGCCGGACCTCACGCCACCAGACGAAGACCACGAAGCCCGCGAAGATCGGCCACTCGACCGCGTAGCCCCAGCTGATCGCGTTGCCGGCGGCGGCCCGGCTGACCTGCCACCAGCCGAGCGCCAGGAAGCCGGTGACCAGCACGACCATGGCCACGTGGCGCGCGATCCACGCCGGGGTCCAGAGCCGTTTCATGGCATCGAGGGTACCGGGGGCGGCAGCGGTCTCCGACACGGCGTCGTAGGGCGTTCTGGTTTGGTGCCACCCGGTGTGGGCATCCGTCTAGACGCGAGCCCAAACCAGAGCAGGGGGTCGATCATGACGGGATCGGTACGGCAGGACGACTTCGGCAGCCCGGAGCAGCGGATGTCCGAGTGGGATGGCGACCACGTCCACGACAGGGCCTCCGGCGAGGCGGACCAGCCCGACGGCGAGCTGCTCGGCGTCGACCCGGCCGAGCTGGCCGACGAGGACCTGGCCCGGGAGATGCACAGCCTGCACCGTACGCGCCTGGACACGTTGCGCCACGCGTCGGACTCCGCCCTCGCCAACCACCTGCGCCGCACGGCGGAGCTGGAGACCGAGTACCTCGCCCGGCACCCCGGCCGCGAGGTCGACCCGAGCCGGCTGCGGGACGCCTGATGGCGTCCGCCGAGCGCGGGATGTCCGCGCCGCCGGAGGTGGTCTTCAACACCGCCACCGACCCCGCCCGGGCGTCGGCGTGGCTGCCCGAGCCACTGCGCGCCGACGGCAGCCCGGCCGACGAGGTCAGGGCCGAGGAACTGCGCGCCCGGTGGAGCGGCGCCGAGGAGTGGTCGGCGGAGATCCGGGTGGAGCCCGCCCAGGCGGGTGGCGCCCGGATGCGGCTCGACCTCACGGGTGGGCCGGACGCCGGGCGACTGGCCGACGAGGCGCTGGACAGCCTCGCCCGCGAGGTGGCCGACAACCTGCAGGCCGGCTGAGCCGGCCCGCACCAGCGAGAAGACCGAGAAGACCGAGGAGACCGGGTGACCGCCCTGAAGGAGAAGGTGGCGCGGCTGCGCCAGGCGTACGCGCCGCACGAGCACCGGCCGCTGGGCGGTTACCTGGCGGCGATGGGCACCTACGCCGGGGTGACCGCCGGCATCGCCGGCCTGGTCCGGGCGACCGGCCGACCGGTGCCCGACCGGCCCGCCCCGGCCGACGTGGTGCTGTTGAGCATCGCCACCCACAAGCTGAGCCGGCTGCTGTCGAAGGACGCGGTGACGAGCCCGCTGCGGGCGCCCTTCACGCGATACGACAAGCCGATCGGCAGCGGCGAGGTGATGGAGCAGGTCCGTGACCAGGGCAGCTCCACCCGGCACGCGATCGGGGAGCTGCTGAGCTGCCCGTTCTGCCTCGCGGTCTGGGTCGCCACGGGGCTCACCGGCGGGCTGGTGCTCGCCCCCCGGCTGACCCGCCTGGTGGCGACCGCGCTGACCGCCGTGGCCGCCTCGGACTTCCTCCAGATGGCGTACGCGGTGGCCCAGCAGGCCGCCGAGGGCGGCGAGCACGACGAGGACTGACGACGTACGACGAAGGGGGCCGGCTGCGCGCCGGCCCCCTTCGCACGTCGATCCGTCCCACGTCCCCGGCCCCGCCGGGTCGCGCGGATCAGGTCGGGGTCGTGCCGTGGTCCTCGCCGGCCCAGCCGCGGGACGTCTCCGGCTCGCGCTCGTCGGCGTCGGCTCCCGTGATGATGTCCCGGTCGACCGCCGTACGGTCGTGCTCGTTGGCGAAGTCGGGCTCCGGCAGGGTGTCCCGGCCGCCGGGGGGTTGGCCGAGCGCCGGCAGCTTCTCGTGTTCTTCCTCGTGGTGGGACATCTCGTTCTCCTCACTGCTCGTCGGCCTCGGGTGCGCGAGGCCGTCCGCCCCAGGGGGGCGGGTGGGCGGCGAGCCGCCCCACGGACGACGGCCGCCACGGCCCGGGCCGTGGCGGCCCGGACCGCCGGGCGTCAGGTGACCGAACCGCCGAGCAGGTCGGCGACCTCGTCCACGGCGTACTCGCCCTCGGGCAGGGCGGCGATGCGGGTGAGGAGCTGCGCGGGCAGCTCCGCGGAGACGGCCCGGCGGTAGATGTCCGCCTGACTGATCCGCTCCTGGCCGTGGTAGAGATCCTCGAGCAGATCGTCGAGGCGCCGGATGTCCGGCTCCTCGACCACGGGCGCGTCCGTCACGGGTGCGTCGTCGGTCACGAGAGGTCAGCTACCCGCGACCGAATCGGCCAAACGTCACCGCGCCCCGGCGCCGTGCGTGAGCGTCCCTCGTGGCGTGGCCTCGTCGGAGCGGGGCCCGGGAAGCGCGGCCCCGGCTGTGACGGCGGTCATGGCGGAGGCCGGAACACCGGCGGCGGTTCGCCCGTTGAGTCAGGTGTCGGTGTGACCAGTGTCCCCGGGCCTCACCTAAATTGCCTTCGCGGAATACCGTCCGGCTGGAGCCGCGTCGCGCCACTCGCCGAGAGGCGACCTGCACACCGGCACCAGTGCCGCCCCCGAGCCTCAGGGCCCGGGGGCGGCACCGTTCTCCCACCCCGACGCCGACCGGGCGAGGCCGGTCAGGCGGAGGTGGGTACGGCGGTGCGGCGGCGGGTGCGGACGGCGGCGGCCAGGTGGCTGAGGACCTCCTCGGTGGTGTCCCAGCCGATGCAGGCGTCCGTGACCGACTGGCCGTACGTCAGCTCGCGGGTCGGGTCGAGGTCCTGGCGGCCGGGGAGCAGGAAGCTCTCCAGCATGATCCCGACGATGCCGCGCTGCCCGGCGTCGAGCTGGGCCGCCACGTCGGCGGCCACCCTCGGCTGGTTGCGGTGGTCCTTGCCGCTGTTGGCGTGGCTCGCGTCGACCACCACGCGCTCGGGCAGGCCGGCCGCGCGCAGCAGCTCCAGGGCGCCGGCCACCGACTCCGCGTCGTAGTTCGGCCGGCCGCCCCCGCCGCGCAGCACCAGGTGCCCGTCGGCGTTGCCCCGGGTGTGCAGGATCGCGGGCGTGCCGGAGACGTCGATGCCGGGGAAGACGTGCGGTACGCCGGCCGCCCGGATGGCGTCGACGGCGGTGCCGATGCTGCCGTCCGGGCGGTTCTTCATGCCGATCGGCATCGACAGGCCGGAGGCGAGCTGCCGGTGCACCTGGCTCTCCACCGTCCGCGCGCCGATCGCTCCCCACGCCACCGTGTCGGCGATGTACTGCGGCGTGATCGGGTCGAGGAACTCGCAGCCGACGGGGAGCCCCAGGCGCAACACGTCGAGCAGGAGCGCGCGGGCCGTACGCAGGCCGGTGTTGACGTCGCCGGAGCCGTCCAGCCCGGGGTCGTTGATCAGGCCCTTCCAGCCCACCGTCGAGCGCGGCTTCTCGAAGTAGACCCGCATCACGACCAGCAGGTCGTCGGCCACCCGCGCGGCGGCTTCGCGCAGCAGGTGGGCGTACTCCAGCGCGGCGGCCGGGTCGTGCACCGAGCACGGGCCGACCACCACCAGCAGCCGGTCGTCGGCACCGTCCAGCACGCGACCGACCGCCCGTCGCCCGGCCAGTACGGCCGAGGCGAGCGTGTCGTCGAGGGGCAGCTCGTGGTGCAGCAGGGCCGGGGTGGTCAACGGCACGACGCGGTCGATCCGTTGGTCGCTGACCCGATCGGTCTCCGGGGTCGTCACGGTGGGAGTCCTTCCGCCGACCGTGCCCCGGGGCCGGTGCCCGGGTCGAGCCGGCTGCTCGTACGCAAAAGGGCAGGAACGGAAGCTCCTGCCCGGCCGGCTCGAATGTGGTGACGTCAGATCATGGTGAAGTCACCGGCGTGCGAGCCGGCTGCCTAAACCATCGATACGAACGCGTCACGCGGCCCAGCGTACCCGACCGTGCGGGAAGGTCCACCCGATCGTCGGGAAAGACTCGCTTCGCGTTCGCCTCCATCGATGTCTTCGACGGTAGTTTCATCGACACCGACCGCTGTTTCCCGGAGGTTCCCGATGGACCGTCGTACCGTCCTGCGCGCCACCGTCCTCGGCGGCGCCGCCGCCTTCTCCGGCAGTCTCTGGGCCGGCGCCGCCCTGGCCGCCCCTGCTCAGCCCGGTGCCAGCCCGTACGGGCCGCTCGGCGCGGCCGACGCCAACGGCCTCCAACTGCCCGCCGGTTTCACCAGCCGGGTGATCGCCCGCTCCCGGCAGACGGTGCCGGGGACGTCGTACACCTGGCACGACGCGCCCGACGGCGGCGCCTGTTTCGTCGCCGGCACCGGATGGATCTACGTCTCGAACTCCGAGATCCTGACCACCGGCGGGGCCTCGGCGGTGCGCTTCGACGCCGACGGCAGCGTCGCCTCGGCGTACCGCATCCTGTCGAACACCAACCGCAACTGCGCGGGCGGCGCGACCCCGTGGGGGACCTGGCTCTCCGGCGAGGAGGTCAGCCGGGGATACGTGTACGAGACGTACCCGCAGGGCGGCCGGGCCGGGGTGCGGCGGGCCGCGATGGGCCGGTTCAACCACGAGGCGGCGGCCTGCGACCCGGAGCGACAGGTCGTCTACCTCACGGAGGACGAGACCAGCGGCTGCTTCTACCGGTTCCGGCCGACCACCTGGGGCGACCTCTCGGCCGGCACGCTGGAGGTGCTGGTCGCCGGCACGGGCACCAGCGGCCCGGTGAGCTGGGCGCGGGTGCCCGACCCGGACGGCTCGCCCACGCTCACCCGCAACCAGGTCTCCGGGGCGAAGAGGTTCAACGGCGGCGAGGGCTGCTGGTACGCCGACGGCACCTGCTGGTTCACCACCAAGGGCGACAACCGGGTCTGGGCCTACGACGCGGTCGACCAGCGCATCGACCTGGCGTACGACGACTCGCTGGTCTCCGGGACGGCGCCGCTGACCGGGGTGGACAACATCACCGGGGCCCGCTCGGGCGACCTCTACGTCGCCGAGGACGGCGGCAACATGGAGATCAACGTGATCACGCCGGCGGGGGTGGTCGCCCCGTTCCTGCGGATCACCGGCCAGTCCTCGTCGGAGATCTGCGGGCCGGCGTTCTCGCCCGACGGCGGCCGGTTCTACTTCTCGTCGCAGCGCGGCACGTCCGGCTCCTCCTCCGGGGGCATCACCTACGAGGTACGCGGCCCGTTCCGCTCCTGACCGCCCGCCGGGCGCGATCATGCGGCGTGCCGGAGGCGCCGGCGGGGTATGTGGGCGGTCATGAGTCACGAGCAGAGCGACCAGGAACGGGTGGAGTCCCGCGCCCACCTGCTGCCCGAGGAGGCGGCGGCCGGCAGCGACGACCCCCACGCGCAGGCGGCGGCCATCCTCGCCGAGTCCGACCTCCGGGAGGAGGACCGCAACGCCGCCCCCGACACCGTGCTGGAGCGGCGTACCTCCGATCAGACGGTGACCCCCATCGAGCCCCCCGACTGAGCCACGGCGCCCCGGGCCCGTCGCGAGCCCCGGTAGGTGTGCTCCCGCAGCCAGGCGATCGGGCCGACCGCCCGCAGCCCCGGCGGGAGATTGCCGATCGGGTCGAAGGCCAGCGCCGCGTCGTCGCGGGCGCTGAGCTGGGCACCGAGGCTGACCTGCCCGAACGGCCGCCACGGCCCGACGGCGGACGCGACCGCGAGCACCAGGCGCGGCGCGTCCGCCCGGGCCGCGGCGGCGACCTCGGGCAGGCTGCGGCCCAGGTCGGGCGACTCCGGGTCGGCCAGCGCGGCCAGGAAGAGCCGCCGCCGGCCCGCGCGGAACGGCATGATCGTGCTGTACGTCCCCGCGAAGCGGCGCCGGGGCAGCGGCAGGTTCCGCAGCAGCGGCGCGGCCCCGCTGGAGCTGACCAGCAGGTCGAACGGCCGGCCCGCGTCGGAGTGCAGCCGCACGGCCAGCCCCAGCACGTCCGGCCAGGCGCCCGGGGTGGGCACGCCCTTGGAGAGCCGGACGGTCGCCGGGAAGCGTCCCGGATCGTCCAGCAGCGGCACCCCGGTCGGCGGTCCCGGCGTACCCCAGACGACGACCTCGCCCGTGAACGAGCGGCCCGCGGGATGCAGCAGGCGGGCCCGGCGTAGCCGGGTCAGGGCGGCGGTCGCGCGGTCGACTGCGACGGCGGCCCGGTCGGTCACGGTGGCGGCAGGCGGCATGCCTCCCCGGTACCCGGCGGCCGGCGGTCGATGCCTCGCCGCGTGCGGCGCGTCCCGCTGCGCGTCCCCCGATCGGATAGCGTCGTGCCATGCCCGACAGCGGTTACCCCTGGCCCATCGAGACCACCCGCCTGGACAACGGCCTGCGCGTGGTGGTGAGTGAGGACCGCACCGCCCCGGCGGTCGCGGTGAACCTCTGGTACGACGTCGGTTCCCGCCACGAGCCCGAGGGGCAGACCGGCTTCGCCCACCTCTTCGAGCACCTGATGTTCGAGGGCTCGGTCAACGTGGCGAAGACCGAGCACATGAAGCTGGTGCAGGGCGCGGGCGGCTCGCTCAACGCCACCACCAACCCGGACCGCACCAACTACTTCGAGACCGTCCCCGCCGAGCACCTCGAACTGGCGCTGTGGCTGGAGGCCGACCGGATGGGCGGGCTGGTCCCCGCGCTGACCCAGGAGACGCTGGACAACCAGCGGGACGTGGTCAAGAACGAGCGGCGCCAGCGCTACGACAACGTGCCCTACGGCGACGCCTGGCTGCGGTTGCTGCCGCTGCTCTATCCGCCCGGACACCCCTACCACCACGCCACGATCGGGTCGATGGCCGACCTCAACGCCGCCGACCTGGCCACCTTCCAGGCGTTCCACCGGACCTACTACGCGCCGAACAACGCGGTGCTCACCGTGGTGGGCGACGCCTCGGCCGCCGAGGTGTTCGCGCTGGCCGACAAGTACTTCGGCGCGATCCCGCCGCGCGCGCAGATCCCGCCCGCGCCGGACGGCCGGACCGTCGCGGCCACCGGCCGACCCGCCGTGGAGACGGTCACCGCCGACGTGCCGGCGCCGCGCGTCTACGTCGCGCACCGCACCCACCCCTTCGGCAGCCCGGGCTACGACGTGCTGACGGTGCTCGCCACCGTGCTGGGCAGCGGCCGGGGCAGCCGCCTCTACCAGCGCCTCGCCGACGGGGAGCGGATCGCCCAGCCCGACCTCGTCGGGGCGTACGGGGTGGACCTCGCGCACGCCCCCGCGCCGCTGATCGCCACCGCCACGGCCCGCCCCGGGGTCAGCGCCGAACGGCTGGGCGCCGGGCTGGCCGAGGTGGTCGACGAGTTGGCCACCGTGCCGGTCACCGCCACCGAGCTGGACCGGGCCAAGTCCCTGTTGAGCACCTCGTGGTGGCGGCAGATGTCCACGGTGGACGGCCGGGCGGACACGCTCGGGCGCTACGCCACCCAGTTCGGCGACCCGGCGAAGGCCGCGCAGCGGCTGCCGGCCTGGCTCGCGGTGACCGCCGAGCAGATCGCCGAGGCCGCCGCCGAGGTGCTCGCCGCCGACGACCGGGTGACCCTGACCTACCTGCCCGAGGAGAAGCACTGATGACGCTGATCGCTGACCGCCCCGGGCCGGGCGCCGCCCGCCCGTACCGGTTCCCGCAGGTGGTCCGGCGCACGGTCGCCGGTGGTCAGGTGGTCGCCGCGCACCTGCCCGGGCAGAACCTGGCCGTGGCGCTGCTGCTGCTCGACGCGGGCGCCGGGCGCGAACCGACCGGCAAGGAGGGGCTCGGCGCGGTGCTCGCCAAGGCACTGGAGGAGGGGACCGCGCAGCGCGACGCGACAGCGTACGCGCTGGCGATCGAAGGGCTCGGCACCGAGCTGGTGATCGGCCTGGACTGGGACTCCTTCCAGGTCAGCGTGCAGGTGCCGGTGGAGCGGCTGAGCGCCGCCGTGGAGCTGCTCGCCGAGGCGGTACGCACCCCGAAGCTGGACCCGGACGACGTCCGGCGGGTGCGTGACGACGAGGCGACCGCGCTGCGGATGGACTGGGCCAACCCCGGCCCGCGGGCCGACGCGGCACTGCGCGCCGACCTGTTCGGCGCCGGCAACCGCTGGGGCCGCCCCATGTACGGCGACCCGGAGTCGGTGGCGGCGCTGGACGTCGAGGACGTCACGGTCTTCCACTCCGAGTGGTTCATCCGCCCCGGCACGCTGATCGTCGCGGGTGACCTGGAACGGCTGGACCTGGACGCGCTCGGCGCGACGGCCTTCGCCGGCACCGGCGGCGGGCCGGTCGAGCAGGGCGGCCCGATCGAGGTGCCGACCCGCTCCGGCCGACGGATCATCCTCGTGGACCGGCCCGGGTCGGTGCAGTCCACGCTGCGGCTGGGCCACCCGTCGCCGCACCGCGCCCACCCCGACCACGTGCCGATGACGCTCGCCGGCACGGTGCTCGGCGGGGCGTTCACCTCCCGGCTCAACCACCTGATCCGCGAGGTGCGCGGCTACACGTACGGCATCCGGGGCGACTTCGCCTCGTCCCGCCGGTTCGGCCGCTTCGGGGTCAGCTCCAGCGTGCAGACGGCCGTCACCGCGCCGGCCGTCGTCGAGGCCGTCGGGGAGATCACCCGTACCCGCGAGACCGGGGTGACCGAGGAGGAGCTGGCGGTCGCGCGTTCCTGGCGGGCCGGGCAGCTCTCGGTGGAGTTGCAGAGCCCCCGGGCCATCGCCGGCGCGCTGACCACCCTGGTCGTGTACGACCTGCCCGACGACTACCACGCCCGGCTGCGGGAGTCGCTGCTCGCCGCCGACGTGGCCCAGGTCTCCGCGGCGGCCGCCACGCACCTGCGCCCGGAGGAACTCACCCTCGTGGTGGAGGGCGACGCCGCCGTGATCCGCGACGAACTCGTCGCCACCGGCCTGGGCGAACTCGTCGAGGACGCCTCCTGACCGGCCGGGGCGGTGTGACGTGCGTCGCGCCGCCCCCGGCCGGCGCCGCGTCCCGTCCGGGGGCGGCCGGCGTGGATGCTGCGGCGGTCCGCCCCGCCGGCTGACGATCCTCTCGTCCCACCGGCCCTCCCGGCGGTGTCGTTTTCGTCCGGTGGCGGTTCCGGGGTGACCACCGCGACGCCGTCGCGGGCCCCGGTGGGTGGGAAAGCGTTCCCGGTCGGGCCGCCCGGCTGGGTAGCCTCGCGGGCATGAGGATCGGCATTGTGGGGGCCACCGGCCAGGTCGGTGGCGTGATGCGGCAGGTGCTGGCGGAGCGGGAGTTCCCGGCGGAGCAGGTGCGGTTGTTCGCCTCGGCGCGCTCGGCCGGGCGCACCCTGCCCTGGCGGGACGGCGAGGTGACCGTGGAGGACGCGGCCACCGCCGACTACTCCGGGCTCGACATCGCCCTCTTCTCCGCCGGCAAGGGCACCGCGAAGGAGCTCGCGCCGCGGGTCGCCGCCGCCGGCGCCGTCGTCATCGACAACTCCTCGGCGTTCCGCATGGACCCGCAGGTGCCGCTGGTCGTCGCCGAGGTCAACCCGCACGCCGCCGCCGTACGCCCCAAGGGGATCATCGCCAACCCGAACTGCACGACGATGGCCGCGATGCCCGTGCTGCGGCCGCTGCACGCCGAGGCGGAGCTGGTCAGCCTGGTCGTCTCGACGTACCAGGCGGTCTCCGGCGCCGGCCTGGCCGGCGTCGCCGAACTCGACGAGCAGGTCCGCAAGGTCGCCGAGCACGCCGCCGGTCTCGCCTTCGACGGCACGGCCGTGGAGTTCCCGGCCCCCCGCTCGTTCGCCCGGCCGATCGCGTTCAACGTGCTCCCGCTCGCCGGCTCGATCGTCGACGACGGCAGCTTCGAGACCGACGAGGAGCAGAAGCTGCGCAACGAGAGCCGCCGCATCCTGGAGATCCCCGGGCTGCGCGTCTCCGGCACCTGCGTCCGGGTGCCCGTGTTCACCGGCCACTCGCTTCAGATCAACGCCCGCTTCGCCCGCCCGATCACCCCGCAGCGGGCCCGCGAACTGCTCGACGGCGCCCCCGGCGTGGCGCTCGCCGACGTACCGACCCCGTTGCAGGCGGCCGGCCAGGACCCGACCTACGTGGGACGGATCCGCGCCGACGAGACCGTCGAGCACGGCCTCGCCCTGTTCTGCTCCAACGACAACCTGCGCAAGGGCGCCGCGCTCAACGCGGTGCAGCTCGCCGAGCTGGTCGCCGCCGAGCGCCGCTGACCGGCACGCCTCTCCGGGCCCCCGTCGGCGGGGGCCCGTCGCGTCCTCCGACGGGGCCCGGTCGCGCCGGCTACGTCGGGCGGGGCGTCCGCCGTGGTTCGATGGGACCGCCGTGACCGGTTTGAGCGGGAGGTTGCCGTGGCGGACGACGAGACCCAGCGGGCGTTGACGGAGCTGGTCGCCGGCCACCGGCTGGGGGTGCTGGCCACGCTCAAGCGGGACGGGCGCCCGCAGCTGTCCACCGTCATCTACGCCTTCGACGGCGCGTCGGCCCTGATCCGCGTCTCGGTGACCGACGGCCGGGCCAAGACCGCCAACCTGCGCCGGGACCCGCGCGCCTCCTTCCACGTCGGCAGTGCCGACGGCTGGGCGTACGCGGTCGCGGAGGCGCGCGCCGAGCTGACGCCGGTGGCCGCCGACCCGGACGACGCCACCGTGGCCGAGCTGGTCGACCTCTACCGGGCGATCCAGGGGGAACATCCGGACTGGGCCGACTACCGGCGGGCGATGGTCGCCGAGGGGCGCCTCGTGCTCCGGCTGCACGTCGAACGCCTCTACGGCGTCCCACCGCGCGCCTGACCCCTCCCGCCCGCCTGGCCCCTCCCGCCCGCGTGGCCTCCCTGCCCCGGGGCGCCTCGCGTTACCCCGTGCGGTCGGCGGGTAGACGGCGGTGCCGACACCGAGAGGGGAGCACCATGACAACGGTCGGAGAGTTCATGACGACCCGGTTGGTGACGATGGACGGCAACGACACGCTGACCGCCGCCGCGCAGGAGATGCGCGACAGCGCCATCGGCGACGTGGTGGTGACCGACGGTGACGATGTGATCGGCATCGTGACGGACCGGGACATCACGGTACGGGGCGTGGCCGAGAACATGGACCCGAACTCGACCCCGCTCAACCGGATCACCAGCAAGGACGTGATCACGGTCAGCCAGTACGACGACGCGGTGGCCGCCGCCGACCTGATGCGCACGTACGCCGTGCGCCGGCTGCCGGTCATCGACGACGGGCGGCTGGTCGGCCTGGTCTCGATGGGCGACCTCGCAGTGGAGCGGGAGCCGCAGTCGGTGCTCGCCGACATCAGCGCCGACGAACCGAACAACTGACCCGTCCGCCGCGGCGCGCCGGCTCCCCGAGACGGGAGCCGGCGTCGCGTCTTCACCAGGGGCGTGGCGCGTCACCCGGGGCGACATGCGGTCGATCACGACGGCGATGCTGGTGGTGCTGCTCGGTCTCGACGCACCGGACGGGAGCGACTCACCCCATCCGGGCGAGGTTGGCCCGGCGCCGGAGGGGGACCCCTGGTCGGAACTGACCGACGGGGGAGGAGAGGACCCGATGGTGGACGCGACGACGAGGTTCTTCGAGGACCTCGACCGGCGGGGGTACGACCCCCTGCTGGCGAAGTCCTCCGGGACCCTGCGCCTGGACCTGCACGAGGGGGCGCAGACGACACACTGGCTGCTGCGGGTCGACCAGGGACGGCTCCAGGTGAGCCGGGAGGACCAGGAGGCCGACACGGTGGTCGGCATCAGCCCGGCACTCTTCGAGGAACTCGCCGCCGGCCGCGAGGACGGGGTGGCGGCGCTGCTGCGCGGGGACATGACGGTCAGCGGGGACCTGCGGCTGGTGTTGCAGTTGGAGCGGCTCTTCCCCAGCCACCCGGACGCCCGCGGACCCCGCCGGCGCTTCCACAGCTACATGGAGGTGCGGTGATGGCGCAGAGCAACACGGTCCGGATCCTGGACGGCAGCACCTTCGTGGTGTCGGAGGACACCGGGGACATCGAGGCGACGCCGAGCGAACCGACGGGATTCTTCGCCCTGGACACCCGCTACCTGTCGACGTGGGTGCTGACGGTGAACGGGGAACGGCTCACCCCTCTGTCGTACGACGACCTCCAGTACTACGAGGCCCGCTTCTTCCTGGTGCCGGGAATGGCCACGCACTACGTCGACGCCAAGCTGTCGATCATCCGGGAGCGCGCGGTGGGGGGCAGCTTCCGGGAGACGCTCACCATCCTCAACCACGACGAGAAGCCGGTCGACCTGGAGATCAGGATGGCGGCGGCGTCCGACTTCGCCGACCTGTTCCAGGTGAAGGACGAGATCCTCAACAAGAAGGGCGAGATCTACACGGAGGTCGACTCCGACCGGCTGCGCCTGGGCTACCGGCGGGGCAACTTCATCCGGGAGACGCTGATCTCCGCGTCTCCGTCGCCCAGGTACGACCGCAGGGGCTTCGCGTACTCGCTCCACCTCCAACCCAACGAACGGTGGGCAGCCGAGATCGACGTCAAGACCACGGCGGTCTCCCCGGGCGGGCGGGACCTGCGGATGGGGCTGCGGGCGCACACCACCGAGCGGCGCGCCCTCCAGCACGACCTGGAGGAGTGGATCGCCAGGGCCCCCAAGGTCAACAGCCAGCACGACCTGGTCGCCTCCACGTACCGGCGCAGCCTCATCGACCTGGCCGCGCTGCGCTTCTCGCCACTCTCCCTCGGCGGGGCGACGCTACCCGCCGCCGGGCTGCCCTGGTTCATGACCATGTTCGGCCGCGACAGCATCCTGACCTGCCTCCAGACGCTGCCGTTCACGCCGGAGCTGTCGAAGACCACGCTGCGGATCCTGGCCTCCCTCCAGGGCACCCGGTTCGACGACTTCCGGGACGAGGACCCGGGCCGGATCCTGCACGAGATGCGCTACGGCGAGACCGCCGCCTTCGAGGAACAGCCGCACTCGCCGTACTACGGGTCGGTGGACGCGACCCCGCTGTTCCTGGTGCTGCTCGACGAGTACGAGAAGTGGAGCGGGGACGCCGAGTTGGTCATGGAGTTGGAGCGGGAGTGCCGGGCGGCGTTGAAGTGGATCGACGACTACGCCGACCTGGTCGGCAACGGCTACATCTGGTACGAGCGCCGCAACACCGACACCGGCCTGGAGAACCAGTGCTGGAAGGACTCCTGGGACTCCATCTCCTACCGCGACGGCACGCTGCCGCCGTTCCCCCGGGCCACCTGCGAGGTGCAGGGGTACGCGTACGACGCCAAGGTGCGCGCCGCCCGGCTGGCCCGTGAGTTCTGGGGCGATCCGGAGTTGGCCGACCGGTTGGAGCGGGAGGCTGCGGCGCTGAAGGAACGGTTCAACCGGGACTTCTGGGTGGACGACGGCGAGTACTACGCCCTGGCCCTGGACCCGGACGGCCGCCAGTGCGACGTGCTGAGCTCCAACATCGGCCACCTGCTCTGGAGCGGCATCGTCGACCACGACCGGGCCGAGAAGGTCGCCCAGCACCTGGTGGGGCCCCGGCTCTTCACCGGCTGGGGCGTACGCACACTGGCCGAGGGCGAGGTGCGCTACAACCCGATCGGCTACCACAACGGCACGATCTGGCCGTTCGACAACTCGTTCATCGCCTGGGGTCTGCGCCGGTACGGCTTCGCCGAGGAGGCGGCGGTCATCGCCAACGGCATCCTCGACGCGGCCACCTACTTCGAGGGCCGGCTGCCGGAGGCGTTCGGCGGCTACCCGCGCGAGCTGACCAAGTTCCCCGTCGAGTACCCGACGGCGTGCAGCCCGCAGGCCTGGTCGACGGGCACGCCGCTGCTGCTGCTGCGCACGATGCTCGGCCTGGAGCCGCACGAGGGGCACCTCGCGGTGGAACCCCGGCTGCCGATCGGGATGGGCCGGATCGAGGTGCTGGACATCCCGGGGCGCTGGGGCCGCGTCGACGCGTTCGCCCGGGGCCGCCTCGACATGCACCGGCTGACCGACTAGCGCGACCCGGCCGGCGGCGCGACCCGACCGCGCGCCGCCGGCCGGCCGCCACCCGAGGCCGCCACCGCTGGCGGGCCGGCATGGCCTTCAGCCGGGCAGGGTAAGTTCGCGCCATGCCGGAACTCGTGTACCCGCCCGTGATCGCTGCCGCCAAGACGATGTTCCGGGTCCTCGACCTGAAGATCACCATCGAGGGCGCACACCACGTGCCGCGTACGGGCGGGGCGGTGCTGGCGAGCAACCACATCAGCTACCTCGACTTCATCTTCTGCGGCTTGGGCGCGAACCCCGCGAAGCGGCTGGTGCGGTTCATGGCCAAGAAGTCCGTCTTCACGCACAAGATCTCGGGCCCGTTGATGCGGGGCATGCGGCACATCCCGGTCGACCGGCGGGCGGGTGCCGGGTCGTACGCGACGGCGGTCAGCGCCCTGAGGCGCGGCGAGGTGGTGGGCGTCTTCCCCGAGGCCACGATCAGCCGGTCGTTCACGGTCAAGGAACTCAAGAGCGGGACCACCCGGATGGCGACCGAGGCCGGCGTGCCGGTGTTGCCGGTGGCGATCTGGGGCACGCAGCGGCTCTGGACCAAGGGTCGGCCGCGCACCCTCAACCGCCGGCACATCCCGATCACCATCCTGGTCGGCGAGCCGATGGACCCGGCCGACTACCCGGACGCCAACGCGATGACCGTCGACCTGAAGGCGCGGCTGACCGCGCTCGTCGACCGTGCCCAGCGGAACTACCCCGACAAGCCGGCCGGCCCCGACGACACCTGGTGGCTCCCGGTGCACCTGGGCGGCACCGCCCCCACCCTGGAGGAGGCCGCCGAGCTGGAGGTGCGCCGCCGGGCCGCCGCGGTCGACCCCGACGCCTGACATCCCCGCGGCGCTACGCCCCGGCGCACGTGGTCGTCGGCGCCGGGACTGCCGCCCGTACCGTCGGCCTCAGCGGTGCCCCGAGGCGGCGCCGGCGGCGGGCCCCTGCCAGCCACGGTCGACGCGTCCCGGCCGGTAGTAGTCCTCCCGGGACTGGAACTCGACAGGCAGCGACCCGGGCAGGGTGATCCGGGTCTCGCCGGCGCCCGGCCCGGCCCCGGCGCGCACCGCCAGCACGTCCCGCTCGGGCGGCGACAGGTCGACCAGCTCGGGGTGGGCCAGCCGGAAACCGGCCACCGCCCGGCGCACCAGGCGGGTCAGCTCGACGATCTCCCCGGCGGGCCCGGTGAATCCGAGAGTCGGCTGCTGGATGGTGCGCAGCGCGTCGCAGACCACCAGCAGGCGGGCGTGCTCCCCGGGCTCCGCCGCCAGCAGTTCCAGCCGGGACGGCCACTGCCAGCGGATCTGACCGCTGATCAGGCCCGGCAACCGCACGCCTCGGCGGTGCCGCGCGCCTGCACCGCCCCCGCCGACCAGGGCGAGCTGCGGCCCGGCGCCGGCGTACGCGATCCGCCGGTCGGTGACGGTGACCGCCACCGGCTCAGGCAACGTCCACCGCTGCCGCGCCTCCGTGGGGCCGAGCAGGTGCCCCGAGGCGTGCAGCCGGCGCCGGGCGAGCACCCGCTCGCCGGCCTCGACGACCAGTTCGTGCCGCCGGTCCAGCGCCGGGGTCACGTCGTCGTCCGCGTCGAAGCGGTGTGGGGCGATGAAGAAGGGGGACGCGTCATCGTGCATCGTCATGACCTCCGCTGCCGACGGCATCTCACCACGAGCGTCGCCGACCCCCGGCCGGCTGTCATGACGCCCGTTAGGGGGTCGGCCGGTCGTAGGAAGCCTGTGACCGGTAGATGCCGATCTCCTCCGGCCGGACTAGGCCGTCCTCGATCGCCCGGGCGAGCAGCGCCGCCTTGGTGGCGGCCGGTCGCCCCGCTCGGGTGTACTTGATGCGCGCCCGGTCGACGTACTGCTTCACGGTGTGCTCGCTGATCCGCATCCGACGGGCCACTGACGCCTTCGACATCGACTGGAACCACAGCAGCAGCGCCTCGCGCTCCTTGTCGGACAGGGCGGGCCGGTCAGGGCGGGGGTCACCCACGATCGCCCCGGCGAGCGCCGGCGGCACGTACGGGCGGTCGCTGGCGGCGGCCAGCACGGTGGCCACGCAGTGCTCCCGCCCCTCGTGCTTGGCCAGGAACGCGACCGCCCCGGCGTCCAGGGCGGCGAGCATCGTCTGCGGGTCGGTGTGCTCCGAGTAGACCACCACCCGCCGGCCGGCCGCGCTCAGCTCGGCGAGCTTGTCCAGGGCCATCCGCCCGTGCAGCCGCAGGTCGAGCAGGATCACGTCGGCGTCGGGCGCGGCCCGCAGCACGGCGTCGGGGTCGTCACCGGTCGCCAGGACCCGCAGCCGGGGCTCGGCGGCCAGCCAGACGCGTACGCCCTCGATGACGACCGGGTGGTCGTCCACGATCGCCACGCCCACCGACCGGCCACCGGTCAACCCCGCCACCGGGTCTGCGCCCATCTGATCTCCCCGTCCCGCTCGTAGAGGTACTCCACCCGCCCGTCGTCGCCCGGCGGTCCGGCGGTGTCGGGGCCGGCCCGGTCGGGCGTGACCAGGCCGACCACCACCTCGTCGGGACCGGCGACCACGGTCAGCCGGGCCCAGCCCCGGGCGTCGGCCAGGAGCGCGGTGAGCGGGTCGGCCAGCCGGCGACGCACCTGCACCGGCAGCGGCGGCGGGTCGCCGATCGTGACCAGGTCGATCGGCAGCCCGTTTCGCTCCGCCAGGTCGGCCGCGGCCCGCAGCTCGTGCAGCAGCGGGTCGGGCACGTCGTCGGACTCGGCGATGAGCCGGCGCAGCCGGGCGGCGGCCAGCACGGCCCGCCGCTGCACGTCCGGGTCGGCCGGGTCGGCCCGGCCGTCGGCCAGCTCCGCGAGCACCTCCTCGGCGGCGCCGCCGGCCAGCGTGAAGCGGGCGCGCCGCTCCCGCCGGGCCCGTTCGGCGGCGTCCCGCTCGGCCTCCGCCGCGTGGGCGGCGGCCGCCGCGCCGGCCCGCTGCCGGGCCAGCCTCGCGATCGCCGTACCGCCCACGAAGACCGCCACCTGGAGCGTCGACGTGGCGTAGACGGACATGGCGTACCGGGCCAGGTCGGCGGGGGCGGTCGCGCCGTGGCCGAGTACCCCGGCCAGCGCGATCAGCGCGTGTACGCCCAGCGCCGCGATCAGCCCGTAGACCCGCCGCCCCCACAGCACCATGACGAAGAACCAGCCGAGGGTGCCCCACACCCAGTTCGCGGCGGTGAAGAGCTGCCGTTCACCGGCCGCCGCGACGACCACCGCGTCGACCACCAGCAGCAGCGCGACCAACGGCCAGGCCAGCAGGCGCGCGCGGCGCAGCAGCCGGAGGCCGGTCAGCACCCCGACCGCCGCCATGAGCAGCCAGCCGGCGAGGACCACCGCCGGCGCGGCCAGCTCCGCCCACGCGCCCAGCACCGCGGGCAGCGCGATCGCCGTGTGCCAGGCCAGCGCGATGACCACCGCCACGACCCGGGCGCCACCGTCGGAGGCGGCGGCCACCGCCGCCGCCGGGTCCACCGGGGACCGGCCCTCGTCCGGCGTACGCGCCGTCGGCACCGCCGTCGCCGGAGCGGTCGTCGTCTCAGTCGACATCGGACCACTCCAACCGGATCCGGGTACCGGCGCCGGGGCGCGAGTCGATCTCGGCGCGCCCGCCGACGGAGGACATCCGGCCGCGTACCGACTCACGCAGCCCGTACCGGTGCGCGGGAACGGCCGCCGGGTCGAAGCCCGGACCGTCGTCGGCGAGCTCGACCACGACGGTGTCGGCGACCCGGCTCAGCCGCAGCGCGGCGGACGCGCCCGGCGCGTGCCGGAGCACGTTGGACAGCGCCGCGTACGTGCTCTCCGCGAGCGCCTCCGCGACCGGGGCGGGCACGACGCACGGCGCCAGCTCGGTGGTGACCGGCAGCTCGGGCAGCCGGGCGCGCACCGCCCGCAGCCGCCCGTCCAGCGGCACCGGCCCCTCGTCGGGCGCGGACCGCGCGTCGGCCAGCGCGGTGAGGGTACGCAGGTCGGCGGCGCACCGTTCGCGCAGCGCGGCGGACGGGCCGGCGACCGCGCCCAGCCCGACCATCGTCAGGGTGGCCAGCACCGTGTCGTGCAGATCCCGGTTCTGCCGCCGCTCCGCGTCCCGCGCGGTCCGGGCGACCAGCGACTCCCGGGTGAGCCGCTGGTGCGCCACGAAGGCGTCGTCGGCCCGACCGATCCGCCGCCGCATGATGGCGGTGATCAGCGCGCCGCAGGCCGTCTGCACCAGCAGCGTCACCGCGTGCGCGGCGGCCTCGTCGGGCTGGCCGGCGGCGTGCGCGCCGGTCGCGTACGCCGCCGTCACCAGCAGCCCCGCCGGAACCGACCACCCGATGGGGGCGTTGGCCTGCGCGTTGAGGACCGTGGTGCTGGCCAGCACCGCGATCCAGCTCACCTCGCCGGGCAGCACCTCCGGGGTGACCAGCACCGGCATCGCCAGGCAGGCGGCGGCGGTCAGCGCCACGTCGCCGAGCACCATCGGGCGGCCGATGCCGTGGCGCAGCGCGCGGAACGCGTACCAGACCGACCAGGCGGTCAGGGCCGCGACGGCCGGAACCAGCAGCGCCGGCTCGACCGGCGGGGTACGCACCGACAGGGCGACCACCGCGCCGACCAGGCCGCAGGCCAGGCGCAGCAGCGCCGGCAGGCGGGTGAAGATGAGAGTGAACGCGCCACCGGCCGGGGTGTCCAGCGTGGTCGGCGACGTGGTCGGTGCGGCGACGGCCGGCATCGGGAAAGAGGGTCCTTCTGCGACAACGACCCGATCCGGGCCAAAACGGGGGATCGACGCCGGAGAATAGCACGAGCATCCGCCCGCGATCACCCTCGGTGCGTGCCGTGTCGCCGGTCGGTCAGCCCCTCCCGGTGCGGATTTCGCACCACCGACAGGACGGTGACCTGCCCGCACCGCCCCCGCGGGCACCCGGTCAGTTGATCGGCAGCACCTTCGTGCCGCCGCCCGCGATCGAGCGGGTCAGCTTCTTTCCGCTGGACCAGTACCAGCAGCGCACCCCCCGGTCGCCGCGCGCCCACGCCTGCTCCGACGGGAACCGGTACGTGCTGCCCGTGCGGTAGCGGAGCATGCCGTCGACCGGCACCTTCGCGTAGCGGGCGATGACCGGCCGGCACTTCGCGTGGACGGCGTCCTCGTCCTTCGTCGCGTCGTCGTAGGACACGTCGGGCGCGGTCCAGACGCCCACGTACTCGAAGCGGTGGAACTTCGTGCACGGGACCGCCAGCAGGTTGGACCAGTCGTCCTCCTCGGCGCAGCCGTACCGCAGCGGGGTGGCCGCCTTCAGCACGCCACGGAGGCTGCCCGCCCGGTTGACCGGCCGGTCGTTGTCGCCGTTGGCGCCGCTCACCGGGTCGAGTTCGAACAGGTCGCACCGGTACCACCGGCTGCCGCCCGTCCAGCCCGCCGGCGACGTGGGCGCCACCTGCACCGACAGCCGGGCGTCGCGCCACTCGCCGCCGACGTACTCCTTGGCCTTGGCGTCGCACTCGGCGAACGCGGACCGCATCGCCGCCGACCCGACGCGGGGCGGGACCGGGCGGGCGGCCAGGTCGCCGGTGAACGTGCCGATGTGGAACGTCTCGACGAGGTGCGCCTTCGCGCAGTCCACCGGCTGGTGGCTGGTGAGGTAGGCGGTCGGCTCGGCGACGACGTGGCACTCGCCGGCCTGCGGCGTGAACTGGCGGGCCTCGGCCACCGGCCGCCAGTCGTCGGTCAGGTCCCCGTCCGTGCCGGCCGGCGTGCCGCACCCGCTCACCGCCGCCGCGACCAGCGCGGCCGAAGCCGTGACGCCCAGCCAGCGTCGCATGTGTTCCTCCCCGTGCCCCGTCACAACCGGCGCAGCATATGGCACCCGGGGCCGGACCGGATGCCCGCGGGGCGTACCGCCGAGGTCAGCCGAGCCGCAGGTGCAGGTCGCGCAGCAACGCGATCTCGGCGAGGTGGTGGATGGCCTCCCGGTTTATGTGCAGCACGAGCGTCGCCAGCGACCGGTCCGCGTAGGGTCCCTCCGCCGGACCGCACGGCCGGGCCAGGCCCTCGCGGCCCAGGCCGCGAACCCCGGCCATCCACCGGTCGTACGCCTCGTCGAGCTGCGCCAGCGCCGTGTCGGCGGTGCCGGCGTACGCGAAGGAGCCGTAGTCCACCGGGGGACCACCGAAGTGGGCGGCGACGCGTGCGCCGAACACCCCCACGACGAGGTGCCCGATCCGCCAGGCGATCGTGGTGACGGGCGCGGGATCGGGCTGCGGCATCGCGAACTCGATCAGATGATCGCCCTGCCCGACCGCCATCGGGGCGGTGCTGCGCCCGCGCGGCCGTACGCCCCAGGTGTCGGGGACGGGCTCCCAGTGGTATTCGGCGTCGGTCATCCCGTCGAGGCGCGGGCGGGCCTGCCGCTGCCAGTGCCAGTCGAGCTGTTCGAGCAGCTCACCGTTCCAGTCGAGCTCCATGCCCCGACGCTACGCCCCACCACCGACGAGCCGCCGACTTTGGACGGTGGTGCTACCTTCGCGCCGTCGCCGTTCTCACCGCCGTCGGGAGCCCACCGTGACGAAAAGGTACGTCGGCCTGCTCACTGTCGTCGCCGTGACGGCGTGCCTCGCCGTGGTCGGCACCCTCGGCGGCTGGTACCTGGCCGACCGCGGCGGATCCGGGCGGGCCGACCCGACGCCGTCCGCGCGGGTCGCCGTCACCACCGGCGCCGTCGGCGGCCCGTCGACGGGATCCCCGGGTTCTCCAGCTGCCGGCGCGTCGCCGGGCTCCCCGGCTGCGGGTCGGACGTACCAGCTCGACCAGTTGGTTTACAGCCAGTCGGGCCTGACGGTCACGCTGGTCAGCGCGCAGACCACCGGCGGCAAGCTGCGGCTGAACCTGACGTACCGCAACGGCTCGCCGGTGCCGTGGCCGGTGAGCTGCCCGACCGCCGAGGTCGACCGGACGTCCTCGGAGATCGTCCTGGCGGACGGCCGTACGGTGCGTCCCGACTCCACCTGGTGCACCACCACGCGGCCCGACGAGTCCTTCGCCATCGCGCCGGGGGAGCGGGTGGAGAGCTGGGGCGTGTTCCCGGTGGTGCCGGAGAGCGGCTCGTCCTTCGAGCTGACCTGGTACGACTTCCCGACCCTCGACGTCCGGCTCCGCTGACGGCCTCCTACAGCACCACCGGGAGAGGCTCGACCCAGCAGCTCGCGACGTGGGGCTCGACCAGTCGCCTCGCCTCCTCGGCGTCCGCCTCGGTGAGGAAGACGCCCAGGTTGTCCCGGCGTCGGCGGCCGTCCTGCTCGGTCACCGCCGTGAGCAGGTGCACGCTGCGGTACCGCTCCCGTCGTACGCCCTCCGGCAGGCCCGTGAGGAACGCCTCCGCCACCTCCTGTGGCGAGGCCATGTCGAGCTCACCGCCGACTCCCAGGAGCGGCTTGACCGGCCACATCGGCAGGTACGGGCTGAACGTGTTGAAGAGCGAGGGTCGCAGGTCCGACAGTTCGCCCTCGCACCACCCCACGTTGACCGTGACCACGTAGCCCGTCGCCCCCTCGCCCTCCAGCACGAGCACCCGGGAGTTCCCGGAGCGGTGTTCGTCGTCCGAGAGGCCGCCGCGGATCCGCGCGGCCTCCTCCTCGGTTGCGCATCGGATCAGCAGACCGCGGTACGCCGCCTCGATCCGTACCGCGTCGACCGGGTTGAACAGGACCTCGACCGTCGTCGGCAGGCGGCCGCCACCACCGGGCGACTGGTCCGCCCGCAGCAGCAACTGCCCGTAGGTAGCCGAGTACGACCACAGCACGAACAGCCGGTCGCTGCGGAAGAGCTCGGCGCCTGGGCGGAAGTCCTCATCACGGGTGAGCCAGACCTTCGACGTCATCCGGTCACCTTCGGGCGCGGCGACGGCAGCCGTCAAGATCAGAAGTGTCCGGGCCCTTGCTCTCCGGCCTCACCGTGCGGAACCGGCCGATGGTGCGGGGCCGTCGGTCCGCGCCGTCGCCGAGCCGGCAGCGGCGCGGACCGACAGCCCGCTCGTCCACGGTGGCGGTCAGCCCGGCAGGGCCACCTGTGCCGGGGTCGACCGTTGGGTGGTCGTGCCGTCGCCGAGCTGCCCGAACGAGTTGTCGCCCCAGCACCACAGGCTGCCATCGGTGCGCATCGCGCAGGCGTGGTACGACGCGGCGAGGCTGTTCGCCCAGGTCGTGGCGCTACCGACCCGGGTCGGGGTCGACCGGTGGGTGGTGGTGCCGTCGCCGAGCTGCCCGGACGCGTTGTTGCCCCAGCACCACAGACTGCCGTCGGTGCGCGTCGCGCACGACGAGTCGATGCCCGTCTCGACCCTCGCCCAGGTGGTGGCCGTGCCGACCTGCAGTGGGGTGGTCTGGAAGCCGACGCCCCCACCCACCTGGCCGTACCCGTTCTCGCCCCAGCACCACAGCGTCCCGTCGGCGCGAACCGCGCAGGTGTGCACGTACCCGGCCGTCACGCCGGTCCACGTGGTCGCGGTGCCCACCTGCGTCGGTGTCGCCCGGTAGTCCCGGATGCCGAGACCGAGCTGCCCGTCCGAACTGCTGCCCCAGCACCACAGGGTCCCGTCGGCGCGGGTGGCGCAGGTGTGCGCGTACCCGGTCGTGACGCTCGCCCAGGTGGTCGCCGTGCCGACCTGCACCGGGGCGGTCGCCAGATAGGGGGTCACGCCGGTGCCGAGCTGCCCGTGGCGGTTCGAGCCCCAGCACCACAGGGTGCCGGTGGTCTGGACCGCACAGGTGTGGTTGGCGGCGGTGCTGACGCTGGCCCAGGAGGTGCCGTCGCCGATCCGTACGGGGCTGGTCCGCTTCGTGGTCGTGCCGTCGCCGAGCTGCCCGTTGTGGTTGCTGCCCCAGCACCACAGCGTTCCGTCCGCGCGTACCCCGCAGGTGGTGCTCATGCTGGCGTCGATACGCGCCCAGGTGGCGGCGTCGCCGATCCGGACCGGAGCGGTCCGTTGCGTGGTGGTGCCGTCGCCGAGCTGGCCGTAGAAGTTGTTGCCCCAGCACCAGAGCGCGTCATCCGCGCGGATCGCACAGGTGTGCAGATCGCCTGCGGCGACCCGGGACACCGGCCCGGCGGCGAGCGATGCGTTCGGCGTGCCCCGGTCGGCAGAGCCGGCGCTCGCCGTGGCCGCACCCGCCGTGAGCCCGATGGCGAGCACGGTGATCCCCACAGAGGCCGCTGCCGCGGCGGCAGTTCGGGCTGCCCGCCGCCATCGCGTCCGTAGCCGCCCCTCCCGATGTTCGTTCATGGTCTGTCCTCCTCGACATCGTCGTTTCGTACGGTGGAGGCGGCGCTGCCCCGACAGGTCGCCCAGCGACCCGTCACTTCACATCGATGAAACGCTACATTGACGTACGTCAGTTCTGCTGAGGTCTCTGCCGATCGACCACTCCTTGGACGCCCGGCGCCCGGTGGGGCAGTGGCGGAGGGCGTCGAGCGGGTGCCGGAGCCGGTCGAGCGGATCGTCGGTCCCCTGGCTGACAGGCGCTGGGTCCGCGGCGTCGAGTCCTCACGCCGACTCGGGCGGCACCGGTGGGTGATCGAGCGGCCCTTCGCCTGGTTCACCGGCGACCGCCGCTGGTAAGAAGTAGCAGGTCAAGCCTGCTGTGTGAGAGTGCGCCCGGCAGGATTCGAACCTGCGGCCTTGGGATTAGAAGAAGATCGCGGATGGCTGGTCGGGTGGCTGCGCACCTGGTCAGCCCGTCCGTCGTTGTCGGGTGGCGTCGGCGTCAGTCGGTGGTCTTGGCTGTACGGATGGCTGTACAGCCAGAGTCGTTGCAAGCGTCTGCCAGTCTCGATGGCTATGGAAGCGACCGCCATCCTCGCCGGCCTCGGTCTCGTCACCACCATGGCCGCTCCACTGCTGGCATCCTGGTTTACGCACCGTCGAGGGCGTGAAGCGCGGTTGCGTGACCTACGCATCCAGCTCTTCATCGACGTTGGAGAGTATCTGGAGGAGTCGTCACGTCGACTGGAGGCGGTGACAGAGTTCTACCCAACGTCCGGATCGTCAGGGCCAAAGAACTTGGTGCACCCGACACTCCTGACTGCAAGGGTGGATCTATTGGCGTCTGGATCGGTACGCGAGGCTTGGCGAGACTTCGTGAAGACTGAGGACCATCTCTCCTGGGAGTGGCAAGAGAATCCCGACGTCAACTCGGAGGGCCACCCTTACATACCGGATTCGAGACCTGTGGTCGCCACGTCGCGGGAATCGGTGGAGGCGCTGAGGAAGGCACTACGCGACGCCATGAAGAACCCGGACAAGCGCTGAGGCTCTTTCATGCAGATGCCTGCGGAACGTCTGTCCGGTGCTGCCTTACTCCGTAGCGCCACGAGATCGGTGCCGACATCATGGGCCCTATGAGCGATCTGTACGTCGTGCGGTTCGGTGATGAGCCGGAGAGTGGCCCCCCGCCTGAGGACGATGAGGACGGCACCGATGTCAAGACCACCTTTGCGCACTTCGGCCTGACCTACTACCGAGCCTGCGTGCTGGAACACCAGGTGGTCAACATGCTGGCCTTCTCACGGCTTCTGGAAGCTGAGGCCGAAGCGAGGAGGCTCCTCAACGATCCTTGGGATGAGCACTTCAAGGAGACCTTGGGGCGGCTGGTTCGTCGCTTCACACAGCAGGCGCAGGGCAACCCGCAGCTTGTAGACGACCTGGCTGAGGCAGTGCGGTTGCGGAACCACCTCGCCCATGCCTTCTGGAGGGAACGCGCAGAGGACTTCTGTTCCGACGCGGGGCGAGCTGACATGATCGCCTTCCTCAAAGAGGCCCGGGATCTCTTCATCTCGGTTGATGAACGACTCACCGAGCTGGCGGAAGCGCAGCGGAGGCGTGCGGGCATCACCCAGGAGCTAATGGAGCAGCACTACCAGACGATGCTGGCGCGAGCTGAGGCAAGGGACCAAAGCTGAGCGGGCAGCCGCCCTGACGGAACGGTGGTCGCCACTCTGCCCCCATCCCCCGGATAGGTGCCAAGGACTGCGTCGCCTGGTCGGGGTCAAGGGTGGCCGTAGGCCATCGGCGTGCCGACGCATAGCGCCCTTGACGCCGGGCAGGTGGCGTAGAGAATCGGGCATCCGGGGGATGGGTCACGCCCTGGTCCTCGTCGTCATCGAACCGCGGGCGGTACCCGAGAGACTTCGGAGGCAAGCAGCTCCGCTGCGCGGCAGCCGATCGCCCCAACCTCGACGGGCGTAACCCCGACGGCGATCGTCCCGCCTTAGCCCTTCATGCCCTTGCTGGTTCCGTCAGCGTGGCCGGCCGGCCCGGCCGATGCCGGCCGAAGGTCGCCAGCAGGCCGGGGCCGGGCCGGCGCGGCCCGCTTGCGGGCCGCCTTGATCTAATAGAGCGCAATTCGGCAGTGTTGTGAGGCGTCGCTGTGTCCCGTCGCCGTGCAGCGTTATCGGCGGTTGAACTCGATGACTGCTAGGGCCTTGTCGTCGTGGCGTTTGCTTCGCGGCCATTGGTTGCCGTTCGGGTCTTCGGCTTCGGTGTCGTGGACCAGGTCGACGAGTAGGGCGGGGTCAGCTAGTGCCATGTCGACGGCGGTTCTCCATTCGGCAGGCTGCCCGTAGCGGTCCACGCCCGCTGAAACGCCGTCGGTCATCATCAGGATGGCAGTCAGGTCCTGGATGTCCCAGCGGTCCCGCATGGCGTGGGCGGCTGCTTCGGGTGTGGCCTCGGCAATCCAGTAGCCACCTGGCTGGTTGCGCTGGGTGCGTTCGGCGTTGGTGAGGTTGCGCCACTGGTCGGCGTCATCGAATCCGAAGCCTGGGCCTGCTCGGTTCAGTTGTTGGCGCTGGTAACGGGCGACTTGCCGTAGCCGGTCGTCGCGTACCTGGCGTAGTTCACCGTCGTGAGTTAGCGCGATGACGGGGCTGTCGCCGAGTACCAGGATGTCGATGCTGTCGCTGTCCCACCGAGCGATGCTGACGGTGGTCGACGGGGCGGCGCCCGCTCGTAGGTCATGGCGCTTCATTACCGACGTGATGGCGTCCGTCAGAAGCTGGTCTAGGTCGTCGCCGGATTGGTGGAGTCGTTCAGCAATTTCACGGCCCAGGGTGTCGGCCAGCCAACCGCCGTCGCGGTCGCTTGCGTCTGGTTGTGATGCGCCGTCGAGCACAACGGCGGCGTTGTCGGTGGTGAAAATGCGGTCTTCGCTGGGGCGGTCGGGGCCGCGTCGTTGTGCAGTTCGGATGGTGGCTAGTCGTGGACTCTTGGGGCGCACAGTGGTTCGCTCCTTGTCACCGTTTCGCCGTCGTGGTCGCTGGCGACGACCATCGAGAACGGGCGCGTACCGACTTGGGCGTAAAGGTCTGGGAGGTTGCGCGCGAGGTAGTCGACCGCGCCGACGGAGCCCAGTGCGTGAACCCCGGCGATCACGACGAACGTTGGTCCGTTGCCTGGCAGCGAGAGCCGCGCGACGTAGGCCACGTCAGACCATCGCTGCGTGGTCTTGTCGTCCATGGGTGACTCGTACACCCGGCTGCCGTCACGCTCACGGATAGTCCACTTCCCCGACTGATCAGGCTCGAACATGAGATAGGGATCGGTACTGATGGCCTCAGCGGTCACCGGTGAGGACTTGGGGCCGCAGATGGCGGCAGCATCGTTCCGTGGCTGCCACCGGCCGTCCGGTGGGATCCGGAACTGCTCAACGTGAAAGGACAGGTCGGTCAACAGCTTGGAAAGTCGCTCGGCGGCGCGGGTGTCCTCGGATGAGATGACAGGAAGGGCGCGGCCGGGCAGCTGCCGCAGTGGCACCGCGACGGTTACCGGTCCGACGCCGAAGAAGGCTCGCTCTGCCGGCGGTGCGGTTTGGCGGATCTGGGTGATGCGGCCCCGCGTGAGGCCCAGCTCGGCCGCGATCCTGCTGTAGGAGATGCCTCGCTCTGCGGCCGCGCGGTTGATCGCCTCCTTGCGGAGCCTCGCGAGTTCAACGGACCGCTGTTGATACAGGGCGATCAGCTCGCTGGCGAGCTTCGCCTGACGCAACGGGTCGGGCTCGCTGCGCACGTGTTCGAACTGGTCAACGGGCTCGCTCACTCCCGCAGTTTAGAGCCCCTTGACAGTCGCGGCGCGGATGCTAATCTGCTTACACCCCCTAAACACATCGAACGGATCTCGTCGAAGGTAGGTGTTTAGGGGGGATAAGCAGCGCCGCCGGCGATGTGGCGGCAGAGACGAGAGGCAAGGGCATGGTCCCGAACACGATCAAGGTTCCGGTTCCGTTCGAGTACGTCTTCCCGCACGGGGCGCTGTGCCTGGGTGTGGAGCCGGTGACGGACTTCGACAAGCGCGGCCAGGGCGACGACCAGGCGCGGGACAAGGACACGGGCGAGCGCCTGTGGGTGGTCAAGGTCCTCGACTTGGACCCGGAGGCCGGGAAGTTCGGTGGGTCGAAGGAAGTGAAGGTGAAGATCGCGGCTGCGGTGCAGCCGGTGCCGCCGGCGTCGAAGATCCCGGGTTATCCGCCGGCGGTGGAGTTCGCCGACGTGACGTTGACGCCGTACGTGGACAGCCAGCGCTGCAAGGGCAACGCGCACAAGTGCCGGGCGCGTCAGGCGTGGTCGATCCGGGCCAGCGCGGTGACCGAGCCCGCCGCGGTGAAGCAGGCGGCCTGACCAGTTGTGGATGCGCGGGGCGGGCCTCTTCCGCCAAGTCGATTCCCGCCCCGCGCTTTCACCCGAACCCCTTGGAGGTGGGTAGGTGTTCAACGTATCCGATGGCGTCCCCGCTGGCGGTGAGCCGGTGGCGGTCACGTTCGCGGCGGTGTTCGTGGCGTTGTTCGTGGCTCATCAGGTCGGTGACCACTGGATTCAGACGCAGCATCAGGCATCGCACAAGGGTGATGCCGGATGGTCGGGTCGGTGGGCGTGCGTCAAGCATGTGCTGACGTACTGCGCTACGGCGATGGTTTCCCTGGCTGGTCTGGCTGCGGTGACGGGCTGGTGCCCTGATGGGGTGCCGGCGGTGGTGGGCATGGCTGTCTCCGGTGTGTCGCACTTCGTCATTGACCGGCGGTGGCCTTTGCGGTGGCTCGCGGATCGGCTGGGCAAGTGCCCGGACTGGTTGGAGCGTGGTGGAGGGCTGTACGCGCTGGACCAGTCGGCGCACATCGGGTTTCTGTTCATCGCGGCGCTGGTGATGGCGTCATGACCAGTCTCGATACTCACCCGCTGATGCGGATGATGCGCGCGTTGGACCTGCCCGCTACGGAGTATGTGGTGTTCGGGTCGGGTCCGCTGCTGGCTCACGGGTTGCGCAGGGACATCGGGGACCTGGACGTGGTCGCCCGGGGTCGTGCCTGGGACGTCCTGTCGGCCGCTGCCCGGCCGGTCGTGCCGCCCTCTGGTCGTGGCCAGATGGTGCGGCTTCAGATCGAGGCCGTCACGCAGTGGCTACCCGGATTCGACACCGACGCGCTGATCAGCTCCGCCGAGCACCACGCTGGAATTCCGTTCGCTCCGCTGGCGCAGGTGCGCCGGTCGAAGCAACTCACCGGCCGTCCGAAGGACCGCCGGGACCTCGCCCTCATCGACAGCCTGTCGCACACCTTCTGAACATCGCCGCCCTCGCCGGAGCACTTCGGTCTGACAGGGCGAGCGGACACCGTTTTCCGTAACGCGCGGGTGGCCTCTTCCGCCACGTCGATTCCCACCCGCGCTCTACCTCACATCTCCCCTTGGAAGGAGTGGACTGTGTCCACCGCATCGAACGCTGCTCGCATCGTCGGGAACCCGCGCCCCGCCCCGAACCGCAAGACCCATCGCCGCACCGTGATGCGCCTCGCCGGCCCCGGTATCCGGGCCGCCCGCGAGGTCTACACCACCATTCCCGCCGACGCCGTCCGCGTCGCCGCCCTGGTGGAGATCGCCGCCGCCGCTGCCGCCCTCGCCCGGACGGTGGTAAAGCTGCGGCACCTCGACCCGGACCTGATCGCCTCGCACGTCTCCGACCGGGTCGACCTGCGGGCGGTGTTGGGTCGGGGCCGGTGGCTGCCGACCATGACGCGTCACGTCCCCGCCCCGGACTCCGGCCCGGTCGACCTGGCCGCGCTGATGCCGGCTCGCCCGGTTGCGCGTCGTCGGGTGGTGCGTCGCCGTCCGGGTCAGCCGGGGCAGGGCTCCCTGTTCACCGCCGCGAAGGTGGAGGGCTGAGCGGTGCCGCTGGTCAACGTGATCCGGGGTGACCGGATCGAGGAAGCCCCCCTGAACCTGCGAACCCCGATCATCCGTATCCCGCTGTGGCTGGCCATCTCCTGGTGGGGCGCGAAAGCGGTCGGCCGGATGGCGGTGTTGGCGGGCCGATACTGGTACGTCACCGCCCCGACCGCCGGCCTCACCTGGCTCTACCTGCGCTACGGCTGGGCCGGTCCCGCTGTGACCGTGGGCGGGATCGGGTCGGCTGCCGCCGGCTGGTGGTACGGACACCGCCCGTCGTTCCTGCGGTTCGGCTGGTACCCGACCCTGGCCCGCTTCCGGCGGTGGTCGTACCGGCGCAACTGGCACGCCGCGATGGTCACCGCCCGCTTGGCGGTCGCCTTCGACTCCCACACCGTCCTGCCCGTCCTGCGCCGGGTCCGCTGCGGTGCGGGGGTGGATGTGGTGACGGTGCGGATGGTCACCGGCCAGATCCCCGACGACTTCGCGAAGGTCGCCGAACGCCTCGCCCACACGTTCGGTGTCCGGCAGGTCAAGGCCGTCCCCGGCACGCGGCCGGATGTGGTGCTGCTGCACCTGTACCGCGGCGACCCCCTCGCCAAGCTCGTCCGTCCGCTGCCGGTGCCGGCAGTACCGGAGTTCACCGCCCTGCCGGTGGGTCGGCAGGAAGACGGCGAGGTGTATCCGCTGCGCCTTTTCGGCACTCAGGTGCTGGTCGTGGGTGCGACGGGTGCGGGGAAGGGCTCGGTCATCTGGTCCATCGTCCGCTCGCTCGCCGCCGGGGTCACCTCAGGTCTGGTGCAGGTCTGGGGCCTCGACCCGAAGGGCGGCATGGAACTCGGCATCGGTGCGCCGATGTTCGCCCGCTTCGCCTGCAAGGACTACGCGGCCATGTGCGAGCTGATCGAGGAAGCCGCGTCGGTGGCGCGCGAGCGGGCGGGGAAGCTGCGGGGTCGGACCCGCCAGCACACCCCCACCGTCGATGAGCCGCTGATCGTCCTCGTCATTGACGAGCTGGCGAACCTCACCGCGTACCTGACCGACCGGCAGCTCAAGGACCGCATCAAGGCCGCTCTCTCGATCCTGCTGTCCCAAGGTCGGGCGGTGGGTGTGCATGTGGTGGCGGCGATTCAGGACCCCCGCAAGGAAGTGCTCCCGTTCCGGGACCTGTTCCCGACCCGTATCGGTCTGCGTCTGACCGAGCCGGCTCAGGTCGACCTGGTCCTTGGTGAAGGGATGCGCGACCGGGGCGCGTTGTGTGACCGCATCCCCAAGTCCCTGCCCGGCGTCGGATTCGTGGTCCTCGACGGGGACCCGACCCCGATGCGGGTCCGGTTCTCCTACCTCAGCGATGACGAGATCCGCGACATGGCCCACACGTACGGGCGGCTGCGCGTGATCGACGGCGAGATTCTGGACGGTGCCGCATGAGCGCTAACCCTGGACCGGGCACGGTGACCGAGCAGTTCGCCGCCGAGTACGCCCGCAACGCCGTGCCGACCATGCTCAAGGCCATTGGCTCGATCAAGCGCTACAACCGGTTCGTTCTGCTCGGTGCGCTGCTGACCAGCTACCTGCACCAAGCCCACTACCTGTGGACCCAGAACGCCGGCTACTTCGCCTACCTCGTGCCGCTGATCTTCGACGCGGCCATGGTGTCGATGCTGACCGTCGTCCGCACCTCCGGCATCGCGAAAGATGCCAAACGCGGCGCGATGGTCGTCTTCGCCGCCGCCGCACTGCTGTCGGCCACCATCAACTTCGCGTCCCCGGGCAGCCTCGGCCTACGGCTGGTCTTCGCCCTGGTCGTCGTCCTCGTCATCGGCGTCGAACTCGTCGCCGGCCGCATCCGACCCGACTTCGCCGCCATCGAAGCCGAAGCCGCCGCCCTTCTCGCCGCCGCCAACGACCTAGCCACCAAGAACCAACCCCCCACCATCGAGCAGCCCAACCCCGCCCAGGCAACCGAACAGGTCACCACCGCGCCCGCCCCGCCGGTCGAGCCGCCGACCCCAACGGTTGACGAACCGGCCCCGATCGTTCCGGCCCCGATCGACCCGAACCCTGCCCCTGTCCTTGAACCCGTGCCGGCGCGCACGGTTCCGCTTGCCCCGGTACCGCCGGCCGCGTTCGTCCGCCGCAACGGCACCCCTGTCATCGGGGAGGTGACCCGTTGACCACCACCCCGACGCTGCCCGGCCTCACCCCCACCCCCGATGCCTCGGCGGGTCCGAGGCCGGGCTCTCGGGCCGCCCGCATGCTCATGCCCCGCTCCGTCGACGTCGTGGCCGATCTCGCCGCCGACTACGGCGTCTGCACCCGACCCGTGTCCCTGCGCCGCACTGACCTCGACAGCGGACAGACCGAAGTCGTGGACATGCCGTGCGGCGCCACCCAGGAAGCCAAGTGCCCCGCCTGCGCGAAACGAGCTCGCCGGCTGCGGCAGCAGCAGATCCGGGAGGGCTGGCACCGTAGCGACGAACCCGACCCCGGACCCGAACCCGCCACCGACGCCCAACGCGGCCTGATCGTCGTCCGCGCTCACCTGGAGTTCGCCCGCGACGAGGCCGCTCGCGCCTCGCAGTGGGACCAGGTCGCCGACCTGGACGAAGCAATCAGCGAACTGGAAGGCCAGATCACCACCGAAGGGCTCCGCGGTCGACCCGCACCCCCACACCACAGCGACGACCAGGAGGACGGCGACGGCAAGCGGCGGGTGCGCTCCACCAAGCGGCGGCAGGACGCCCCCGACCTTCCCCGCCTCCCCGTGGAGAACCGGACCGTAGGCCGCACGTACGAGGGTCGGGCCGGCATGGTGTTCCGGCCGTCGATGTTCCTAACCCTCACGCTCGGCTCCTACGGCCGCGTCCACTCCGACGGCACCCCGGTCAACCCGGACGCCTACGACTACCGGCGGGCCGCTTGGGATGCCGTGCACTTCCCTCGGCTGCTTGATCGGTTCTGGCAGAACCTTCGCCGCGCGGTCGGCTGGAACGTCCAATACGCCGGTGCCGTCGAACCGCAGCGCCGGCTGGCCCCGCACGCGCACTTCGCCATCCGGGGCACCATTCCCCGGGCGCTGGTGCGGCAGGTCGCCGCCGCCACCTACCACCAGGTGTGGTGGCCCCCCGTCGACGTGCGCGTCTACGAACCGGGCAACGCGCCGCAGTGGAACCCGGACGCGGGCGGCTACACCGACCCGGACAGCGGGGAACTGCTGCCGTCGTGGGATGACGCCCTGGACCTCCTCGACGCCGACCCCGACGCCGAACCCGTACACGTCGTGCGGTTCGGCGTGCAGGTCGACGCCAAGGGCGTCCTCGCCGGCACCAAGGACGCCGACCGGTGCGTCGGCTACATCACCAAGTACCTGACCAAGCAGGCCGCCGACTGCCACCAGGTGACCACCGGCCGGCAGCGGGCACACCTCGAACGACTCTGGCAAGAACTGCGGCACACGCCCTGTTCCGAGCGGTGCGCCAACTGGCTGCTCTACGGCATCCAGCCGAAGAAGGCGCGGCCCGGGTTGAAGCCGGGTAACTGCAAGAACAAGGTGCACAAGCGGGACACCCTCGGCATCGGCGGCCGGCGTGTCCTGATCTCCCGGCAGTGGTCGGGAAAGACCCTCTCCGACCACCGCGCCGACCGGAAGGACTGGGTCAAGGCCCTGCTCGGCGTCACCACCGACGCCACCACCGCCCCGCCCGGCGGGGAACAACGCCACGCCTGGGAACTCGCCCGGCCAACCGACCCGGACGTCGCGCCGCTGGGCCACCGCGTCCTGCGCGCGATCTCCGAGCGGATCCAATGGCGCGCCCAGCTCGACGCCGCAAGACGCGCCGCCGACCCGCCCAGTGCTTCGGCAGTACCTCACTTCATTCGCTAGAGCAGGAAGGGGCCAGAGCATGAGCGAGAAGAAGAGCGTCCGGCCGGCTGAGGCTGCAGCCCTGCTCGGCGTCTGTCGGGACACCGTCTACGTCCTGATGCGCTCGGGTCGGCTGCGGTCGGTGAAGCTCGGGCGGGCTCGCCTGATTCCGGTCGCCGCGATCGAGGAGCTTCTTTCGGCAACCGAGGAGTTCGCGGCATGAGCGGCAAGCGGCGTCGGTCCCACGGGGAGGGATCGGTCTTCAAGTATCGGGACGGCTTCGCGGCTGTGCTCGAAGTGGGCTGGGGTGAGGGCAAGCGGTCTCGCAAGTGGGTCTACGGCAAGACGGAGCGGGAGGTGCTCGGCAAGTTGGCCGACCTTCGCCGCCGCCAGGAGCAGGGGCAGAACCTCGCTGCTGCGCCCCGCACCGTGGGGGAGTGGCTGGACGAGTGGCTGCGGATGAAGGAGCGCGACGGAACCCGACCGTCAACTTTGCAGGGCTATCGGAAGCTCATCGAGAACCATGTCCGTCCGGCCCTTGGCCGGCTGGCGCTCGACAAGCTGACTCCGACCGTCATCCGCCGGCTGTTGGCTGAGAAGACAGACTCCGGTCTCTCGGCAACGACGGTCCGCCACATCCACGGCTTGATCCGGAATTCGCTCGGTGACGCGGAGCGGGAGGAGCTGGTGCACCGCAACGCCGCGAAGTCGGTCCGTCCGCCCGCGATGCGTCAGGTCGAGCGGCGCGCCCTGGGCGTGGATGAGGCCAAGCGCCTGCTCGATGTACTGAAGGGTCACCGACTAGAAGCGCTGTACGTCTGTGCCCTAACGGTCGGGCTCCGTCGCGGGGAACTGCTCGGGCTTGCCTGGTCGGACATCGACTTCGACGCCGGCACCCTGACCGTTCGGCAAACCGTTCAGCGTGCCGATGGCCGGTTGCAACTCGTGGCACCCAAGACGGAGCGGTCCCGGCGGACGGTTCCGGTGCCGGCGCAGACCGTCGCCCTCTTCCGCGCGCATCGCCGGCAGCAAGCCGCGGATCGGTTGGCGGTGGGGGAGCGGTGGCAGGATCACGGCCTGGTCTTCCCGTCCAAGGTCGGTACGCCGATGGACCCGGACCACATCGACCGGACGTGGCACAAGATCCGGGCGGCGGCAGGCCTCGACTGGCTGCGTCTGCACGACCTGCGGCACGCCTGCGCGACGTTCCTGCTCGTCTCCGGTGCCTCGCCCCGAACCGTGATGAAGGTGCTCGGGCACAGCCAGATCGGGCTGACGATGAACACCTACGCTCATGTCCTGCCGGAGATCGAGCGGGCAGCCGTGGACGAGGCCGCGAAGCACCTCTTCGGCTGACTTGGCTGTACGAATGGCTGTACGGGGGCCGTGGTGATCGTCCCGACCGGGAGCGGGAAGCCGCTGACTTGCTGCGATGGTGGTGCGCCCGGCAGGATTCGAACCTGCGGCCTTGGGATTAGAAGTCCCCTGCTCTATCCGCTGAGCTACGGGCGCGCGCGTGCGTGTCGCGCGAGAAGGGTACCGCCGCCCACCGGGTGACCGGTGGAACGGGTGGTCGCGTTCCACGTCGCGGACCAGGGTCGCACGCGGTCCCGGCGTCGGTCACGCGGGTTCCGCCGTCCGCGCGGCCCGTGGTGCGTCGGCCCGTACCCTCGGCTGGTGCTGCTTGACCCGGAGACCGAGAACGACGTCGCCTACGAGCTGTGCCAGCTCCTCGGCCGCGCGATCCTACCCATCCGCCGGACCGACGCCGGGCCGGCGGACGACCGGGGCGAGGGCACCGCGTTCCTCTACACCGGGCAGGGGCGGGAACACCTGCTGACCGCCGACGCGCTCACCCGCGCCGGGGCGGGGGAGATCGGGCTGCGGGCGAGCGTGACCGAGCCGGCCGGGGTGGCTGCCCACGCCGTGGCCCTGCCCGACCTCGCCGACCGGTGGCGGCACCACGGGGATCTCGGCGTCGCCGTCCTGCCCACCGTCGCGTTGCACGAGCACGCGGCCGGGGAGGGCTGGCGGTGGCGTACCCAACAGGTGCCGGACGCGATCGCGGCCGATCGGGACGCGATCGCCCGGATCGGCGCGGAGCCTGGATCGGCGGTCGTGCTGGCCCACGGCGTCGGCGCGGGGGGCGCCCGGCCGCTGGAGGTGGCGATCGAGCGGGTGGCGCGCGTGGGTGGCGTCGTGCGGCTCATGGCGGAGCTGCCGGCCGGCTACCTGGGCGCGCCGGTGTTCGGCGTGCAGGCCGGCGGCGACGGCGAGGTGGGGCTGCGGTGCCTGGGCCTGGTGCTGCCGGCGCGCGACGGCGGCCACCCGCTGGCCACCTTCGACCGCATCCGGGCGGCCGTCGACGCGTCGTGAGGCCGGTGGACCGTCGGCGAGGGCGTGATCGGCGGGCGGGCGGCGCTCAGCCGCCCTGCGCGGGGGCGTCCGCCGGGTCGGCCTCGTCCGCCGGCTGCCGGCTCGCCGGTGGGCGCTCCCCGGCGCGGGCCGTCGGCCCAGCGTCGAAGAACGCGTCGGCCCAGCGTCCGACCTCCTGGAAGACCTTTTCCCGTACGGCGGTGCCGGAGAGCGTGAGGTCGTGCATCCCGCCGTCGAAGCGCGCCACGGTGACGTGCCGGCCGAGGCGGGGAGCCCAGCGGACCATGTGCTCGACGTCCAGGACGGCGTCGGCGAGCGCGGCCGACTCGTGCCACTTCTTTCCCCGGAACGAGCGGGTCGAGCAGGCGAGCAGCACCGGCACCTGGATGTCCAGGCCGGCGCGGAGCTGCCGCTGGGCGCTGCGGATGGCGTTCAGCCAGCCGGCCCGCACGGGGAATCCGGCGAGCGGCTTCCAGGTCAGGTCGTAGTTCCACTCGCCGTGGTGCTCGGCGTGGATGCTCTCGCTGTAGACCGTGCCCAGCCCGAACGGCAGCACCCGGCGCGGTGCCCGACGGCCCAGCCGGCTAACGGCGGCGGCGAGCGGTCGGCGTACCAGCCAGGGGGCGTTGATGTCGAAGAAGGGGCTGTTCAGGAAGAGCCCGTCGATGATCCCGGCGTCGCGGCGGGCGTGCGCCCACAGCGGCAGGATCAGCCCACCGGTGGAGTGGCCCATCGCGAGCAGCGTGTCGTGACCGTCGTCCTCACGGATGATCCGCGCGGCGGCGTCCAGCTCGGGGAAGTAGTCGCTGAGGTCGCGACAGAAGTTCGCCGTCTGGTGGGGCCGCAGGCTGCGTCCGTACTTGCGCAGGTCGAGGGCGTAGAAGTCCCATCCGCGCTCGGCGAAGAAGTCACCGAGGTGGCCCTGGAAGAAGTAGTCGGTGAAGCCGTGCACGTAGAGCACGGCCCGCCCCGTCGGGCGGTCGGCCCGGCGACGGACCAGGGTGGCGACCACCGGTCCCTCGTCGTCGGTGCCCAGGTCGATCGTCTGCCGCTCGTACGGCGGGCCCAGCACGTCCGGTTCCACGACCGCGACGGTACGCCGGGAAGCTACCGGGCGGTAGCCCCGGGTGCCGTCCGGCCCCGCCCGCCCGCACCCGGCGGACGGGGCCTCAGGCGTACGTCTCAGACGGTCTCGGCCTCGGCGCGGGCCGGGTCGGTGTCGGGCTCGGCCTCGACGACCGGCGGGGGTACGTCGCGCAGGTGCTTGTTGTGCCGCGGCTCCTGCTTGGTCTTCGCGTCGTTGAGCCGCCGCCGCAGGTCGTCCCGGACGTCGTTCAGCGCGGCGTGCAGGTCCTCCTCGCCGGAGGTGGTGACGATCTTCTGGCGGCCGGCGATCCAGCACTCCAGGGTGACCTTCTGACCCTTGGCCTCCCGATCCTTGACCGACACCTCCAGCTCGGTGGCGTCGGCGTGGAACCCGGCCAGCCGCGAGTCGAGCGTGGCGAACTGCTCCGCGATCCAGTTCCGGTCGCCCTGGGAGAACCCCGCGCCGACCCGCAGGCATTCCGCCACGGTGGCCGGGTTCGCGACGGCGCTCATCGCCGCACCTCGCCCGAGACGGTGGCGGCTGCGGTGCTGGTCATCTTCATGATCGCTGACCTCTCGTTCGTCGTGCTGTCGGCGGTGCGGTTGATCGGCTCCATACCCCGTCACGCTCCGTCCGGAACGTGACGCCTCACCCCGGGCGCGGCGCCCGGCTGCGCTCCCGCCGGACGGCGGGGCCTGGTGCTGCGGCCGTCGCCGGCGGGGCGGCTCGCCTCCAGATCATCGGACCGATCGCGCGGGCTCCCCAGGGCCGACCGGCTCTAGCACACCGGGACCTTGATCAGGTTCTTGTCCACAGGCGGTCCCGTTGTCCACAGGTCGACGCGCGGTGCTGGCGCGTCCCCGCGTCGAGGGCCCAGGCTCGGCACCGAGTCGACTCGCCATGGCAAGCCCGATCTCCCCCTGGAGGGACGATGTTCGACACCTACGTCACGATCGTGGGCAACGTGTTGACCGCGCCGGAATGGCGTCGCACCACCCAGAGCAACACCCTGGTGGCCAACTTCAAGGTCGCCTCGACCGCCCGCCGCCTCGACCGCGACAGCGGGCGCTGGGTCGACGGCAACAGCCTGCGCGTCCGGGTCAACTGCTGGCGCAAGCTCGCCGAGGGGGTGGCCGCCTCCGTGATGGTCGGCGACCCGGTGGTGGTCTGCGGCCGGCTCTACACCCGCGACTGGACCGACGACGCCGGCAACCACCGCTCGCTCTACGAGCTGGAGGCCGTCGCCGTCGGTCACGACCTGTCCCGGGGCCGCAGCCGGTTCCAGCGCAACCGGCCGACGATGACGACCAGCACCGTCGAGGACGCCGAGGCAGAGCACCGGGTGCACGGCGAGGCGACCGAGCCGGTGCCGGACGAGGAGGCCCCCGTCCTGCCCGACCGCCGGCCGCTCGACGACGACTTCGACCCCGACTTCGGCGCGTTCGCCGGTCACGGCCGGCCGGCCGGCGCCACCGGCGACGGCCCCCTCGACCCCTTCGACGACCCGGCGGACGACCCCCACGGCGGGGAGCCCGACGGGCCGGCGCCGGAGGCCGACGGCCCGGCGCCGGTGACCGACCCGCCGGAGGACGCCCCGGATACCCGGAGTGGTCTAAGCGACGTGGCCCTGGGGGAGTCGGGCCCGTCGTCCGAGGAGGCCGAGGCGGGCGTCTCCCCGACCGGCCGTGGCCGCCGGGGCCGGGGGCGGGTGCCGCAGCCCGTGTGACCGCCCGCGCCCGGGTGGCACGACGGGGGCGGGGTGGCGCCGGCGATGCCGTCGTCACCCCGCGTGTCCCCCGGGCGCTCCGGTGAGTCGCGGTGCTGTCGCGGCGGGCGGTCTTCTGGGTGCTGGCCGATCGCGGCCGGGTCATGCGTGATCGTTCGCGCGGCAGCCGGGCGTCCACCGTCGTTCCGCCCGGGGCGACGTCAAACGATCACGGGCGTCGCGCTCGACGCGCGCCCTTCCGCTGGACCCTCGCCCGACCAGCCCCGAGCGGGCAGGCGGTCGACCGGACCGTCGGGGAGGCGGAGTGTCCGGTGGGGTCCGGGCGATCGGGGACGACGACCGCCGGGGCACGGGTGGTCGGGTGTTCGGCCGGGGACGGGGTGGGCGCTCGGCTAGGCTGGCCGGCCGGAGGTGGTGGCGGGTGCGACAGGCGACGCCGGTGGCGACCGCGGCGGGACTGGTCGCGGGGTACGCCCTCGACGCGCTCCTGGGCGACCCCCGTCGGTACCACCCCGTGGCCGGCTTCGGCCGCACCGCCGGGGCCCTGGAACGGCGGATGTACCGTCCGGACCGGCTGGCCGGAACGGCGTTCACCGCGCTGGCCGTCGGCGCGCCGGTGCTGCTCGGGGTGGCCGCGACGGTCGCCACCCGCCGCCGGCCGGTGGCCCGGGCCGCGCTGGTCGCCGCCGGCACCTGGACCGTGCTCGGCGGGCGTACGCTGCGGCACGAGGCCACCGTCATGGGCCGTGCGCTGCGCGCGGGCGACCTCCCGGCCGCCCGGCAGCGGCTCGGCCACCTCTGCGGCCGGGACCCGTCCGCGCTCGACGAGCCCGAGCTGGCCCGCGCCACCGTCGAGTCGCTCGCCGAGAACACCTCGGACGCGGTCGTCGCCCCGCTGCTGTGGGGCGCCGTCGCGGGGCTGCCCGGCCTGCTCGGCTACCGCGCTGCGAACACGCTCGACGCGATGGTGGGTCACCGCTCGCCTCGGTACGCCCGGTTCGGCACCCCCGCCGCCCGCCTCGACGACCTGCTCAACCTGGTGCCCGCACGGCTGACGGGCCTGCTCACCATCGCGGTCGCGCCCACCGCGCACGGCGACCGGGACCGCGCGCTGCACGTGTGGCGTCGGGACCGCAACGACCATCCCAGCCCGAACGCCGGGCAGTGCGAGGCGGCGATGGCCGGCGCCCTCGGCGTACGGCTGGGCGGGCGCAACGTCTACTTCGGCCGCTCCGAGGTGCGCCCGTTCCTCGGCGACGGGCCCCGGCCCGAGGCGCGGCACCTCAAGCGGGCCGCCCGGATCTCCGGCGCCGTCGGGCTTGCCGCGCTCGGGCTGGCCGCCGCCTACCCGCTCACGCTCGGGCGGCTGACGGGCGCCCTCGGCCGCCGAGCCCTGCACCCCAACGTCTTCGGCCGCGGCGTTTCCGGCCGCGTCCCCGGGCGGGCCGTCGTTGCGGGCCGCGTCGTCGCCGGCCGCACCATCCTCGGGCGGGGCGGGGGCGGCGCGGGCGCGGCCGGGCTCGGGAGCCACCGGTGAGCGGCGGCCTGCTGGTCGCCGGCACCACCTCCGACGCGGGCAAGAGCGTGCTCACCGCCGGCATCTGCCGCTGGCTGCACCGCCGGGGCGTGAAGGTGGCGCCGTTCAAGGCGCAGAACATGTCCAACAACTCGGCCGTCGTCGTCGGCCCGGACGGCCGGGGCGGCGAGATCGGGCGGGCCCAGGCGATGCAGGCCGCCGCCTGCGGCCTCGCCCCCGACCTGCGGTTCAACCCGGTGCTGCTCAAGCCCGGCAGCGATCTGGCCAGTCAGGTCGTGCTGCTCGGCGAGGCGGTCGACACGGTCACCGCCGGCAACTTCCGCGAGCTGCGGCCCCGGCTCGCCGAGACGGCGTACGCGGCGCTCGCCGAGTTGCGGGCCGCGTACGACGTGGTGATCTGCGAGGGGGCCGGCAGCCCGGCGGAGATCAACCTGCGGGCCGGCGACTACGTCAACATGGGCCTGGCCCGGCACGCCAACCTGCCCACGATCGTGGTCGGCGACATCGACCGGGGCGGGGTCTTCGCCTCGATGTTCGGCACCCTCGCACTGCTGGACCCGGCCGACCAGGCGCTGATCGCCGGCTTCGTGATCAACAAGTTCCGGGGCGACCTCGGACTCCTCCAGCCGGGGCTGGACATGCTGCGCCAGGTCACCGGTCGCCCCACGTACGGGGTGCTGCCCTGGGCGCTCGACCTCTGGCTCGACGCGGAGGACTCGCTCGCGTACGGCCGCGTGCTCGGCCGACCGGCCGCCCCGCGCGGCACCGACTGGCTGGACGTGGCCGTGGTCCGGCTGCCCCGGATCAGCAACGCCACCGACGTCGAGGCGCTCGCCACCGAGCCGGGCGTACGGGTCCGGTTGACCGTCGAGCCCGCCGAACTGGCCGCCGCCGACCTGGTCGTACTGCCCGGCTCGAAGTCGACCGTGGCCGACCTGGCCTGGCTGCGGCAGACCGGGCTGGCCGACGCCGTACTGGCGCACGTGGCGGCGGGCAGGCCGCTGCTCGGCATCTGCGGCGGCTTCCAGATGCTGGCCCGGGCGATCCACGACCCCGTGGAGAGCCGGCAGGGGAGCGTACCGGGGCTGGGCCTGCTGCCGATCGAGATCACCTTCGACCCGCGCAAGACCGTCCGCCAGTCGACCGGCACCGCCGGCGGCGACGTCCCCGTGCGGGGCTACGAGATCCACCACGGGTACGTGTCCCACGCCGACCCGGCGCTGACCCCGCTGCTGACCTGCGCGGACGGCAGCGGCGAGGGGGCTGTGCTGGGCGCCGTGCACGGCACCCACTGGCACGGCGCCTTCGAGTCCGACGGGTTCCGCCGCCGCTTCCTGACCGAGGTGGCCCGACTAGCCGGTCGGACCGGCTTCACGGTGGCCCCCGACACGACCTTCGCCGCCGTCCGCGAGCGTTCCCTGGACCTGCTCGGCGACCTGGTGGAGGAGCACCTCGACACCGACGCCCTCTGGCACCTCGTCGAGTCCGGCCCGCCCGCCACCCTCCCCTTCATCCCACCCGGAGCCCCAGGAACCCCCTGACCCACCCCGCCCTGCCGTCCACCGGCACCCCGCGCTCTCGCACCCCCGGCACCCCCGGTGCGCCCCGTATGCCGCATGCCGCGTCTCGGAATGATCAAGAGGTTTGCGTCCTGTGGAAACCCGGATCAGGGCGCAAACCTCTTGATCATTGGCTGCGGGCTGCGGGCTGCGGGCTGCGAGGTGCGGGCTGCGCGGGTGCGGGGCGAGAGGGCGGGACGGTGGGCTCAGGGGCGGATGTCGGCGGGGCGGTCGGACATGGGCAGTCCCGCCTCGCGCCACGCCTGTACGCCGCCGATCATGTCGGTCGCGCGGTGCAGCCCGAGCGCCCGCAGGCTCGCCACGGCGAGGCTGGAGCTGTAGCCCTGGCGGCACACCACCACGATGCGCTGGTCGTACCCGGTGGCCTCGGGGATCCGCCAGGCGCTGGCCGGATCGAGCCGCCATTCCAGCACCGTCCGGTCGATCACGATGGCGCCGGGGAGGTCGCCCTGCTCCCGCCGCTGCGCGTCGGTGCGGGTGTCGACCAGCAACGCGCCGGTACGGACCGCCTCGACGGTCTGGTGCGGGGTCAGCCGGCGTACCCCGGCGCGGGCCTGTTCCAGGAGGGCGTCGACGCCCGGACTCATCACGCTGTGGGACACCAGCAGATCATCCCGCTCCGTTCCGGGCTCCGCCCGACGAACGCCCCGGCCCAGCCGACGACCGCTCGTTCGGGCGACCCCCGATCGGAGCGCTTTGACGGGCACGCAGGGCCGCCCACGTCAGCGGACCGGCGGCTGCGCCGACGCGCTTGCGACCCGCGCGCTGGTCGGGCATCCGGGGCTGGCTACCGTCGGCCACGTGGCGGTGGCGGTGATCGAGGCGTACGACCGGCTGGCCCGGCGGGTGCTCGCCGGGCCGGCGCGGTTGGGACGGACCCGGCTGGTGGCGGTGGACGGGCCGAGCGGCGCGGGCAAGAGCGCGTTCGCGGCGCGGCTCGCGGACGCCCTCGCCGCCCTGCCCGGCGGTGGTCCGGTGCCGGTGGTGCACACCGACGACCTGCTGGACGGCTGGGACGACCAGCTCACCTTCTGGCCCCGGCTGGAGGAGTGGGTGCTCGGGCCGCTGCGCGCCGGGCGGCCGGGGGCGTACCGCCGGTACAGCTGGGTGCGCCGGAGTTTCCTGCCGCGCCCGGTGCCGGTCCCGGTCGCGCCGGTGCTCCTCGTCGAGGGCGTGAGCGCGGCGCGGGCAGCGGTCGCCGCGGACCTCACCCTGGCCGTCTTCGTCACCGCCCCGGCGCCGCTGCGGCTGGCCCGGGCGCTGGAGCGCGACGGCCGGGCGATCCTGCCGGAGCTGCGCCGCTGGCACCTCGGGGAGCGGGCGCACTTCGCCGTTGACGGCACCGAGGCGCGCGCGGACCTGCTGGTCGACGGCGCCCCGGGCCTGCCGCACGACGCCGCCCGCTACTACGTCCGCCGCCGCTGAGGCCCTCTCCGGAGGTGAGCGGTCGCGGCGGGCTCGGGCGGTGCGGTCGGTAAGGCCGGCATACGATGCCGGTCATGACCACACCGATCATGTCCGAGTCCGAGGTCCGGGCCGCCGTCGAGCGGGAGATGCCCGGCGTCCGCGCCGACCTGGAACGTCTCGTCCGCATCCCCGGCATCGCGTTCGAGGGCTTCGACCACTCGCACGTGGAGCGCTCCGCCGAGGCGGTGGCCGAACTGCTGCGTGGCTGCGGTCTCGACGTCGAGATCGTGCGCTCCGGTGGCCAGCCGGCGGTCATCGGCAAGAAGGCGGCTCCGCCCGGGGCGCCGACGGTGCTGCTCTACGCCCACCACGACGTGCAGCCGGTCGGCGACCTGACGTTGTGGGAGTCGGACCCGTTCGAGCCGGTGGAGCGCGAGGGGCGGCTCTACGGTCGGGGCGCCGCCGACGACAAGGCCGGCATCATGGCGCACGTGGCGGCGCTGCGCGCGTACGGTGACGCGCTGCCGGTCGGCGTGGTGCTCTTCATCGAGGGCGAGGAGGAGTACGGCTCCGACTCGCTGGAGCGGCTGCTCGCCGAGCACCGCGACGAGATCGCCTCGGACGTGATCGTCATCGCCGACTCCGCGAACTGGGACATCGGCGTACCGGCGCTGACCACCTCCCTGCGCGGCATCGTCAACTGCTTCGTGGAGGTGCGCACCCTCGACCACGCCGTGCACAGCGGCATGTACGGCGGCGCCGTGCCGGACGCGTTGACCGCCCTGGCGCGGCTGTTGGCGACCCTGCACACCGACGCCGGCGACGTGGCGGTCGACGGGCTGGCCGCCCGGGAGGGCGCGAGCGTCGACTACCCCGAGGACCGGTTCCGCGTCGAGGCCGGGCTGGCCGAGGGCGTGAGCCTCATCGGCACCGGGCGGATCACCGACCGGCTCTGGACCAAGCCCGCGCTGGCGGTGCTCGGCATCGACGCCCCGGCCACCGGGGAGGCGCCGAACGCGCTGGTGCCGACCGCCAAGGCCAAGCTGAGCGTACGGCTGGCGCCGGGAGACGACCCGAAGCGGGCGTACGCGGCCCTGCGCGCGCACCTGGAGAAGCACGCCCCCTGGGGTGCCCAGGTGACGCTCACCTTCGAACACGACGGCGACCCGTGCGTCATCGACGCGTCCGGCCCGATGTTCGACGCGGCCCGCTCGGCGTTCCGGACCGCGTGGGACGGCATCGACCCGGTGGACCTCGGCATCGGCGGCTCGATCCCGTTCATCGCCACCTTCCAGGAGATGTTCCCCCGCGCGGCGATCCTGGTGACCGGCGTGGAGGACCCGCACGCCCGGGCGCACGGTCCGAACGAGAGCCTGCACCTCGGGGAGTTCGCCCGGGTCTGCCTGGCCGAGGCCCTGCTGCTCAGGAACGTGGCCGAGGCGGGCGTCGACGGGCGGTAGGTGTCGGAACCGTAACTTCCGGGTCGATGTGGGAGTTTGCGGTGTGTCGCCCGTGGGGTTGTTATAGCCTCTCGAACATGCGTACGAACGAGGTGATGGGCCGGCTCGAGGCCGCCGTCAGCGCACTGGGGGACGTCGACGTCTCCGCGTGGCCCGAGGACACGCTCAAGGAACAGCTCGATGACCTGTCGGCGGCGCTGGTCGCGCTCGACACGGTGCTCTCCCGGGTCGCCGAGGAGATCCGCGCCCGCGGCCTGCGCATCGAGGAGCCCGTCTCGGCCTGACCCGCCCGCTGCGTGACGGGCCGAAGTTCTCGGCGCGTCGCTGGCGGCGGGGCGGGCCGGTGGGATACCCGGGCACGGCAATGCCGGGGTCGTGTCGGGGGTGGCTGGCAGGATGGAGCCCGTGCGGTTCCTCGACCTGGCAGCCACCTCCGCCGCCGTCGGCGCCACCCGGGCCCGGAGGGCCAAGGTGGAGCTGCTCGCTGCCGCGCTGCGGGCGCTCGACCCGCCCGAGGTGCCGGCGGGCGCCGGCTGGCTGGCTGGTGAGCTGCGCCAGCGGCAGACCGGGGTGGGCTGGGCGAGCCTGCGTGACCTGCCGCCGCCGGCCGCCGAGTCGACCCTGACCGTGGCCGCCGTCGACGCGGCCATCGACGAGATCGCGTCCGTGCACGGGCCGGGCTCGCAGGCCCGCCGCCGGGAGCTGCTCGGCGCGCTCTTCGCCGCCGCCACCGCCGAGGAACAGCGGCTGCTCACCGGGCTGTTCAGCGGCGAGCTGCGCCAGGGCGCGCAGGCGGGGCTGCTCGCCGACGCGGTGGCCCGGGCCGCCGAGGTGCCGGTCGCCGCCGTACGCCGGGCGTTGCTGCTCGCCGGCGACCTGCGCGCGGTCGCGGTCGCCGCGCTCGACGGGGGCGCGGCGGCGCTGGCCGCCTTCGGCCTCCAGGTCGGCCGTCCGCTCGCGCCGATGCTGGCGCAGAGCGCGCCCTCGGTCGACGAGGCGCTCACGGCCACCGGCACCCCCGCCGTGGTCGACGTCAAGCTCGACGGCATCCGGATCCAGGTCCACCGCTCGGGCGACGACATCGCCGTGTTCACCCGCAGCCTGGACGACATCACCGCCCGCGTGCCGGAGGTGGTCGCCGCCGTGCGGGCGCTGCCCGCCCGCGAGCTGGTGCTCGACGGGGAGGCGATCGGGCTCGACCAGACGGGCCGGCCGCTGCCCTTCCAGCAGACGTCGAGCCGGGCGGCGCGGCGCACCACGTCGGGCGGCACCGGCCGCGCCCCGGTCGCCCCGGCGGTGCGCGCGGCCGCCGAGACCACCGGCGAGACGGTGCTGACGCCGTACTTCTTCGACCTGCTGCACCTCGACGGCGACGACCTCGTCGACCGGCCCGGCCGGGACCGCTGGGCCGCGCTCGACGCCGCCGTCGACGCCTCGCTGCTGGTGGGCCGGGTGGAGGTCGACGGCCCCGGGCCGGCCGGCGAGGCGTTCGCCGCCGCCGTCGACGCCGGCCAGGAGGGGGTCGTCGTGAAGGCGCCCGACGCCCCCTACGACGCGGGCCGGCGCGGCGCGGCCTGGGTGAAGGTGAAGCCCCGGCACACCCTCGACCTGGTGGTGCTGGCGGTGGAGTGGGGCAGCGGGCGGCGTCAGGGCTGGCTGTCCAACCTGCATCTCGGCGCCCGCGACCCGCGCACCGGCGACTTCGTCATGCTCGGCAAGACGTTCAAGGGCCTCACCGACGAGCTGCTGCGCTGGCAGACCGAGCGCTTCCTCGGCCTCGCCGTCGAGCGCGGCGACTGGGTGGTGCGGGTCCGCCCCGAGCAGGTGGTCGAGATCGCCTTCGACGGGGTGCAGACCAGCACCCGCTACCCGGGCGGGATGGCGCTGCGCTTCGCCCGGGTGCTGCGCTACCGCGACGACAAGACGGCGGCGGAGGCCGACACCATCGACGCCGTACGCGCCATCCACGCCGGCCGCGTCACCGGCTGAGCCGGCGGGCCGCCCGACACCGGAGCCGGGTGGTGCGGTGCGTACCCGTGGGGAGCCTGCCGTGTCCCGTGGGACCGGTCAGGCGGCGCCCTGCGGCGCGGGCTCGGCGGCCCGGTCGACGGGCCGCTTCGGCTCCACGCCCGCCAGCCGGCGGGCCTCCCGGCGGGCCACCCAGCCGTAGCCGAAGAGGGTCATCACGGCGAAGATCCACCACTGCACGACGTAGCCGAAGTTCTGCCAGTTGTTGGTGTATCCGACCGGCACGTCCTTGAAGACCGGGTCGGCCGCCGGGGACTGCTCGTCGAGCAGCAGGTACGCCCCGTGCACCGGGTAGGGCAGTTCGCGGGCGAGTCGGGGCACGCCGACGCGCCGGGTCTCCAGCTTGCCGTCGCGCCGGGTGACGGCGACCGAACCGCTCTCGCTCAGGTGCACCCGCCCCGTCACGGTCACCTCGCCGGGCGGCAGGGCCGGCACGTCCGGCTGGACGGTCGCGTCGCCGCCCCGGGCCGGCGGGATCCAGCCCCGGTCCACCAGCACGGCGGTGCCGTCGGCCAGCACCAGCGGCGTGACCACCTCGAAGCCGACGGTGCGGTCCACCGAGCGACCCCGGACCAGGACCACGTTCGCCGGGTCGTAGCGGCCGGTCACGGTGACCTTGGTCCACGCCTTCTCCGCGGCGGGGGCGGGGCCGGCCGTGCCGCTGCCGCCGGTCGGGGCGGGCAGCACGTCGCGCAGCGGCACCGGGTCCATCCGCAGGCCGGCGTCGATCCGTTCGTTGATCTCCGTACGGCTTTGGTAGCGGTCCAGCTGCCAGTTGCCGAGCAGCACCATCACGGCGGCGGCGACCAGGGTCAGCACGAGAATGCCCAGCCAGCGAGGCGTCAGCAGGAACCGGTACACGCACACGAGGCTACCCCTGTGACCGGAGGCACTCGCCGCGACAGCCCCCTCCGGGCCCAACCTCGGCGCCCGCCCCCGCCCGAACGCCACGGACGGTCCGCCCGGCGGCGGCGCGACACCGCCGGCACGCCCGTTCGGCGGCGGCCACCCGACGGTCGGTTGGGCTATCGTCACGCGGGCGGACCGCGCCGTCGGCCCGTCGCAGGTCCCCCGCCGCCCCGCAGGGAGTCGATGATGACCGTCGTGCCGCGCCTGGTGCTCAGCGCACCGTCCTCCGGCCACGGCAAGAACGCGCTGGCGATCGGGCTGCTCGCCGCCTTCGCCGACCGGGGCGTCGACGTCGCCGGATTCAAGGTCGGCCCCGACCGCGTCGACGCCGCTTACCTCGGGCTGGCCGCCGGTCGCCCCGGGCGGACCCTCGACCCCCGGCTGGTCGGCGCCGACCGGGTCGTCCCGCTCGTCGGCCACGGCGCGGCCGGCGCCGGGCTCGCCGTGGTGCAGGGCAGCATGGGCCTGTACGACAGTCTCGCCGGCAGCCCGGAGCGCGAGTCGACCGCCGCCGTGGCCGTCGCGCTGCGCAGCCCGGTCGTGCTGGTGGTCGACGTCGCCGCCACGGGGCAGTCGGTGGCCGCCCTGGTGCACGGCTTCCGGTCGTACGACGAGCAGCTCTGGTTGGGCGGGGTGATCCTCAACCGGGTGGCCTCCTCCCGGCACGAGGAGCTGCTGCGCGAGGCGCTCGACGACATCGGCGTACCGGTCTACGGCGCGCTGCGCCGCCAGGACCTGCCGTCCGTGCTGCCCGCCCGCCGCTACGGGGCGGTGCCCGCGCTCGCCCGCACCGACGATGCCACCCGGGCGGTCCGCCGGCTCGGCGAGGCGGTCGCCGCCACCGTCGAGCTGGACCGGCTGCTGGGCCTGGCCCGCTCCGCCCCGCCGCTGCCCGCGCCACCCTGGACGCCGGAGGCCGGGCGCGAGGGTGCCGCGCCGGCGCCGTCCGGGCCGCGCCCCGTCGTCGCGGTCGCCGGGACGCCGGGCGGCAGCTACAGCCATCCCGAGACCGTCGAGCTGCTGCGGGCGGCCGGCGCCGAGGTGGTGACGGTCGACCCGCTGCACGACGAGGCGCTGCCCGCCGGCACCGGCGCGCTGGTCGTCGGCGGCGGGCTGCCCGAGTCGTACGCGGGGCAGCTCTCCGCCAACCGTCGGCTCTGCATCGCGGTCGCCGAGCTGGCCCGCACCGGGCGGCCCGTCGTCGCCGAGGGGGCCGGCCTGCTCTGGCTGGCCCGGGAACTGGACGGGCTGCCCATGTGCGGCGTGCTCGCCGCGGTGGGCACCCGCCGTGACGGCCTGGTGCTGGGCTACCGGGAGGCGACCGCGCTGACGGACAGCCTCGTGGGCCCGGCGGGCACGGTGGTGACCGGGCACAAGGAGCACAGCGGGGTGCTCACCCCGCGTGCCGGGGCACGGCCGGCGTGGAGCTGGGACGGCGGGGCGCCCGAGGGCTTCGTCTGGCGGGGCGTGCACGCCTCGCAGCTCACCCTGCACTGGGCGGCGCACCCGCGGCTGGCGGCGCGGCTCGTGGACGCGGCGGCGGCCGAGCCCGTGGCCGCCCGGCCCGGCGGGGTGCCCGCGTGATCGGTCAGGTGGCCGTGCGGCGCTTCCCGGCGCTGACGGTCTCCACGCCCCGCACCGAGGTACGCGCGCTGACCGCCGCCGACGCGGCGGCGGCCGACGAGGTCTTCGGCGACCGGCAGACCCAGCGGTGGCTGCCGCTGGCCGACACCTCCGGCCAGATCGACGGGCTGGCCTGGTGCACCGACCTGGCCCGGCAACGACGCGACAGCGGCGACGGCGACCACTACGCGGTGGTACGCCGGGAGGACGACCGGGTGGTGGGCTGCCTGTGGACGCGGCGCACCGACTGGGGCGCCCGGTGCACGGAGGTCTCCTACGCGATGGCGGCACACGCCCGGGGCTTCGGCCTCGCGGTCGAGGCGGTCGACGCGCTCGCCATCGCGCTGATCCTCGAACACGGCTTCCAGCGCGTCGAGCTGCGGGTCGCCCCCGGCAACCTGGCCTCCCGCCGGGTCGCCGAGAAGGGCGGCTTCAGCTACGAGGGCCTGCTCCGCAACGCCGGCTTCGTCCGGGGCGGCCGGGTCGACCTGGAGGTCTGGTCCCTCGTCTCCGCCGACCTCCGCTGACGCCCCCCGGCCCGCCCGACCGTGGTCGGCGCGGCTCAGCGGACCATGCGGTCCGAGGGTGGGGTGAACTGGCGGGTGGGCTGGCCCTTGAGGCCGTCGCGGAGGGTCTGCGCCACCGCCTTGATCGGGATCTGCGACTGGCCGTCGCCGACCGCGTTGAACGGGTTGTCCGGGTCGGAGATGAAGCTGGCCGCCGCGAGTTCCGGGGTGTAGCCGACGAACCAGGCGGACCGGGTGCTGTCGGTGGTGCCCGTCTTGCCCGCCACCGGGCGCCCGACGGTGCCCCGCACGCTGTCCGCGGTCGACCAGCCGCCGCAGCTTCCCCGGGCCGGGGTGTCGCCGGTCGGGCAGCGCGCGGCGTCGGTGGCGGCGCGGGCCGCGTCGGCGTTCACCACCTGCCGGCAGCGCGGCTTGGCGACCTCGCGTTCGATCCCGGAGGTCGTCTTCCAGGTGGTCGGCGTGCCGTCGCGGTTGTAGATCGCCTGCACCGGGATCGCCTCGCAGTAGCGGCCGTCGGCGGCGATGGCGGCGTACGCGTTGGCCATCTCCAGGGGCGTGGCGTCGGAGACGCCCAGGGTGAACGCACCCCACTTCTTCACCTTCGCCGGGGACGCCTGCTCCCGGTCGACGTCGGTGCGCCAGCGCAGCCCGAGCTGCTCGGCGAGGTGGACCGCCTTGTCCGCGCCGACCTGCTCCTCCAGCCACACGAAGTACGTGTTCACCGACTTGCCGAAGCCGGACCACATGGTCTGGTTGCCGCTCATCGCGCCGCTGGCGTTGGAGGGCGCCCAGCCGTCGTAGACCTCGGAGCGGTAGCGGTGCGGGGCGTTGAACGAGGTGGACAGCGGCATGCCCGCGTTCAGCGCGGCCAGCATCGGGAACATCTTGAACGTCGAGCCGGCCTGGTAGCCCGGCAGGTCTCCGCCGCCGAGCAGGGGCGCCACGGTGTTCGGGTAGTTCGCCTTGACGTTCGGCCCGGCCTCGGGGTTGGAGCTCTGCCCGTTCTCGCTCAGGTCCAGCGAGTACGTCCGGTTCACCGCCATCGCCTTGACCCGCCCGGTGCCGGGCTCGGAGACCACGATGCCGTTGGCGAAGGGGCTGCCGGTGTTCTCCTTGGTGCCGACGTTCTTCTCCGCCGCCTCCTGGATCTTGGGATCCATGCTGAGCACGATCCGGTAGCCGCCCCGGCGCAGCTTGTCCATCCGTTCCAGCCGGTTCTCGCCGAACGCGGGCTGCGCGCTCCACCAGTTCTTCAGGTAGTCGCAGGCGAAGCCCCAGCTGTTCCACTTGTCGGGCACGGCGGCGCAGTCGTTCGGCGGGTACGTCAGCTTGAGCCGGATCGGCTCGGACTTCGCCTGCGTGACGGCGTCCGGCGAGAGGTAGCCGAGCTGGGCCATCCGGTCGAGCACGTAGTTGCGCCGGCCGGTGGCATCCTTCTGGTCGGAGCTGGCCGGGTCGTACTCGGAAGGGGACTTGACCAGGCCGGCGAGGGTGGCCGCCTCGACGGGGCTGAGGTCCTTGGGGGCCTTGGAGAAGAAGATCTCGCTGGCCGCGTAGATGCCGTACGCGCGGTGCCCGAAGTACGCGGAGTTGAGGTAGCGCTCCAGGATCTGGTCCTTGCTCAGCTCCTTCTCCAGGTCCATCGCCATCCGCATCTCGCGGACCTTGCGCAGGCTGGTCTGCTGGGTGGCCTCCTGCACCTCCTTCGGCGTCTTCGCGCTGTCCCGCAGCGCCATCCGCACGTACTGCATCGTGAGTGTGGAGGCGCCCTGGGAGACACCGCTGGAGCGGGCGTTCGCCACGAAGGCGCGGGCGACGCCCTTCGGGTCGACGCCCCGGTGCTGGTAGAAGCGGTTGTCCTCGGCGGCGACGATCGCCTGCTGCATGTTCGGCGAGATGTCGGCCAGCTTCGTGTACTGCCGGTACTCCTCGTAGAACATCGTCAGCACCGTCTTGCCGTCCGGCGCGTAGACGTACGACGTCTCGGCCGGCAGCGCGGTGGTGAGGATCTTGGTCTTGTGTTCCATGGCGTGCGCCGTGACCTTGGCGCCGAGGCCGGTGGCGGCGGCCACCGGGTACGCCACGGCGGCGACCACGATGCCGGCGATCAGTCCGGCGCGGAGGAGGGGAACGAGACGACCAGCGGCAGCAAGGGGTCGGTTGCTCACACGCCCAAGTTATGACATTTCCGATTCGTACCTGAGAAATATTCATGAACGCCCGTGTGGTGATGCGGCCCACGCCGGGATGCGCTGTCCCGCGCGCCACCTTCCCGGCAGGATCGCGGACATGCGTGGTCAGCCGACCGATACCCTCCCCGGAAGCGGATCCGAAGCCGGGGCCGGAGCCGGGCCCGGGCCCGGAGCCGAAGCCGGGCCCGGAGCCGAAGCCATCCGTCCCGAGGCCGGGCCCGACCTCGCCCATCACGGGGACGCCGAGGTGGGGCCGGGGCTGGTCGACCTCGCCGTCAACGTGCGGCGCGACGCGATGCCGGACTGGCTGGCCGACCCGATCACCGCCGCGCTCGGCGACCTCGCCGCGTACCCCGACCCGGGGCCGGCCCGCGCGGCCGTCGCGGCCCGGCACGGCCGCCCGCCCGCCGAGGTGCTGCTCACCGCCGGCGCCGCCGAGGGCTTCGTGCTGCTCGCCCGGGCGCTGACCGGCGTGCGCCGGCCGGTGGTGGTGCATCCGCAGTTCACCGAGCCCGAGGCCGCGCTGCGCGCCGCCGGGCACCGGGTGGAGCGGGTGCTGCTCGACGCGGACGACGACTTCCGGCTCGACCCGGCCCGGGTGCCCGCCGACGCCGACCTCGTGATGATCGGCAACCCGACCAATCCCACGTCGGTGCTGCACCCGGCCGCCGACCTGGCCGCCCTGGCCCGGCCCGGCCGGGTGCTGGTCGTCGACGAGGCGTTCGCCGACACCACCGTCGCCCCCGGCGTGAGCGGGGAACCGGAGTCGCTGGCCGCGCGGCGGGACCTGCCCGGCCTGCTGGTGGTCCGCAGCCTCACCAAGACCTGGGGACTGGCCGGCCTGCGGATCGGCTACCTGCTCGGCGAGGCCGCGCTGCTGGAGCGGTTGGCCGCCGCCCAGCCGCTCTGGGCCGTCTCCACCCCGGCCCTGGCGGCCGCGTCGGCCTGCGCCACGCCCGTCGCGGTCGAGGCCGAGCGCGCCATCGCCGTCCGGCTCGCCGCCGACCGCGACCACCTGGTCGCCCGCCTGTCGGCCCTGCCCGGCGTACGCGTCGCCGGCCGACCCGCCAGCGCGTTCGTGCTGGTGCACGTGCCCGGGGCCGCCGACGTGCGGCTCGCCCTGCGGCGGCGCGGCTGGGCGGTGCGCCGGGGCGACACCTTCCCCGGTCTCGGCCCGGACTGGCTGCGCGTCGCCGTACGCGACCGGGCCACCACCGACGCGTTCACCGAGGTACTGGCAGAGATCCTGGAGGCGTGATGCTGGAGACCACGATCGCGGCGATCCGGCCGCCCGACGAGCCGGCCATGGCCGCCGCCCGGGAGTTGCAGGGGCGGCTGACGAAGCCCGCCGGCTCCCTCGGCGCCCTGGAGGAGCTCTCCGTACGCCTGGCCGGCCTGGCGGGGCACTGCCCGCCGCCGCTGCCCGAGCCGGCCGCCGTCGCGATCTTCGCCGGTGACCACGGCGTGCACGCCCAGGGGGTGACGCCCTGGCCGCAGGAGGTCACCGCCCAGATGATCGGCAACTTCCTCGCCGGCGGCGCGGTGGTCAACGCGTTCGCCCGGCAGGCCGGCGCCTCGGTCACCGTGGTCGACGTCGGCGTGGCCACCGCGCTGCCGGTCGCCGCGCCGGGCGGGCACGCCGGAGACCGGCCGGCCCGCGACGAGCCCCGGCTGGTCGCGGCGAACGTCCGCGCCGGCACCCGGGACCTGGCGGTGACCGCCGCGCTGACCCGCGACGAGGCCCGCGCGGCCGCCGAGACCGGCATCCGGGTGGCCGGCGAGCTGATCGACGCCGGCGCGGGCATCCTGCTCACCGGCGACATGGGCATCGGCAACACCACGCCCGCCGCCGCCCTGATCGCCGCGTTCGCCGGCATCGACCCGGCGGAGACGACCGGCCGGGGCACCGGGGTCGACGACCCGACGTACGCCCGCAAGGTGGCCGTCGTGCGGGCCGCGCTGCGCCGGCACGCCCCCGACCCGGCCGACCCGCTGGGCGTGCTGGCCGCCGTCGGCGGCCTGGAGCACGCCGCGCTGGCCGGGCTGATCCTGGGCGCCGCCGCCCGCCGCACGCCGGTGCTGCTGGACGGGGTGATCGCGGTCTCCGCGGCGCTCGCCGCGGCGGCGTTCGCCCCGCACGCCGTGGCCGCCATGGTGGCCGGGCACCGCTCCGCCGAGCCGGGCGCCACGGTCGCGCTGCGCCGGCTGGGCCTGGAGCCGCTGATCGACCTCGGGCTGCGCCTGGGTGAGGGCACCGGCGCGCTGCTCGCGCTGCCGGTGGTCACCGGCGCGGTCCGGGTGCTGCACGAGGTCGCCACCTTCGACTCGGCGGGGGTGGCCGAGAAGTGAGCGGGCGAACCAGCGCACCCGGCGGCGGGAGGGCGGCGTGAGCGGCAACCCGTACCCGCTGGGCCTGCGCCTCGCCGGCCGGCGGGTGGTCGTGGTGGGCGGGGGAGCGGTGGCCACCCGGCGGGTGCCGGCCCTGCTCGACGCCGGCGCGGACGTCCTGCTCGTCGCGCCGGAGCTGACCCCGGCGCTGCGCGCGCACGTCGACGCGGGACGGCTGCACTGGGCGCCGCGCCGGTTCGCCCCCGACGACCTGGACGGCGCGTGGCTGGTGCAGGCCGCGATCGACGACCCGCTCGCCGCCGCGTCGGTCAGCGCCGCCGCCGCCGAGCGCCGCATCTTCTGCGTACGCGCCGACGACCGTGCCGCCGCCACCGCCTGGACCCCGGCGGTGACCCGGCACGGGCCGGTGACCGTGGCGGTGCTCGGCGGGGGGGACCCGCGCCGGGCGATGGCCGTCCGCGACGCCGTGCGCGCCCTGCTGGAGGTGCGCGAGGGCACCCTGTCGGCGCCCACGGCGTTGGAGGGGACGACGTCGGGCACCCGGCCCGGGCGGGTGGCGCTCGTCGGCGCCGGCCCCGGGGACCCGGAGCTGATCACCGTCCGGGGCTGGCGGCTGCTCACCGAGGCCGACGTGGTGGTCGCCGACCGGCTCGTCCCCGGCCTGCTCCTCGACGAGCTGCGCGCCGACGTCGAACTGGTCGACGCCTCCAAGATCCCCTACGGCCCGTCCCGCGCCCAGGAGGAGATCAACCGGATCCTGGTGGACCGGGCCCTCGCCGGCCGGTCCGTGGTGCGGCTCAAGGGCGGCGACCCGTACGTCTTCGGCCGTGGCGGCGAGGAGCTGCTGGCCTGCGCGTCGGCCGGCGTGCCGGTGACCGTGGTCCCCGGCGTGACCAGCTCGATCGCCGCCCCGGCGGCGGCGGGCATCCCGGTGACCCACCGGGGGGTGGCCCACGAGTTCACCGTGGTCTCCGGGCACGTCGCGCCCGACTCGCCGGCCTCCCTGGTCCGCTGGGACGCGCTGGCCGGACTGCGCGGCACGCTGGTCGTCCTGATGGGGCTGAAGAACCTCGCGGCGATCACCGCGACGCTCGTCGCGCACGGCCGGCCGGCGCGGACGCCGGCCGCCGTGGTGCAGGAGGCGACCACCGGGGCCCAGCGGGTACTGCGCTCCACGCTCGGCGCGGTGGCCGCCGACGTGGTCGCCGCGGGGCTGCGCCCGCCCGCGGTGGTGGTGCTGGGAGACGTGGTCGACGCCCTCGGCGGGGCTGGTGCTGCGGGACTTCCGGGGAGCCCGCTCGCTCCGGGCGGTCAGGCTGACCCCGTGGAATGAGCGACGACGGCCGGAGAGAGGTGTCTCTCCGGCCGCCGTCGTCGCTGGTCAGGTCACTGCTTGAGCATGTTGTCCAGCAGCAGCGCGCAGCGGATCAGGCCGAGGTGGCTGTACGCCTGCGGGTGGTTGCCCAGCCCGCGCTCGGCCAGCGGGTCGTACTGCTCGGGCAGCAGGCCCGTCGGGCCGGCGGTGTCCACCATCTGCGAGAACAGCTCCTCGGCGTCGGTACGCCGCCCGGTGCGCAGGTACGCCTCGATGAGCCACGCCGTGCAGATGTGGAAGCCGCCCTCGCGCCCGGGCAGGCCGTCGTCCCAGTGGTAGCGGTAGACGACCGGGCCGCTGCGCAGGTCCGCCTCGATCCGCAGGACGGTGGAGAGGAAGCGCGGGTCGTCGCCGGGGAGCAGACCCGACAGCCCGATCCACAGCGACGAGGCGTCCATGTCCTCGTCCCCGTACGCCACGCTGTATGCCTCGACGGTCTCGTGCCAGCCGTACTCCAGCACGTTGGCGCCGATGCGGTCGCGCAGCTCCACCCACTCCGGGCGGTCCTCGCCGCCGTGCTGGCGCATGACGTGCAGCGCCCGGTCGACGGTCATCCAGCACATCACCTTCGAGAAGATGTGGTGCCGCGGGGGGAGGCGGGCCTCCCAGATGCCGTGGTCGGGCTCGTGCCAGCGGCGGCGGACCGCCTCGACCATGTTGTCGAGCACCCGCCACTCGTCCTCGCGTACGGAGCCGCGGGCGTCGGCGACGGCCGCGATCAGGTCCGCGATGGGGCCGAACACGTCGAGCTGGAGCTGGTGGTTGGCGAGGTTGCCGACCCGCACCGGCCGGGAGCCGGCGTAGCCGGGCAGGGTGTCGATGACCGCCTCGGCGCCCAGCTCGTAGCCGTCGACCGTGTAGAGCGGGTGCAGCCGCTCCGGGTGCCCGCCGGTGCGCTCGATGCACCCGTCGACCCAGCGCAGCAGCGCCTCGGCCTCCTCGATCGAGCCCAGGTCGACCAGGGACCGCGCGGTCATCGCCGCGTCCCGCAGCCAGCAGTAGCGGTAGTCCCAGTTGCGGACGCCGCCCAGCTCCTCGGGCAGCGACGTGGTCGCGGCGGCCAGGATCGAACCGGTGGCCTCGTGGCAGAGCCCGCGCAGGGTGAGCGCGCTGCGCACCACCAGGTCCCGGGCGGTGCTCGGCAGCCGCAGGGTGGCCACCCAGTCCTTCCACGGTTGCTCGGCCAGGGTCTGCCGCTCGTGCACCGGCAGCCGGTGGTGTTCCAGGCTGTGCGTGCCGAACCGCAGCTCCAGCACGACCTGCCCGCCGGCGGCGGAGAGGTCGACGACCGCCTTGGCCGTCTCGTAGCCGCCGTCGTTGGTGACCTGCCACTCGACCCCGGGGGAGTAGAGCGCGACCGGCTCGTTGGAGCCGAGCACCAGCAGGCCGTCGCCGATCGGCTGCAACTGCACCGCGACCTGGCCGAACTCGGGCCGGGGCGCGAACTCCAGCCGGGCCCGGCCCGAGCCGGTCAGCACCCGGACCAGGGTCGAGTCGCCGCTGACGACGGCCGGGCCGTCGGGCGTGGTCTCCCTGGCCGGCTTGTCGAGCCAGTCGGTGACGGTCAGGCCCGACCACCGGGTCTCGACGGTCATCGTGCCCGAGCGGTAGCGCTGGCCGAGCGGGATGCCGCCGCGCTCCGGGGCGACGCTGAAGTGCCCGGCCGGGCTGCCGCCGACCAGGTCGGCGAAGATCGCCGCCGAGTCCGGCTTGGGGTGGCAGAGCCAGGTGACCTTGGCTTCGGGGGTGAGCAGGGCCACCGTCCGGCCGTTGGCCAGCATCGAGTGCCGCTCGATGGGGACCGCCCGCTCGCCGAAGAGCCAGTGCCGCCGGGTCTCCAGCAGCAGGCCGAGGGCGCGGGCGGCCTCGATCGGCTCGGCGACCCGGTAGCCGGCCTTGGTGTCGCCGGGACCGATCTTGATGCCGACGTCCGGCCCGTGCAGGTTGCCGAACGCGTTCTCGTCGGTGACGTCGTCGCCGATGAAGAGCACCGCGCTGGCGGAGAGCTGGGTGCGCAGCTGGTCGACGGCCGTGCCCTTGTGGGTGGCGACCACCGACAGCTCGATGACCTCCTTGCCCTGGGTGACCGTGACGTCGTCCCAGGTGGCGGGGCCACTGCGGACCGCCTCGATGGCGGCCGCCGCGACCTCCGGGGCCACCCCGCGGGTGTGCACGGCGACGCTCGCCGGCTTGCGCTCCAGCCGGATGCCCGGGTGCGCCGAGGCGATCTCGCGCAGGGCGTCGCGCAGCCGGGTACGGACCGCGATCAGCTCGGGGGAGAGCCGCTCGACGAACCCGATGTCGAACTCGGAGCCGTGGCTGCCGACCAGGTGGACCTCGCTGGGCAGCCGGGAGAGCGCGGCGAGGTCGCGCAGGGCCCGCCCGGAGACCACCGCCACGGTGGTCTGGGGCAGGGCGGCCAGGGCCCGGACGGCCGCCACCGACTCCGGCAGCGGCACGGCCTTGCTCGGGTCCTCCACGATCGGCGCCAGGGTGCCGTCGTAGTCGCAGGCGATCAGAAGCTGGGGCACCCGGGCGATGCGGCCGATGGCGGCGCGCAGCTCCGGGTCCATCGTGCCGGCCGCCGGGGTGATGATCTCGCTGGCGGCGTTCACGCGACCTCCGATTGAGGCACACCGAGCTCGGTGAGGAACGACTTCGCCCAGTGCCCCACGTCGTGGGTGCGTAGGTGGCGTTGCATTGTCCGCATTCTGCGGCGGGCCTCCGGCTTCTCGACATGCACGGCCCTCAGCAGGGCGTCCTTGACCGCGTCTGGGTCGTGCGGGTTACACAGGAACGCCTGACGCAGCTCGGTTGCGGCGCCGGCGAACTCGCTGAGCACGAGTGCACCGCCCTGGTCGGCGCGCGATGCGACGTACTCCTTGGCTACCAGATTCATTCCGTCTCGCAGCGGGGTCACCATCATCACGTCCGCGGCGGCGTACATCGCGGCCAGTTCAGTGCGACTGTACGACTGATGCAGATAATGCACCGCCGGCACGCCGACCCTGCCGAATTCGCCATTAATCCGGCCGACCTCGCGCTCCACCTTCACGCGTAGTGCCTGGTAGTGCTCCACGCGCTCGCGGCTGGGCGTGGCGACCTGCACCATGACCGCGTCGGGAACTGTCAACTTTCCGTCAGCCAGCAGTTCGCGGAAGGCCTTCAGGCGCAACTCGATGCCCTTGGTGTAATCCAGCCGGTCGACGCCCAGGATGATCGTCTTCGGGTTGCCCAGCTCCTCGCGGATCTCCTTCGCCCGGGCCTGGATCGCCGGGTCGGTGGCCAGCCGCTCCATCTCCCTGGTGTCGATGGAGATCGGGAACGCGCCGGCCTTCACCTGGCGGCCGTCGACCTGGATCATCTGCCCCTCGTAGCGCAGCCCGAGCAGGTGCCGGGCCAGCCGGACGAAGTTCTGCGCGGCGAGGCGCTGCTGGAACCCGACCAGGTCGGCGCCGAGCAGGCCGCGCAGGATCTCGGTGCGGAACGGCATCTGCATGAACAGCTCGATGGGCGGGAACGGGATGTGCAGGAAGAAGCCGATCCGCAGGTCGGGCCGCAGCTCGCGGAGCATCGCCGGGACGAGCTGGAGCTGGTAGTCCTGCACCCAGACCGTCGCCCCCTCGGCCGCGACCTCCGCCGCGGCCTCCGCGAAGCGGGCGTTGACCAGGCGGTACGCCTCGCGCCAGCGGCGCTTGTAGGCCGGCGTCTCCACCGCGTCGTGGTAGAGCGGCCAGATCGTCGCGTTGGACTGGCCCTCGTAGTAGCGCTCCAGTTCCTCCGCGCTCAGCGGTACCGGGTGCAGCCGGATGCCCTCCAGGTCGAAGGGCTCGGGGGCGGCGCCGGTGCCGCCGGCCCAGCCGACCCAGGTGCCCTGGTGCTCGGCGAGGACGGGGTGCAGTGCGGTCACCAGCCCTCCGGGGCTGCGACGCCACTGCCGTCCTTCGGGGGTGCTCACCTCGTCGACGGGTAGCCGGTTCGCCACTACGACAAAGGAGCTGCGGACGGTCACGTTCGGCCACCTCCGGGTGCTGACGGGTCAACCGCGAATGAGCGTACTGAGCGTAGCTGCGGCTTCTGGGGCCCCGTGCCGGAGTCACCTACCCTTCCCACGATGGTCCAACCCCTGGCGTGATCTTGTCGATACCCCTGTCCGGAAGCAGGGGTGGCGCGCCGCGCCCGGAGCGTCGGGGGGCGGGGTGATGTGGGCGCGGCGCCGCGTACCTGTCAGGATTGAGGATGGCGTGCGTGCGGCCGGCCATCGGCCGGTGGCGGCGGGCGGAGGTCGAAGCCCGCGCCCGCGCCCGCCAGCCCCAGTCGCAACCCTACGGAGGTAGCCCACACCGTGGCCCAGTACATCTACGTCCTCGAGAAGGCGCGCAAGGCGCACGGCGACAAGGTCGTGCTCGACAACGTGACGCTGAGCTTCCTGCCGGGGGCCAAGATCGGTGTGGTCGGCCCCAACGGCGCGGGCAAGTCCAGCCTCCTCAAGATCATGGCAGGACTGGACAAGCCGAGCAACGGCGAGGCCCGGCTGATGCCCGGCTACACCGTCGGCATGCTCGCCCAGGAGCCCCCGCTCAACGACGCCAAGACCGTGCTCGGCAACGTCGAGGAGGCGGTCGCCGAGACCAAGGCCAAGCTGGAGCGGTTCAACAAGATCGCCGAGCAGATGGCCACCGACTACTCCGACGAGCTGATGGAGGAGATGGGCCGGCTCCAGGAGGAACTGGACCACCTCGACGCGTGGGACATCGACTCCAAGCTCGAACTGGCGATGGACGCGCTGCGCTGCCCGCCGCCGGACGCCGACGTCACCCAGCTCTCCGGTGGTGAGCGCCGCCGCGTGGCGTTGTGCAAGCTGCTGCTGGAGGCCCCCGACCTGCTGCTGCTCGACGAGCCCACCAACCACCTGGACGCGGAGAGCGTCTCCTGGCTGGAGCAGCACCTGGCCAAGTACGCCGGCACCGTCATGGCGATCACCCACGACCGGTACTTCCTCGACAAGGTGGCCGGCTGGATCCTGGAGCTGGACCGCGGCCGGGCCATCGGCTACGAGGGCAACTACTCCACCTACCTGGAGAAGAAGGCCGCCCGGCTCGCCGTCGAGGGCCGCCGCGACGCCAAGATGAAGAAGCGGCTCACCGAGGAACTGGAGTGGGTCCGCTCCAACGCCAAGGCACGGCAGACCAAGTCCAAGGCCCGACTCGACCGCTACGACGAGATGGCCAACGAGGCGGAGAAGACCCGCAAGCTGGACTTCGAGGAGATCCAGATCCCGCCGGGCCCGCGCCTGGGCAACACGGTCATCGAGGTGCAGAACCTGAGCAAGGGCTTCGGCGACCGGCTGCTGATCGACAACCTGTCGTTCTCGCTGCCGCGCAACGGCATCGTCGGCATCATCGGCCCGAACGGCGTCGGCAAGACCACCCTGTTCAAGACCATCGTCGGGCTGGAGCAGCCGACCAGCGGCGAGGTCCGGGTCGGCCCCACCGTCTCGCTGTCGTACGTCGACCAGAACCGGCAGGGCCTCGACGGTGACAAGAGCGTCTGGGAGGTCGTCTCCGACGGCCTGGACTACCTCATGGTCGGCAAGGTCGAGATGCCGTCGCGGGCCTACATCGCGGCGTTCGGGTTCAAGGGGCCGGATCAGCAGAAGCCGACCAAGGTGCTCTCCGGCGGCGAGCGTAACCGGCTCAACCTCGCGCTGACGCTGAAGATCGGCGGCAACGTGATCCTGCTCGACGAGCCCACCAACGACCTGGACGTGGAGACGCTCTCCAGCCTGGAGAACGCGCTGCTGGAGTTCCCCGGCTGCGCCGTGGTCATCTCCCACGACCGGATGTTCCTCGACCGGGTCTCCACGCACATCCTGGCGTGGGAGGGCGACGACGAGGACCCGGCCCGGTGGTTCTGGTTCGAGGGCAACTTCGAGGCGTACGAGAAGAACAAGATCGACCGGCTCGGCGCGGAGGCGGCCCGGCCGCACCGGGTGACCTACCGCAAGCTGACCCGCGACTGAGTGCGCGGAGCGCTGCCGACCATGAGTGATCGTTTCGTGTACCACTGCACCCTGCGGTGGTCCGACCTGGACGCGTACGGCCACATCAACAACTCGCGCTTCCTCACCCTCTACGAGGAGGCGCGGGTGGCGTTGATGTTCGCCGGCGGCCGGGCGTGGGGGGTGGGCTCGTTCGCCGACGGTGTCGTGATCAGCCGGCACGAGATCGACTACCTGCGCCCGGTCGAGTACGCCCTCGGCCGGGCCACCGCCGAGGCCGCCCCCACGGTGCGCATCGAGCTGTGGGTGGAGGAGATCCGGGGCGCGTCCTTCACCGTCGCCTACGAGCTCTTCGACGGTGACGTGCTGGCCAGCCGCGCCCGCTCGGTGCTGGTGCCGTTCGACCTGACCCGGCAGCGGCCCCGGCGGATCACGCCGGAGGAGCGGACGTTCCTGCTCACGTACGCGCCGCAGGAGCCGGCGGCGTGACGGCGACCGACGGGCCGGCCGCCCCCGCGCGGTCCGGTGGCGGCGGTCCGGTCGGCGGCGGGCACGGGATCGCGGACGCCGCCGACGCCGGGGCCTTCCTGGCCCGCCTCGTCCGGCTGGACCGCGACGCGCCGGTCCGGCTGCGGTCGGGCGGTGTGCGGGGCCGTACGGCCCTCTGGGGGCGTCTGCCGTGGGGCGTGCTGGTCGTCCGGACGGTGGCCGGCGACGGCCCCGGCGACGCCACGGTCTCGGCCGGGGAACTGCTGGCCGAGTTGGCGGCGGGCGGTGCGGCCCTGCCGACGCGGCGGGACGAGCGGTGGCGCTGGCCGCTGCCGCCCGCGGCGAGCCGCCGGGTGGAGACGCTGCCGGGCGGCGAGCTGCGGCGGGTCGCGGCGGCGGCGGCCGACGCGCTGCGCGAGGCGGGCACCCACGGCGTCGGCGGCCGTGCCGTCGGGCAACGGGCGCTGCGCGACGCGCTGCTCGACCACGTGCCGGTGGTCGTCACCCCGGACGACCCACCCGGCGAGCCGGTGGAGGTGACCCAGCGGATGGTCCAGGGGTTGGTCCGGATGGGCTTCCTGGGGGCGTCCCAGGGGTCGGCCGAGACGGGGGACGGGGGCGACGTCCAGGTGCGGACGGTCGGCCGTTGGGTCGGACTGGTGGGACCGTACGGAGCGATCTGGTCGCAGAAGGCCACGGAACTTGCCGTGCGGCCGCTCTGAGTTCATCCGTTCGGATGACCCGTATTCATTCTTCTGTCCTGGGGCTGCCGTTGGGGGGGTGCCTCAACCCGGCTGTCCGGGTACCGCCCATCCTCGGATCCAACGCACCGTAGGCGAGTGGATCCGCTGGGGAGTGAGGTGCGCGAGCGATGCCGTGGTGGTCATGGCGCCCCGGTCCCGCCAATGGCGGCGGCGACCCGGAAAGGCGGAGCGGGGTCACAGTGGAGAGCACCGTCCGGGTCGGACCACCGACCCCGCGTCAGCCGGGAGACGACTGCCCACCGACGGAGCGAGCCGTGATCGCGGACATGCCCGCGACGGTCGAGCCGGTCACCCTGCGCCGCGTCTGCGACGCACTCGACATGCTCGACGTGCGCTACCTGGCCGACGGCGACGGCAACCTGCTGGCCATGTGGGAGCGGCACGCCGTGCTGGTCACCCTGGAGGGCCCCGAGGACGAGATCCTGGTGATGCGGGCCCGTCCACACGCGACGGTGCCGCCGGACTGGGCCGACCGCGCCTACCGGGTGGTCAACGAGTGGAACCACACCCGCCGCTTCTGCAAGGCCTACATCGGCGACCCGACCGAGCGCGGCCAGCTGCCGATCTACGCGGAGTTGCAGGTGCCGTTCGGCGCCGGTGCGCACGACGCGCTGCTGGTCGAGATGCTCGACTGCGGCGCGGCGGTCGCCACCAGCTTCGTGGACTGGCTGCACGACGAGGGCGCCCTGCTCTGAGCCGTCGTCCCGGCGGTGCCGGGCGCGGATCGGCGCACGACCCGGGTCGGGCCGACCGGGGTCAGGCCGGGCCCGCCGGGTTTTCCATCGCGTTGACCATGAAGAAGGCGGCCCGCTCCAGGTAGTCCCAGAGCGCGGTGGCGATCTCCGGCGGCAGGTCGAGACGGTCGACGGCGCGGCGCATGTGCAGCAGCCACGCATCCCGCTCGGCGGCACCGATCCGGTACGGCGCGTGGCGCATCCGCAGCCGCGGGTGCCCGCGCTGCGCCGAGTACGTGTTGGGGCCGCCCCAGTACTGCATGAGGAACAGGGCCAGCCGGTCCGCAGCCGGGCCCAGATCCTCCTCGGGATACATGGGGCGCAGCAGCGGGTCGGTGGCGACCCCGGCGTAGAACTCGTCCACCAGCTTGCGGAAGGTGGGCTCGCCGCCGACCGCTTCGAAGAGGGTCATCGACGCACCGGGCCGGTCGGACTCACCTGCGGCATTCACCGTTCCATCCTGCCAGGTGCCGCGCCGGCCGACCGGGGGGTGCCGGCTGTGGGCCGGGTCACCGTGTGCCGCTGCCGTCCCGCCGTGCCGGGGCGACCGCCCAGCGACCCGCCGGCCCGCCGGCCGATTCCTCCCCGTGCCGGCCCGGCGTGCCAGGGCCCGCCTGCCGGGGGGCGGACGCGCCCGGCTGCTGGGCCGCCTCGATGGCCGCGTCGATCGTCGAGCGGCTCGGCCAGTGCAGGGCGGCGAGCGTCATCAGCAGCACCCCGACCGCGCTCCACACCCCGACCACGACCGGGATGGAGAACCGCTCGGCCAGCAACCCGGTCACCAGGACGGCCAGGCCCTGGATGACCTGGACGCCGGTCGCCATCACGCCGAAGGCGCGGGCCCGGAAACCGTCGGGCAGGGCCCGGACGAAGAGCCCGTTGGCCACCGGCAGCATGCCGGCGACGGCGAACCCGCAGGCGGCGGCGAGCAGCGCCACCACCAGCGGCGGCGGGTCGAGCAGGGCGGGCACCAGGGCCAGCGGCGAGAGCACCGCCAACGGCCGCATCAGACTCAGCCGGCGGTCCGGCCCGAACGCCCGGCTGACGATCAGCCCGCCGAGGATGAAGCCGACGGGGTTCGCGGCCATGATGATGGCCTGGGCGGCCCCGGCGTCCAACCGGCCGGCGTGCTCGCTCGCCCAGGCGGCGGCGAGGCCCTCCGGCACGACGGAGAAGAGCATGGCCGCGAAGACCAGCACGGCGATGGCCCGCAGCACCGGGGTGCCGAACACGATCTGGAAGCCCTGCGCGGTCTCCCGCAGCAGGTGGCTGCGGTGCGCGGCGGTCATCGCCGTCGGCCTGTCGGTCACGCCGAAGCGCACCAGCGCGGCCGACAGGGCGAAGGTCGCCGCGTTCACCAGGAGCGCGGCGGTCGGATCGAACGCGGCGATGGCCGCGCCCGCCAGGTAGCCGACGACCTGCGCGGCCTGGCCGACGCTGCTGATCATCGACAGGCCGACCACCAGGCGGTCCCCGGTGAGGATCAGCGGGATCAGCGCCGACTTGGCGGCCTGGCTCGGTGGATTGGCCAGGGTCGTGGCGAAGAGCAGGGCCAGGATCATCGCGACGGGCATGCCGGGGATGGCGATGCACACCATCAGCAGCATCCGGACGAGATCGCAGATCACCATGACCTGCCGGTAGCGGTGCCGCTCCGCGAGCGTGGCGAGCAGGGGGCCGCCGACCAGCCAGGGCAGGTAGCTCACCGCGAAGGCGGCGGCGGAGAGCGCGACGGACCGGGTCTCCTCGTAGACCAGCAGGGTGACCGCGGCCTTGGCGATGTAGTCGCCGATCCAGGAGAGAGCGCTCGCTGTGAAGACGGCGCCGTACTCGCGATTGGCGAACACCTCGCGGAAGGTAGCCGGACCTTCCGGGGATGGTCGCTCGTCAGGCACCGTCGCCTCCATCGTTCCCCTGGGCGGGCCACTCGTGATGGACGGCCCGGGAACCGTCGTCAGATCTACGGATCAGCGAGGATGTGATCACGCTCCGGGGGAGCGCGTGCACCGGATTTTGCCCGATCGTCCGACGACTGGCTAGGGCGAAGGGGTTGATCGTCGCATCCCCGACTGAACGAACGGACGATACCCGAGGGGCCGCCCGGCTCGCGACCCCCGCCGGCCGTCGCCCCGACGCCTCAGGTCGCGCCCCCCTGCCCGGTCTCGCCGGGGGCGCGGACCGGGATGCCGGGGTAGAGCCGGGCGGCGGCGATCTTCGCGGTGATACCGGAGTTCTCCAGCGCCTCGGCGAGCCGGCGGCGCAACTCCCGGCCGACGGCGAACTGCCCGTCGGCGCTCGTCTTCACGACCGTACGGATCACCGCGCCGTCGACCGTCATCTGCTCGACGCCCAGCACCTCCGGCGCCTCGACGATCTCCGGCGCCAGGTCGGGGTCCATCGCCACCGACGCGGCGGCGGTCCGCAGCACGGCCGTGGCCTCCTCCGTGCCGGCGAAGCCGATCGGCAGGTCGACCACCACCAGGGCCCAGCCCTGGCTCTTGTTGCCCACCCGGACGATCTCGCCGTTGCGGATGTACCAGAGCACGCCCCGCCCGTCGCGCACGGTGGTGACCCGTAGCCCCACCGACTCCACCACGCCGGTCGCCTCGCCGAGGTCCACGGTGTCGCCGACGCCGTACTGGTCCTCGATCAGCATGAACAGGCCGGCGATCAGGTCCTTGACCAGGCTCTGCGCGCCGAAGCCCAGGGCCACGCCCGCGATGCCGGCGCTGGCCAGCAGCGGGGCCAGGTCGAAGCTGAACTCCTTGAGGATCATCAGCAGCGCGATGCCGAAGATGAACGCGGTGCTCAGGCTGCGCAGCACCGACCCGATCGCCTCGGCCCGCTGCCGGCGTCGCTCCGGCACGAACTCGCCGGGGTCGACGGCGGCGGTGGGGATCCGCTCGCGCAGCGGACGCAGCATGGTCGGTACGCCGGCGTCGGTGGTCGTCCGCACCAGCCGGCGGATCGTCCGGTGCACCAGCCACCGGGCGGCGACCGCCAGCAGCAGGATCATCACGATCCGCAGCGGCTTGAGCAGGATCCAGTAGCTGCCCTCGGCGAACCACACCGAGCCGGTCATGTCGTAGACGCTCTTGCAGAGGGCGTCGTCCAGGCAGGTCGGCGACGGAGCCGGGTCCGGCGCCTCGACGGCGGGCAGGGCGGGCAGCGTCAGGCTGGCAACGGTCACGCTGTCTTCGTACCGCACCCGGCGGGGCCGGATCCCCTCGACCCTCCGCGTCGTGACCCGGCCCCGGCTGGAGCGTGCCGGCGGGCGCGGGCGCACGGGTCAGGTGCGCCCCCGGGAATACGAGGTGACAGCGCGACTACCATGATCAAATGACAGCTTCCACCTTCGTCTTCGTGCCCGGTGCCGGCAGCAACTCGTTCACCTGGGCGCCAATGCAGCGGGAGCTGGCCCTGCGCGGGCACCGCTCGCTGGCCGTCGACCTGCCCGGGCACGGCTTCGGCGCGACGTTCCCGGCGGCGTACCAGGCACCGCAGGACCTCGCCGCCCTGGCGACCACGCCGAGCGCGATGGCCGGCATCGGCCACGCCGACAACGTGGCGCACGTCCTGGACGTCGTGCGGCGGGTACGCGAGCACGGGCCCGTCATCCTGGTCGGGCACAGCCGGGGCGGGCTCACCCTGACCGGCGTCGCGAACGCCGCCCCCGAGCTGGTGGACCGCCTGGTCTACATCTCGGCGTGGTGCTGCGCCGCCGACACCCCGGCCGGCTACCAGGCCTCGGCGGAGAACGCGTCGAGCGCCCTGAACGACGTCGGCGGCCTGCTCGCCGCGAACCCGATGGAACTGGGCGCGCTGCGGTTCAACTGGCGCACGGCCGACCCGGCGCTGCTCGCCATCCTCCGGGAGGCGGTCCTGGCCGACGGCACCGACGACGAGTTCCACGGCTACCTCAACACCCTGGAGCCGGACGAGAGCCTGGACGCCGGCGAGGAGCGGGCCGACCCCGGGACCTGGGGGCGCGTCCCCCGCACCTACGTGCGGCTCACCGCCGACCGGGCGATGCCGATCGCGCTCCAGGACCGGTTCATCGCCGACGCCGACGCGCTCACCCCGGACAACCCGTTCGACGTGCGGTCCCTCGACGTCAGCCACGCCGCCGTGCTGGTCCACCCCGAGGAGACCGCGGCACTGCTGTCCTCCCTGGTGCGGGTCTGACGGGGCCCGTGTCGACGCCCGGCGCGGCCGACGACGCGCGAAGGAGGCGGCACCGGGTCGCACCGCACGGCTGGTGATCGAATGCGGCCCGCCGTGGACGCCGGAAACGGCCTTCCTGGGCGTTTGCTCCCGCCGGCGTCTCATGGTGGATTCCCGCTTCACGTCAGCCACTCCAGCGATCGCGATTCTCCTTGATCGTGTTTATCGGCTTCAATGCGTAAACGTGATCATCGGATCGTGGTTCCGGGGCGGTGGGGCGCGGTGACGGGCGCCGGACGGCCGGCGACGTGGGAGGGGTCCGTCGCTGCTCAGCGGGCGGATCTGCCCGTTTCCGGGTGATGCCCGGTCGGCTTCCGACATTAGTGCGTGCAATCCGGGGGCCGATCAGGGACGATGGGCGCACGGACGTCGGTGATCCGGCCGGCGTCGGCCGTGGTGGGCGACCGCGCCCGTTTCCGGTCGGCGGTGGCGAGTAGGGGGCCGCTGAACCGGGAGGGTGAACGCGATGCCTGACATACGACCCACGGTGGGCTCCGGTGCGCTGGTCCTCAACGCCACCTACGAGCCGCTGTGCGTCGTGTCGGTGCGTCGCGCCGCCATTCTCGTGCTCTCCGCCAAGGCGATCTGCGTCGCCGACGGGGACGGCATCCTGCACAGCGCCCACGACGCGCTGCCGGTGCCGTCGGTCGTCCGGCTCACCCGCTTCGTGCGGGTGCCCTACCGCACCCACGTCGGGCTCTCCCGCCGCGCCATCTTCGCCCGCGACGGTTGGCGGTGCGCCTACTGCCGGGGGCCCGCCGAGACCATCGACCACGTCTTCCCCCGCAGCCGGGGCGGCCGGCACGCCTGGGAGAACGTCGTGGCCGCCTGCGCCCGGTGCAACCACACCAAGGGCGACAAGACCCCCGCCGAGCTGGGCTGGCGGCTGCACGCGCTGCCGGCGGCCCCGAGGGGCACGGCCTGGCGGGTGCTCGGGCACCGGGCGCCGGACCCCCGCTGGGCCGACTGGCTCGACCTGCGCGAGCCCGAGGCCGCCTGACCGTCACCCCCCCGTCCCGCTGAACGCGACGGCGCCGCATGGCCCGGCCTCCGTGGCGTCGAGCGCCAGCAGGCCGCACCCGGCGGAGCCGCTCGCGGCCGGTGCCGACGGTCGCCGAGGAGGCGCTGCCACCGGTCACGCCGTACGGGCCCGGACCAGGGACGCGAAGACCACCACGTTGTCGGCGTACCCGGTCTCGCCGCCCACCCAGCGCCCGCCGCAGGTGATCAGGCGCAGCCGGGGGCGGCTGAAGTCCCCGAAGACCTCGTCCACCGGCAGCCGGTCCTTGCCGAAGCGTTCGACGGAGTCCACCTCGAAGACCGCCACCGAACGGTCCTGCCGGGCCACCTCGATGCGGTCGCCGTCCCGCAGGTCCCGCAGCTTGTGGAAGACCGCCGGCCCGGTGCTGGTGTCGACGTGTCCAACGATCACCGAGGGCCCGTACTGTCCGGGGGTCGGGCCCTGGTCGTACCAGCCGGCCTCCTGGGCGCGGGCGGCGTCGGGCACCGCGATGCTGCCGTCCGGTGCGATGCCCACCGCGTGCACGGGTGCCCGGACGTCGATCGGGTCGATGGCGATGCCGACGGGCCGGCTGGCGGGCAGCACCGGGAACTTCTTCGGCGCGGGCCGCAGCCCGGCGAGGAACCGCTCCGGCAGCACGCTCACGCCCGCGATCCGCTCCACCCCGAGCATGGTGACGATGAGCGCCATGAGCGTGGCGATCACCAGGACCGGCAGGCCCGGCCCCCGGCCGGAAGCCAGCCGCCCGCCGGCCGGAATCCGGCGGTAGCGGGGTCGGGCGGGCAGCGGACCGGCGGCCGGGTCGGTGGTGGCGACGCTCGCCGACACCGCCTCCCCGGCCACCCGGCGCAGCCGGCGGGCCGTCGCGGCCGCCGCCTGGCGGGACACCCGCAGCGCCCGTCGGGTGGTCGCCCGGACCCGGTCCGGACCCGATCGCCTGGTACGCCTCTGGGAGCCGGCCATGGCGACGGCGGGTCAGGAACCGGACCCGGTCCGGCGACGGTTGCCGAAGAATCCGAAGCCCACGGCCAGCGCCACCACCGCGAGGCCGCCGACCATCAGCATCGAGCCGGTGCCCGAGGCGCCGGCGGTGCCACCGCCCCCGGTGGCCGGGCCCTTGCTGGGCTGCTCCATGTTCAGCACCGTGAGCGTGGTGGTGGCGGTCTTCCCGTTGTCGCAGCGCAGGTCGACCGGGTAGTCGCCGGGCTCCTTGCTGCCCGGGATGGTGACCTGGCCGGTCAGGAAGCCGTTGTCCGGTCGCAGCATCACCCGCCCGAAGGCGTCGGAGTGTACGTCGGCCTGGCGGTTGTTCGCGTTGTCGCAACCGGCCCGGATGCTCACCCGGGTGCCGGCCTGCGCACTGTTGGGCACCACCTCGACGAAGGTGTTCTCTCCCGCCCACCCGGGCGCGACGGTCGTCAGGACGAATGCCGCGACCAGGCCCAACACGGTCAGGGCGCGGGTCAGGGCACGTTGGAACGCTGTGAGCACCGGCATGATCCCCCCTTCCGGTGACGATCACCGGAAATCCTCCCCGGGCAACAGGGCCTGCTTTCCCGCTGGCCGGGGGGCAAACCCGGGGCGGGTCAGCGGGGCCGGTCGGCGGGAGGCACGGGGGTCACGGGCTGCCACTGGAGCGGAGTGGAGAGCACCATCGTGCTGGACGGCTGGCCGTACGGGGCGAGCCGGTCGATGACCGCCTCGAAGTCGTCGATCGACCCGGCGGCCACCTTGAGCATGCTGCACGCGTCGCCGGTGATGCGGTGGATCTCCAGGATCTCGGGCCACCCCGCCACGTCCGGGTCGTGCAGGATGCACCGCGACCCGTAGCAGGACATCCGGATCAGTGCGACCACGGTGCGGCCGGCCCGGGTCAGGTCGACGTGGGCGTGGTAGCCGGTGATCACGCCCGACTCCTCCAGCCGGCGAACCCGCTCGGCCACGGCCGGCGGCGACAGGTGCACCCGGCGGGAGAGTTCGCTGAAGGAGAGCCGCGCGTCGGCCTGCAGTTCCCGCAGCAGCGCCCAGTCCATGTCGTCCATGCGGCGACCTTACTTCCTCAAACCCGAATCCAGCTCATGCCTTCCGCGCCGCAGGTCAGAGGGCCTGCGTGCCGTTGATCCGGCATTCCGATCACGGGTTCCGCCGAGAGATCATGTCGGTCACCCCGAAAACGGCCGACCGTCGGTCGTCCCGGGTGACGCAGAGCAGAGGGAGGCCAACCGGTGGAGCAGACGGAGCTGCGGGCACCCGTCCAGGCGGCGGTGCGCCCGGCGACCCCGCGGCAGCGCGCCGCCCGCGCCGCCCGCAACGGCGGCGAACCGACGCTGGAGTTCGCCGAGCGGGTGCCGTACGACGCGTACGTGCACGCCAGCACGCTGCACCGGTTGCAGCAGCCGCTGAGCGACGACCCCGGCGAGATGTCCTTCCTGATGGTCAGCCAGATCATGGAGCTGTACTTCGGGCTGACCTGCCACGAGCTGCGCGAGACGCAGCGGCTGCTGCGGGCCGACCGGGTGTGGGACGCGCTGGCCCCGCTGCGCCGCGCCGCGCTGCACCTGGAAGGGCTGAACGCGGCCTGGAACGGGCTGCGCTGGATGACCCCGGCCGACTTCAACCGGTTCCGCAACCTGCTGGGCGAGGGCTCCGGCTTCCAATCGGCGATGTACCGCCACCTGGAGTTCCTGCTCGGCCTCCGCGACGAGACGCTGATCCGGCCGTTCCGGCGACAGACCGAGGTGCACGCCGAGCTGCGCGCCACCCTGGCGGCGCCGAGCCTCTGGGACGACGTGCTCGCCCTGCTGGCCCGGCACGGCCACGACCTGCCGGGCGACCTGCTCGACCGGGAGTTCACCGCCGAGCACCAGCCGCACGCCGCCGTCGAGGCGGCCTGGGTACGGATCTACGCCGAGCCCGGCCCGGAGAACCACCTGCGGATGCTGGGCGAGGCGCTGACCGAGGTGGCCGAGCAGTTCGGCGACTGGCGGCAGCACCACGTCAAGGCCGTGCAGCGCACAATGGGCGCCAAGGTCGGCAGCGGCGGCTCCGCCGGACTGGCGTGGTTGCAGCGCAGCATGGCCCGGGTGGTCTTCCCCGAGCTGTGGTCGGCCCGGACAGCGATGTGACCCGAGAGCGAGACAACCCCATGAACACCGGAGCACCTGAGTCGTTCGGGCTCGCCGACGGCGAGGCCGAGGCACGCCGCCTCGACGCCGCCGATCCCGGGCACCGTCACCTGTTCCACGTGCCGCCGGCCGACGGCGGCCGGCACCCCGAGGCCGCCTACCTGGCCGGCAACTCCCTCGGCCTGCAACCCCGGGCCACCCGCGACGAACTCGCCGCCGACCTGGCCGCGTGGAGCCGGCTCGGCGTCGAGGGCCACCTGGAGGGCGAGCGCCCCTGGCTGCCGTACCACGAGCTGCTGACGGCGCCGGCCGCGCGACTGGTCGGCGCCACCCCGGCGGAGGTCGTGGTGATGAACTCCCTGACCGTCAACCTGCACCTGCTGATGGTCAGCTTCTACCGGCCGGCCGGGGCGCGCACCAGGATCGTCATCGAGGACAGCACCTTCCCCTCGGACAGCTACGCCGTGCGCAGCCAGGCCCGCTTCCACGGCCTCGACCCGGACACCACGGTCGTCCGGCTGCGGCCACGAGCCGGCGAGGACACCCTGCGCACCGAGGACGTGACCGCCTTCCTGGCCGCCGAGGGCGACACGGTGGCGCTGGTGCTGCTCGGCGGGGTCAACTACCTCACCGGCGAGCTGATGGACATCCCGGCGATCACGGCCGCCGGCCGCGCGGCGGGGGCCGTGGTCGGCTGGGACCTGGCGCACGCCGCCGGCAACGTCCCGCTCGCGCTGCACGACTGGGACGTCGACTTCGCCGCCTGGTGTTCCTACAAGTACCTGAACTCCGGTCCCGGCGCGCTGGCCGGGGTCTTCGTGCACGAGCGGCACCTCGGCGACGCCGACCTGCCCCGCTTCGAGGGCTGGTGGAGCACCGAGGCGGCCACCCGGTTCGAGATGACCCCGGTCTCCCGGCCGCCGGCCACCGTGGAGGCCTGGCAGATCTCCAACCCGCCGATCTTCGCGATGGGCCCGGTACGGACCTCGCTGGAGCTCTTCGACGCCGTCGGGATGCCCGCGCTGCGCGAGCGCAGCCTCCGGCTCACCGGCTACCTGGCGGGGCTGTTCGACGAGGTGACCGCGAACCGCCCGCTGACCGTGGTCACCCCGCGCGAGCCGGAGCGGCGCGGCTGCCAGCTCTCGGTGCGCATCGGCGCCGGCAGCGCGGCCGAGCTGGCCAAGAGGCTGCGGCACGAGCACGGGGTGATCGCCGACGCCCGGGAGCCGGACATCATCCGGTTCGCCCCGGTGCCGCTCTATTCCACGTTCCACGACTGCTGGCGGGCCGCCGAGGCGCTGGCGGCCACGGTGGCGGAGGTGAACCGATGACCGAGACCGAGGAACGCAACGAGATCGCGGTGGTGGGCGCGGGCCTGGCCGGCTGCCTGCTGGCCTGCTTCCTGGCCCGGCGCGGCTACCCGGTGGCGCTCTACGAGCGGCGGCCCGACCCGCGTACCGGCACCGCCGAGCGGGGCCGCTCCATCAACCTGGCGCTCTCCGAGCGGGGCCTGGACGCGCTGCGCCGCATCGGGCTCGACGAGCAGGTGCTGGCGGACGGGCTGCCGATGCGCGGCCGGATGATCCACCCCGTGGACGGCGAGGCACAGTTCCAGTCGTACAGCGCCTCCGGCGACCGGGCGATCAACTCGATCAGCCGGGGCGCGCTGAACAACGCGCTGCTGGACGCGGCCACCAGCCTGCCGGGGGTGCGGGTCGCCTTCGACCACCGGCTCGTCGGGCTCGATGCGACCAGCGGCGAGATGACCTTCGAGACCCCGCAGGGCACGGTCGCGGCCGCCGCGTCGGTCGTGCTCGGCGCCGACGGCGCCGGCTCCGCGGTGCGCGGGCAGTTGCTGGCGTACGGGCTGCTGACCGAGAGCGTGGACTTCCTCGACTACGGCTACAAGGAGCTGACGATTCCGCCGCTGGGCGGGGAGTTCGCCCTCGACCCGCAGGCGCTGCACATCTGGCCGCGCGGCACCTCGATGATGATCGCGCTGCCCAACCCGGACCGCTCGTTCACCTGCACGCTCTTCTGGCCCACCCACGGCACCGCCAGCTTCGCCTCGCTGGGCAGCCCGGCGGCCATCGAGCGGCACTTCGCCGAGCACTACCCGGACCTGCCCCCGCTCGCCCCGGGCCTCGTCGACGACTACCAGCACAACCCGGTGGGCGTGCTCGGCACCGTCCGCTGCACCCCGTGGCAGGCGTACGGGAAGGTGGGCCTGCTCGGCGACGCGGCGCACGCCATCGTCCCGTTCTACGGCCAGGGCGCGAACTGCGCCTTCGAGGACGTGGTCGAGCTGGACCGCTGCCTGGACGAGTGCGCCGACGACTGGTCGGAGGCGCTGCCGCTGTTCCAGCAGCGACGGCAGGAGAACGCCGAGGCCATCGCGCAGATGGCGTTGGCGAACTTCGTGGAGATGCGGGACAAGGTCGCCTCGCCGCTGTTCCAGGCCGGCCGCAAGGTCGAGCACGCGCTGGAGCGGCTGCTGCCGGGCCGGTACGTCTCCCGCTACGAGCTGGTGTCCTTCTCGACCACCCCGTACGCCCAGGTGCGTCGCCGGGTCCGCCGCCAGCACCGGATGCTCGGGGCGGTGGCCGCCGGTGCGGCCGCGCTGCTGGCCGGGGCGGTCGGCCTCACGATCAGCCGAGGGAGGCGTCGATGACCGTGACCTGGGATCCCCGGTTGATGACCGGGCGGGCGCCCGACGGCCCGGGCCTGCTGCGCAACTTCGTCGGTGGTGAGTTCGTCGGGGGTGGGCGGCGGTTCGTCAAGCGCAGTCCGGTGACGGGTGAGCCGGTGTTCGAGGTGGTGGAGGCGGATCGGGGGTGTGTGGACGATGCGGTCGCGGCGGCGCGGGGGGCGTTGCGGGGGCCGTGGGGTCGGATGGGGGAGCGGGAACGTGCGGAGGTGTTGCGTCGGGTCGCCGAGGAGTTGGAGCGTCGTTTCGATGATCTGGTGACCGCTGAGGTGGCGGATACGGGTAAGTCGATTTCGCAGGCGCGGACGTTGGATGTTCCGCGTGGTGCGGCGAATTTCCGGGCGTTCGCGGAGATTGTGGCGACGGCGTCGACGGAGTCGTTCACGACGGTGACGCCGTCGGGTGGGCGGGCGTTGAACTATGCGGTGCGTAAGCCGGTGGGTGTGGTGGCGGTGATCGTGCCGTGGAACCTGCCGCTGCTGCTGCTGACGTGGAAGGTCGCTCCTGCCCTTGCCTGCGGCAATGCGGTGGTGGTGAAGCCGAGTGAGGAGACGCCGGCGTCGGCGACGTTGTTGGCGGAGGTGATGGCGGCTGCCGGTGTGCCGGAGGGTGTGTTCAATCTGGTGCACGGTTTCGGTCCGGATTCGGCGGGTGAGTTCCTGACCCGGCATCCGGGGGTGGACGCGATCACGTTCACCGGTGAGTCGTCGACGGGCAGCACGATTATGCGGGCGGCGGCTGATGGGGTGCGGCCGGTGTCGTTCGAGTTGGGTGGCAAGAACGCGGGGCTGGTGTTCGCCGACGCGGATCTGGACGTGGCGGTGGCCGGTTCGGTGCGCTCCAGCTTCACCAACGGCGGTCAAGTCTGCCTCTGCACGGAGCGGATCTACGTGCAGCGGCCGGTGTTCGAGGAGTTCACGGCGCGGCTTGCGCGGGAGGCCGGCGGGTTGCGGTTCGGGTGGCCTGCGGATGAGGCGACGGTGAACATGCCGTTGATTTCGCGTCAGCATCGGGACAAGGTGCTGGGCTATTACGACGTGGCTCGGGGTGAGGGTGCGCAGGTGTTGGCCGGGGGTGGGGTGCCGGCGTTTGGTGATGCGCGTGATGGTGGCGCGTATGTGCAGCCGACGGTGTTGACGGGGTTGGCTGCGGGGGCGCGGACGAATACGGAGGAGATCTTCGGGCCGGTGGTGCATGTGGCGCCGTTCGATGATGAGGAGGAGGCGTTCGCGTTGGCCAACGGCACGGAGTATGGGTTGGCGGCGGCGGTGTGGACGCGGGATGTGGGTCGGGCGCATCGGGCGGGGGCGCGGTTGGATGCGGGGATCGTGTGGGTGAACACGTGGTTCTTGCGGGATCTGCGGACGCCGTTTGGTGGGGTGAAGGCGTCGGGTATCGGGCGTGAGGGTGGCGTGCACTCCCTGGATTTCTATTCCGAGCTGACCAACGTCTGCGTGGACCTGACATGAGCGGGCGTGGCGAGCACATGGGTGTCGCGGAGTGTCGTGGCGGCGGCGAGCGGAGCGGAAGGCTGACATGAGCGTCGATTACGAGGCGGCGGCCCGGGAGTTGGTCGAGGCGCGGGAGAGCGGCAAGCCGTGCCCGCCGCTGCGGGGGCGGTTGTTGCCCGAGGGCGACGTCACCTCTGCGTACCTCGTCCAGCAGCTCCAGGTGCGGCAGTGGTTGCAGCGCGGCCACCGGCGGGTGGGTGCGAAGGTCGGGTTGACGTCGCGGGCGGTGCAGGAGAGCTTCGGTGTGTTCCAGCCGGACTTCGGGGTGCTGCTCGACGACATGGCGGTGCCCGACGGGGCCGAGGTGGAGATGGACCGGCTGTTGCAGCCTCGGGTGGAGGCGGAGGTCGCGTTCGTGCTGGGTGCGGATCTGCCCGACGAGCGGATCACGAGCGTGGATGTGATCCGGGCGGTGGATCACGTGTTGCCGGCGATCGAGATCGTGGATTCGCGGGTGGCGGGTTGGGACATCTCGATCGTGGACACGGTGGCGGACAACGCCTCCAGCGGTCTGTTCGTGCTCGGTACCGCGCCGCGTCGGCTGGCGGATGTGGACCTGCGGTTGTGCGGGATGGTCCTGGAGCGGGCTGGTGAGCCGGTGTCGGTGGGGGCGGGCGCGGCGTGCCTGGGTAACCCGTTGCACGCGGTGCAGTGGTTGGCGCAGACGATGGCCCGCTCCGGTGATCCGTTGCGTGCCGGGGATGTGGTGCTGTCCGGGGCGCTCGGCCCGATGGTGCCGGTGACGCCTGGTGCGGCGTACGAGGCGCGCATCTCGGGGCTGGGTTCGGTGCGTACCTGTTTCTCGGGGGAGGCGTCGTGACCGTGCGGGGTGGGTTGGCGACCGGTGTGGTCCTCGGTGACAGGGGTGTGGTGTGAGCGTTGGGGTGGCGGTGATCGGGTCGGGCAACATCGGTACCGATCTGATGATCAAGGTGCTGCGGTTGAGTGACAGCCTGCGGATGGTGGCGATGGTGGGCATCGACCCCGAGTCCGACGGGTTGGCGCGGGCGCGCCGGTTGGGTGTGGCGACCACCGCCGATGGTGTCGACGGCCTCGTCGCGATGCCGGAGTTCGCCGAGGTGGAGTTGGTGTTCGATGCCACGTCGGCGGGTGCGCATCGGCGCAACGACGCGGTGTTGGCGGCGCATGGTCGGCTGGTGGTGGATTTGACGCCGGCGGCGGTCGGTCCGTATGTGGTGCCGCCGGTGAACCTGGACGAGCATCTGGGCGAGCGCAACGTGAACATGGTGACGTGTGGTGGGCAGGCGACGGTGCCGATCGTCGCCGCCGTGGGTCGGGTGACGCCGGTGGTGTACGGGGAGATCGTGGCGTCGATCGCGTCGCGGTCGGCGGGGCCGGGTACGCGGGCGAACATCGACGAGTTCACCGAGACCACGGCGCGGGCGATCGAGGTCGTCGGTGGCGCGCAGCGGGGTAAGGCGATCATCGTGTTGAACCCGGCGGATCCGCCGCTGTTGATGCGCGACACGGTGTACTGCCTGTGTGAGGACGCCGACGCGGATCGGGCGGCGATCGCCGGGTCGGTGGCGGCGATGGTGGCGGCGGTGCAGGAGTACGTGCCGGGGTATCGGTTGAAGCAGGACGTGCAGTTCGACCGTGTCGACACCTTTGTGCCGTCGTTGGGTCGGCATCTGCGCGGGTTGCAGGTGTCGGTGTTCCTGGAGGTCTCCGGCGCGGGCCATTACCTGCCGGCGTACGCGGGGAACCTGGACATCATGACGTCGGCGGCGCTGCGCACGGCGGAGCGGCTGGTGGCGTTGCGTTCCGAGGCTGCTTCGGAGGTCCTGTCGTGACTGATCTGTACATCCAGGACGTGACGTTGCGCGACGGCATGCACGCCGTGGCGCACCGCTACACGGTGGAGCAGGTCCGCACCATCGCCGCTGCGCTCGACGCGGCGGGGGTGGCCGCGATCGAGGTCGCCCACGGTGACGGGCTGGCCGGCTCCAGCGTGAACTACGGCCATGGTGCGGCCAGCGACGCCGACTGGATCGCGGCGGCGGCCGAGGTCATGACGAACGCGAAGCTCACCACGTTGCTGCTGCCCGGTATCGGCACGATCGCCGACCTCAAGGCGGCGAAGGCCCTCGGCGTGACGAGTGTGCGCATCGCGACGCACTGCACGGAGGCCGATATTTCGGCGCAGCACATCGCGTGGGCGCGGGAGAACGGCATGGACGTCTCCGGGTTCCTGATGATGTCGCACATGAACGACCCCGCCGGCCTCGCCGGACAGGCGAAGTTGATGGAGTCGTACGGGGCGCACTGCGTCTACGTCACCGACTCCGGAGGCCGGTTGCTGATGTCGGATGTGGCGCAGCGGGTGGATGCGTACCGGCAGGTGTTGGAGCCGAGCACGCAGATCGGTATCCATGCCCACCACAACCTGTCCCTCGGCGTCGCCAACAGCGTCGTCGCGGTCGAGCACGGCCGCATCGCCGGCGACGGTCCGCTCGGCTCGCCGTCGGGGCGCACCGTGCGGGTGGACGCGTCGTTGGCCGGGCAGGGTGCCGGTGCCGGTAACGCGCCGTTGGAGGTGTTCGTGGCGGTCGCGGAGTTGCACGGCTGGGAGCACGGTTGTGACGTGTTCGCCCTGATGGATGCCGCCGACGACATCGTGCGGCCGTTGCAGGACCGGCCCGTGCAGGTCGACCGCGAAACCCTCTCCCTCGGCTATGCCGGGGTGTATTCGAGTTTCCTGCGCCACGCCGAGCGGGCCTCGGACAAGTACGGGGTGGACGTGCGCTCGATCCTGGTCGAGCTGGGCCGCCGCCGCATGGTCGGCGGGCAGGAGGACATGATCGTGGACGTGGCACTGGACCTCGCCGGCAAGGAGACCTCATGATCGGCCCGGACACCGCCGGTATCGCCGAACGCCTCGGCGTGGCGGCCGACACCGCCACCGCGATCGCACAGTTGGCCGCCGAGACCGGCCTGGACGTGGATGCGGCGTACGCGGTGCAGACCGCGCTGATCCAGCGTCGCCTCGACCGGGGCGAGCGTGTGGTCGGGTTGAAGATGGGCCTGACCAGCAAGGCGAAGATGGCGCAGGTCGGCGTGGACGAGGTCATCTGGGGCCGGCTCACCGACACCATGCGCATCCCCGACGGCGGCACCCTCGACCCCACCGCGTTCATCCACCCCCGCGTCGAGCCCGAAGTGGCGTTCCTCCTCGACCGCCTCCCCGAACCCGGCGAACCGGTGGGCGACTTCACCGACGCGGTCCGGGCAGTCGCACCCGCGATCGAGGTCATCGACTCCCGCTACGCGAACTTCAGCTTCTCCCTGCCGGACGTGATCGCGGACAACACCTCCGCCGCCGCCTTCGTCATCGGCGCCTGGTCGCCGGTCCCCGACGGCCTGGACAACCTGGGTGTGCTGCTGGAGATCGACGGACGCGTCGCGCAGGTCGGCTCGACCGCCGCGATCCTCGGCGACCCCCGCCGCGCACTCGACGAAGGCATCCGCCTCGCCGGCCGCCACGGCGTACGCCTACGCGAAGGCTGGGTGTTCCTCGCCGGCGCCGCCACCGCCGCCGTCCCCCTGAAACCCGGCGCCCACGTCCGCGCCGTCGTCGAACACCTCGGCACCACCACCCTACGAGCAGCAGCATGACCACAAACCACGGCACGACCGCCGGCCAGGATACGACCGCAAGCCAGGGCACACCAGCAGCCCACGGCACGGGCGCGCGGGCGCACGTCGTCGCCGGCAAGGCCACACCGCGTGGCGCGTTTCCCCACGTCAAGGTCGCCGGCGGCTTCGTCTACGTCTCCGGCACCTCCAGCCGCCGACCCGACAACACCTTCGCCGGCGTGCAGGTCGACGAGTACGGCACCACCAACCTCGACATCCGCGCACAGACCCGAGCCGTCATCGACAACATCCGAGACCTGCTACGGACGGTCGGCGCGGACCTGAGCGACCTCGTGCAGGTCACCACCTACCTCGTCAACATGAACGACTTCGGCGGCTACAACCAGGTCTGGGCCGAATACTTCGACGCCACCGGCCCCACCCGCACCACCGTCGCCGTACACCAACTACCCCACCCGCACCTGCTCATCGAAATCCAGGCCGTGGCCCTTCTTCCGTCAGGAGGTCAGTCGTGAGTGAGATCGCGGAGCCGTTCAGCTTCCCGGGCTGGATCGCGGAGAACCAGCACCTGCTCAAGCCGCCGGTCGGCAACAAGGAGATGTTCCCGGGCGGGGACGACTTCATCGTGATGGTGGTGGGCGGCCCCAACCAGCGCACCGACTTCCACGTCGACCCGTACGAGGAGTTCTTCTACCAGGTCAAGGGCAACATGCACATCAACCTGATGCTCCCGGAGGGGCCGCGTACGGTGCACGTGCGCGAGGGTCAGATGTGGATGCTGCCGCGCAACACCCCGCACTCGCCGCAGCGTCCCGAGGCCGGCTCGATCGGCGTGGTCGTGGAGCGGGTCCGCGAGGAGGGCACGCTGGAGAAGTTCCAGTGGTACTGCGCCGAGTGCGGGCACAAGGTGCACGAGGTCGAGTTGCAGGTCCGGGACATCGCCGCCGACCTGCCCCCGGTCTTCGCGGCGTTCTACGCCGACGAGGCCGCGCGGACCTGCGCGAACTGCGGCGCGCTGCACCCGGGCAAGGGCTGATGCGCGGTCCCGGGCCGGCCCGGCCGCCGGTGGTCGACGTGCACACGCACGTCGTACCGAAGGGATGGCCGGACCTCGGCGCGGCGTGCGGCGGGTCTGACTGGCCCCGGCTGCGGGTCGACTCCGAGCGGGCCGCCATGATCATGGTGGGGGAGACGGAGTTCCGCCCCGTCGGGGCGGAGTGCTGGGACGCGCCGACCCGGCTCGGCGACATGGACGCCGACGGCGTGGACGTGCAGGTCGTCTCGCCCACCCCGGTCTTCTTCAGCTACGACCGCCCCGCCGAGCAGGCGGTGAAGGTGGCGCGGATATTCAACGACCTGACCCTGGAGGTCACCGCCGCCGGTGGCGACCGGCTGGTGCCGTTCTGTCAGGTGCCGTTGCAGGACCCGGAGGCGGCCTGCGCCGAGCTGGACCGCTGCCTCGCGGCCGGGCACGCCGGGGTGGAGATCGGCAACCACGTCGGCGACCGCGACCTGGACGACGCCGGGATCGTGGAGTTCCTGACGCACTGCGCCGAGGTGGGCGCACCGGTCTTCGTCCATCCGTGGGACATGCCGGGCGGCCCCCGGCTGGACCGGTGGATGGCCCGCTGGCTCGCCGGGATGCCCGCCGAGACGCACCTGTCGGTGCTGGCGCTGATCCTCGGCGGCGTCTTCGACCGGGTGCCCGACACACTGCGGATCTGCTTCGCGCACGGCGGCGGCAGCTTCCCGTTCTGGCTGGGCCGGGCCGACAACGCCTGGCACCGCCGTGGCGACCTGGTACGCGGTGCCTCCACCGTCCCGCCCAGCTCGTACGTCGACCGGTTCTGCGTCGACTCGGTGGTCTTCTCCGCGCCCGCCCTGCGGCTGCTGGTCGACACGATGGGTGCCGAGCGGGTGCTCGTCGGCAGCGACTACCCGTACCCGCTGGGGGAACGGCCGGTCGGCCGGGTGGTGCGCGAGGCGGACTTCCTCACCGGCGAGCAGCGCGACCTGCTGCTGGGCGGCAACGCGCTGCGGTTCCTCGGCACCCGCTCCTGACCCGCGCCGCCGCGCGGCGCCACGGTCAGCCGGCACCCGCCGGCCGGCGGCGTCCCACGCCCGGCCCGCGGGAATGGAATCCGGAGCCGTCGCGGCCCCCAGTGCGCGCGACGGCTCCGGAGCTGTGGGTTCAGGAGTGCGGGCAGGTGTCCCGGTACTCCTCGATCGTCGTGCCCCGGGGGGCCGGGCAGAGGAACTGCTCGTAGCGGGTGTCGTCGTCGACGAACCGCTTCAGCCAGGAGATGCTGTACTTCGCCACCGTCACGTTGGACGAGGTGGGCGCCGAGTGGCTGGCCGCGTTCAGCTCCAGGTACGCCTTGTCCAGCGTGGCCGGCAGGCTGGTGTAGAACGGCTCCGAGTGCGACGAGACGGGGGCCACCGTGTCGTTCTCGGCCCCGATGACCAGGGTCGGTACGCGCACCGACGACCAGCTCTTCTGGGTGTGCCAGCCGGTCAGCGGGATCGCCGCCTGCAACGCGGGCCGCGTGCTGGCCGCCGACAGGCTGCCCCCGCCGCCCATCGAGTGGCCCATCACGGCGAGCCGGTTCCGGTCGATGCGGGTGCGGACGGTGCTCGTGTTGGTCAGGTAGTCCAGGGCGGCCAGCAGTTGGGTGCCCCGGCTGGCCGGCTGGTCCCACACGGACCGGGTGTCGATGGTGATGACGACGAAGCCCTGCGAGGCCAGGCGGGGGCCGAGCCACGCGACGGAGGTCTGGCGCGCGGTGAAGCCGGGGGAGATGGCGACTGCGCCGAAGGTGCCCTCGGCGGTGCTGGTCGGGTAGTAGATCGTTCCGCCGCCGAAGCCGCTGACGCTGCTGGCGGCGACGGTGGTCTGCGCGGTGGCGAACGGGCCGCGGGTGGCCTCGATGCTCGCCACGGTGGGCGCCGGACCCCGCTCGTACGGGTTGGCGGCGAGCGGCGCGGCCGTAGGCAGGTCCTGGGCGCCGGCCGGTGCGGCGGGCGTGACCGTCAGGCTCGCGCCGACCAGGACGAGGGCCAGCAGCGGCCGGGTGGCGCGCGAGGACCAGCGACGGCGGGGGACGGGGTGCAGAGCGGGTAGGGGTTGCACGGCGACACTCCCTGCGGGGGTGGGGGGTCGGTGGCGGCGTTGCGGGGGCCACCGGGTGGACGGTGATCGCCATCGATCGGATCCATCCTGCGTGCCGGGTGCCGGTGGGCGGTCATCCCGATGTGGTCATGTCAGGGGGATATGGCGCGCGTCGCACCGCGGGCCGGCCGTGTCGTACGGCACAGTGGCGGCCGGGCGGGCAGGATGAGGGGATGGCCGAGCCGCACGACCTGACCGCGCTGGAGCAGGCCGTCGCGATCGCCCGCGGCGAGCTGTCCAGCGTCGAACTGGTCGAGCACCACCTGACCCGGGTCGACGCGCTCGGCGACACCGTCGGCGCGTTCGTCACGGTCACCGGCGAGCGGGCCCGCGCGGCGGCCCGTGCCGCCGACGCCGTACCGGCCGAGGAGCGCGGCCCGTTGCACGGCGTGCCGACCGCGATCAAGGACCTCACCCTCACCGCCGGGGTGCGCACCACGTTCGGCTCGGCGGCGTTCGCCGACTTCGTGCCGCCGGTGGACGCCGACGTGGTCCGGTTCATGGCGCAGGCCGGGCTGGTGAGCCTGGGCAAGACCACGACCTCCGAGCTGGGCTGCTCGCTCTACTCCGAGGGGCTGGTCGCGCCGCCGGCCCGCAACCCGTGGGGCCTGGCGTACACCGCCGGCGGCTCCAGCGGAGGGGCGGCGGCGGCCGTCGCGGCCGGGCTGGTCCCGGTCGCCCAGGGCTCCGACGGCGGCGGCTCGCTGCGCATCCCCGCCTCGCTGTGCGGCCTGGTCGGCTACAAGCCGAGCCGGGGCCTGGTCTCCGGCGGGCCGGTGGGCTCCGGCGCCTACGGCCTGCCGACCAACGGACCGATCGGGCGTACGGTCGCCGACGTGGCGGCGCTGCTCGACGTGCTGGCCCGGCCCGTTCCCGGCGAGCCCTACCTGGCGCCCGCCCCGCCCGAGGGTGGTTGGCTCGGCGCGGCCCGGCGGGCCGACCCGGGGCGGCTGCGGGTCGGACGGTTCACCGCCCCGATGCTCGCCGACGAGCCGGTGCACCCCGACTGCCTCGCCGCAGTGGACCGGGCCGCGGCGCTGCTCACCGCCGCCGGCCACGAGGTGGTCGACGTCCCCGCGCCCATCGGGCCCGCCGTGTGGCCGCTGTTCGAGATCGTCTGGTACGTGCTGGCGCTCGCGCCCGTGCCGCCCGAGCGGGAGGCCGACCTGCTGCCGCTGACCCGCCACCTGCGCGCCCGGGGCGCGGAGATCTCCGCCGGCACCCTCACCGCCACGCTCGGCGAACTCCAGGCGCAGGTACGCCTCGGCGTACGCCGTACCGCCGGCTGTGACCTGCTGCTCTGCCCCACCCTCGCCGCGCCGCAGGCGCCGCTGGGCTGGTTCGCTGAGGGTGGCGACCCGGCCGAGGACTTCGACCGGCAACGCCGGTTCTCACCGTACTGCGCGGTCTTCAACGTCACGGGCGATCCGTCGGTTTCGCTGCCGGTGGGTGTCACCGCCGAGGGGCTGCCCGTGGGGGTCCTGCTGACCGGTCGGTACGGCGACGACGCGAGGTTGATCGCCACGGCTGCGCAACTGGAGCACTCCAGTGGCGGATGGGATCGCCACCCCGCAATCTGGCGGGCCGTGGGCTCCGCTAACGTGAATGGCAGCGGTGTCGGGCGGTCGGCGCCATGATCGTCCACCCGACCCGGATCCTTGAGGTCTCTTCTTCCGCCTGGGGGCGTTGGGATTGTCTGTAACCGAGACGTTGCTGGTCTTCGTCGGCATCCCGGCGGCCGCGGTGCTGGTGATCGCCGGTCTGGCGTACGCCGGTAACCGTGGTGGCGGCGGTGGCGGCGCGAAGCGCTACCGACCGGGCCGGCGCTTCGACTTCACTCCGGTCTGGTTCCTGGGCCGGCCGGAGCAGCTGGCCGACTCGGCCGGCACCGCCCTGGCAGCGGGCGCGCAGGCGCCGGCGCTGACCAGCCACAAGCTCGAGCGGGCCGGCGTCGAGGCGCCGGCCGGTGGAACCGGAGGCGCAAGTGACCGTTGGTGAGAAGCAGGCCGGGACTCCGCCCGAGGTGCTGGACGGGCCGTTCTCGACCCGCCAGCTGCTGCGCATCGACGAGGCCCTGCGCCTGGCCGACCAGGGCACCGGCCTGGTCTTCTCCGTCTTCGTCGGCGGCCTCGACGAGCCGATCCGGGAGCACGCCGAGCGGCTGCACCGCCAGCTCGCCGAGCCCGACCGGTCGGTCCTGATCGCGGTGTCGCCCAACCAGCGGCAGCTGGAGATCGTCACCGGTCGGCACGCCCGCAAGCGCATCCCCGACACGTACGCCCGACTCGCCGCGCTCTCCATGGTGGCGGCGTTCGGCGGCGGCGACCTGGCCGGCGGCATCATCAACGGCCTCGACCAGCTCGCCAGCCACGCCGGCAAGGGCTGACCGACCCGAGCCCACCCGACGTCCAAACGGTGAAGCCCGGTCCGCACAGCGGACCGGGCTTCACCGTGTCGGGCGTACGTCAGGCGCTGCGGGCGTCCCGCTCGCGGGCCCGCAGGGCGCGCACGACGCCGTCGCGGCCCTCCGCCACCAGCCGGCGCAGCGACGCCGGGTGGCCGTCGCCGGCAAGCCAGGCGTCGGTGGCCGCCACCGTCTCCTCGTCCACCAGGAACATCGGGTACGCCAGCTGCGCGAACTCCTGCGCCGGCTCGCTGTCCCGGCTGCCCCAGACCTGGCCCACCACGGCGAAGTACTTCTCCCGGTAGGGCGCGGTCAGCTCCGTCTGGGCCGGGTGGGTGAAGCCCTGCAACAGCGCCCGGTTGCGCCAGTTCGGCAGCGCCTCCGGCCCGGTCAGCTCGGCCCAGACGGCGGCCTTGTTCTCCGCCGTCGGCACCAGCGCGTGCGCGTACGCGGCCTCCCGCTCGCCGCTGGCCGTCCGGTCCCCGGCCAGCTCGGCCTCGATCTCGGCGGTGCCGGCCGCGCCGTTGGCGACCAGGGCGTCCAGCACGGCCCAGCGCAGCTCGGTGTCGATGGCCAGGCCGGCCGGCACGTCGTTGCCGGCCAGCCAGCCGCGCAGGGTGGCGAGGTCCTCGGCCGAGCGGGCCGCCTGGGCGTACGCGCGGGCCCAGGTGAGCTGGAAGCCGCTGCCCGCCTCCGCCGCCGCCAGCGCCGTACGCGCGGTGCGCGCCAGCTCCGCCCAGCCGGTCGGCGCCCAGGCCGGGTCGGCGTAGTAGGTGAGCGTCGTGTTGGCCTGGCGCAGGGCCGCGTTGACCAGGTTGATGTCGGTCTCGGCCGGCAGCCCCGCCAGCACCAGCGCCACGTAGTCGCGGGCGGCCAGCTCGGCGTCGCGGGTCATGTCCCAGGCGGCGGTCCAGCACAGCGCGCGGGCCAGCGACGACTCGAAGCCGGCGATGTGCTGCACGACGGTGGCCATCGACCGCTCGTCGAGGCGCAGCTTGGTGTAGGTGAGGTCGTCGTCGTTGAGCAGCAGCACGTCGGCGGCGGGCACGCCGCGCAGCGCGGACACCTCGGTGCGGTCGCCGGTGACGTCGACCTCGTGGCGCTCGCGGCGGACCAGCCGGCCGTCGGTCAGGTCGTAGAGGCCGACCCCGATCCGGTGGGTCCGCAGCGTCGGGTGCCCGGCGGGCGCCTCCTGGAGCACGACCACCTGCTCGTAGGTGCCGTCCGCGCCGATCGTCAGCTCCGGGCGCAGGGTGTTGACCTGCGCCGTCTCCAGCCACTGGGCGGCGAACTTGCGCAGCTCCCGGCCGGAGGCCGCCTCCAGCTCGGAGAGCAGGTCGTCGAAGGTGGCGTTGCCCCAGGCGTGCTTGGCGAAGTAGGCGCGCAGCCCGGCCAGGAACGGCTCCTCGCCGACGTACGCGACGAGCTGCTTGAGCACGCTCGCGCCCTTGGCGTAGGTGATGCCGTCGAAGTTGACCTCGACCGCCTCCAGGTCCGGCATCTCGCAGTAGACCGGGTGGGTGGAGGAGAGCTGGTCCTGGCGGTAGCCCCAGTTCTTGCGGATGGACAGGAACGTCGTCCAGGCCTCGGTGAAGCGGGTGGCGTGGGTGTTGCACCAGTGGCTGGCCCACTCGGCGAACGACTCGTTGAGCCACAGGTCGTTCCACCAGCGCATGGTGACCAGGTCACCGAACCACATGTGCGCCAGCTCGTGCAGGATCGTGTTGGCCCGCTGCTCGTACTCGTAGTCGGTCACCTGCGAGCGGAAGAGGTAGTGCGCCTCGGCGTGCGTGACGCAGCCGAAGTTCTCCATCGCGCCGGCGTTGAAGTCGGGTACCCACAGCTGGTCGTACTTGGGCAGCGGGTAGCGCACGCCGAACTGCTCGTGGAAGAAGTCGAAGCCCTGCTTGGTGACCAGGAAGAGGTCGTCCGAGTCGAGGTGCGGCGCCATCGAGGCCCGGCAGAACGCGCCCAGGTCGATGCCGTCGTGGCTGTCGCGCACCTCGTGGTACGGCCCGGCGCAGAGGGCGGTGATGTAGGTGCTCATCCGCACCGAGGTGGTGAAGTGGACCGTCTTCAGGCCCTCGCCCGCCGCCTCCTCCCGCTCCACCGGCATGTTGGAGATCACCTTCCAGTGCTCCGGGACGGTGGCGTGCCAGGTGTAGACGCTCTTCAGGTCGGGCTGGTCGAAGCAGGCGTAGACCCGCTGGGCGTCGGCCGTCTCGAACTGGCTGTAGAGGTAGGTCTCACCGTCGACGGGGTCGACGGCGCGGTGCAGCCCCTGCCCGCTGTTCGAGTACGCGAAGTCCGCCTCGACGACGAGCGTGTTGTCGCTGTCCAGTCCCGACAGGGTCAGGCCCTTCTCGGCCGACCAGTCGCCCAGGTCCACCGGTGCGCCGTTGAGCGTGGCGGAGCGTACGGAGTCGGCGGCCAGCTCGATGAAGGTGCTCGCACCGGGCTCCGTGCACCGGAACCGGACCTCGGTCCTCGACCGGAAGGTGCGAGCCTCGGCCGCCCGTACGGCGGACGAGAGGTCCAGACTGATGTCGTATCCGGTCACGTCGAGCAGGCGGGCCCGCTCCGTGGCCTCGACCTGCGTCAGGTTGCGCACTCCCGGCACTTTTCGTCTCCATCCCGTCTCGCCGCACGCCCCGTTGGCGCCGTGATCGGCCGCTCGTGACGGCCGGATTCGAGTCTTCCATGCACGAACACCCCTTGGTGGGCGAGGTCACGCTCTCATTCCGCTGTCGGTCGATACCCGCCGGGGTGAAGATCGCAGGAGGCGTCGGGAGGCCGGCGCACCCCGTTTCGAAGGGACCAGCCGTGAGCGAGCGTGCCGCCGTAGACATGTTCTTCGACCCCCTCTGCCCGTGGGCGTGGATCACCTCCCGTTGGCTGCTGGAGGTGGAGAAGGTCCGGGACGTGGACGTCCGGTTCCGCGTGATGAGCCTGTCGGTGCTCAACGAGGGCCGGGAGCTGCCCGAGGAGTACCAGGAGCTGATGCGGACCGGCTGGGGCCCGGTGCGGGTCTGCATCGCGGTGGAGCAGCGGTACGGCCAGGACGCCGTCCGGAAGCTCTACACCGCGCTCGGCACCCGGATCCACCTCGGGCGGGAGAAGCTCACGCGGGAGCTGTTCGTGGCCGCGCTGACCGACGTCGGGCTCGACCCGGCGCTGGCCGACGTCGCCGAGGGCAGCGACCACGACGAGGCGCTGCGGGCCAGCCACGAGGCCGGCATGCGCCCGGTCGGCACCGACGTCGGCACCCCGGTGATCCACGCTCCCGGTCCCGAGGGCGGCACGGTCGCCTTCTTCGGCCCGGTGATCACCCCGGCCCCCAAGGGCGAGGCCGCCGGCCGGCTCTGGGACGGCGTCCTGCTCGTCGCCTCCACCCCCGGCTTCTACGAGCTCAAGCGCTCCCGGGACCTCGACCCGATCTTCGACTGACCGTCCTCCCGCCGACCCGAGGAGTCCGGCGCCGGATGCCCGGCCCGGACCCCTCGGGTGGAGCCACGGGACGGGGGTGAGCAGGGGCGGGAAGGGTGTGCGGGGCGTCACCGGGACGGCGGCGGGATCGTTGGCCTCGGTGTCCGCCGCAGCGACCCGCAGGGCCGCACCCCGCAGCTCGTGGAGGCAAAACCGATGGCCAAGCACCGTGTGCCCGGTGACGATCCGTCGACCCGGGAGGGGGTGACCGAGCGCCCGGACACGGCGTACTGGTCGGTCGACGACTCCCGCTGGCCGACGCTCCGTCCCGACCTTCCCGCCCACATGGTGGACCTGCTCGCCCCGCCGATCGTGGTCGGCGTCGCCCGCGTGCCGGCCACCTCCCGGCTGACCCCGCCGGCCGAGCATCGGCCCGTCGCGGCGGCGGAGCACCGGCCCGCCCTGCCCGCCGACCGGCCCGTGGCGCCCGTCCTGCCCGCCGAGCATCGGCCGGTGCCGGCGGCGTCGGCCGGGTCCCGCAGGATCGTTCCCGCCGGGCCGGGTGTGCCGGGCCGGCGACCGGCGGGCGCTCCCACGCCGGGCGGTCGGCACCGCCGGGCGGCGGGACAGCCCGACCGCACCGTCTGAACCCGGCGCCCGCCCGGTAGCTCTTTCATCTGGTGGACCACGCGCGGGTCCCGCGTCGGCGGGACCCGCGCCGCCGGTAGCGTCTTCGCACATGACGGTCGTGCATCCGATCGCCCGGGCCTGGATCACCACTGGCGGCACCGGCGCGCAGAACTACGACGAGTTCGCCGACGACGCGGAGATCACCGCGATCATCGAGGCGAACCCGCACAGTGCCCTCGGCATCGAGATGCCGCATCGGGCGCCGGAGAGCCTGGGCAAGTCCTTCCTCGACGCCCTGCCGGACGCGGTGACCCGGCTCGCCGAGGCGAAGGCCGACGGCAGCTACACCCCGGCCGAGCAGGTCGTGGTCCTCTACCGGATCAGCGCGCCGGGGGAGGAGAACGCGTACGGGCTCTTCGCCATGGTCGACACCGACCAGATCTCCACCCGCGCCGACGAGCCCGGTCTGGTCATCCGCAACGAGGACGTCTTCATCGCCAAGGTGCGGGAGCGGGTGGCCCTCGCCGAGGCGCTGGGCCACCTGCTGTCGCCCGTACTCCTGCTCCAGACCGGGCGCGGCGACGAGCTGCACGCCGCCCTCGCGGCGGCGACCGAGGCGGCCGGCGCGCCGGCGGCGACCGACACCGACCAGGCGGGGCGCACCCACGCCATCTGGCTGCTCGGCCCGGGCCCGCGCCAGGACGAGCTGACCGCCCTGGCGGGCGGCGGCGAGCTGGTCGTGGCCGACGGCAACCACCGCAGCCTCGCCGCCCAGACCGGCGGGCTGCCGCGCTTCCTGTCGGTGATCACGACTCCGGCGTCGGTGGCGATCCAGCCCTACAACCGGCTGGTCAGCGAGCTGACCACCACCGCCGACGACCTGCTCGCCCGGCTCCGCGCCGCCGGCGCGGAGATCAGCCCGATCGACGGCCCGGTCGAGGTCCCGGAGGCTGGCGGCACCGTCCACCTGCGCCTCGCCGGCCAGGGGTACGCGGTCACCCTGCCGCACGTCGGCGACAACCGGCTGGAGAACCTGGACCACGCCCTGGTCGAGCGGCTGCTGCTGCGCGACGCGCTCGGGCTCGACCCGGGCGACAAGCGGATCACCTACGTCGGCGGCGACTACCCGGCTAGCTGGCTGACCGGCGAGGTCGACGCGGGGCGGGCCGAGCTGGCGGTGCTGGTGGCGCCGGTGACGGTGGACGACTTCGTCGCGGTCAACCTGGCGCGGGAGAAGATGCCGCGCAAGAGCACCTGGTTCACCCCGAAGGCGCGCGGCGGCCTGGTGGTCGCCGAGCTGTCCCGCTGACCCTGTGACGAATCCGCCTCCGGGGCGCCGCCCGCGCGCCGCCCCGGAGGCGGGCCTGACAGACTGCGCGGTATGCGCGTCTACCTGGGATCCGACCACGCCGGTTTCGAGTTGAAGGTGCACCTGGTCAACCACCTGACCAAGGAGGGCTACGACGTGGTCGACGTCGGCCCGCACGCCTTCGACCCGGACGACGACTACCCGGCCTTCTGCCTGCATACCGGCGACCGGGTGGTGGCTGACGGCGGCAGCCTCGGGGTGGTCATCGGCGGCTCGGGCAACGGCGAGCAGATCGCCGCGAACAAGGTGGCCGGCGTCCGGGCGGCCCTCGCCTGGAGCATCGACACCGCCCAACTGGCCCGCGAGCACAACGACGCGAACGTCGTGGCGGTCGGCGCCCGTCAGCACACGCTGGACGAGGCGACCGCCATCGTCGAGGCGTTCCTGACCACCCCGTTCTCGGGCAACGAGCGGCACGCCCGCCGGATCGCCCAGGTGGCCGACTACGAGGGCACCCGCCAGCTCCCCCCGCTGCCCTGACCGCCCGACCGGTCGTCCCGACGCCCGGATGACTCCGGGCGCCGCCAGGCTGGTTCGTGCCCCGGGGAGGGCCGGTTCCCGCCACGGTCCGCCGTCAGCGGCGGGGGAGGTCCTCGCGGGGCGTCCAGTTGCGGCGGATGATCACCACGCGTTCCTCGGCCGCGGCCAGGTCCTCGTCCGTGGGGCGGGCGGCGTCGCGGGCCCGCATCGCGGCGGTCACGCTCACCTGGGAGGAGCCGGGGCCGACGAGCCCCCGCAGGCCGCGGTCGCCCTCGTCGCCCGGCCCGCTGCGGCGGGCACGCGGCGGCTCGGGGCCGTCGTGCACCCCGGCGGTCGTCGCGTTCGGGCCGCCGGCCCCGCCCGTATCACCGGTCGGGTGCCGCAGCCGGCGCCGGCGGCGCTCCGTGTCCCCCATCAGCCGACCGTACCGCCCCGGCCCGATCCGCGCCGGCTCGCGCGTCCGCCGTCGGTCGAGCGCTGGCCCTGCTCCGGAAGGCGCGGTGGGGCGGGTGACGAGCCGGGTGGCGCGGTGGGGGCGGGTGGCCAGGCGGGTCGGCGGTGACCTCGGTCACGGCGCCACGGCCCTGAGCCCGGCGTAGGCCCGGCCAGTCCGTGCACCGGGGCCCGCGGTTCGGGTGCCGTGCCCCGGTGCGGCCTCGGCGTCCGGTTTGCCGGCTGGCTACCCTCGGAACGGACGGCGGCCGGTGGTCGCCGTCGGTCCAGGGGAGGGACGAGATGGTCGACCAGACGCAGCCGTGGGCCGAGCGGACCGTCGAGGTGCCGCCGCAGCCCGGTGTCGGGGTGCCGCCGCAGCGCGACGCGTTCCAGCGGGGGGTGGCCTCGGTCGGGCAGTCCCGTACGTCGCGCACGGAGCCGTTCCCCGTCGTCGAGCACGAGCCGACGGGCACGGGCTGGCCGGACGCGCCGGCCCCGCGCCGGCCGCTGAGCTGGCACGTCGAGCAGTTGAAGCGCGGCGGCGAGTGGAGTGCCGCCGGCGGACTCTTCGCCTTCGTCTGCTGGGGGATCTGGGCCATCTCGGGCGGCGGCGATCTCGCCGGCCCGTTCCTGATCTTCCTGCTGAGCCTGCTGGTGGCCGCCGGCCTGTTCGCGTTGGCCCGCCTGCTCGGTCGGGTGGTGCTGGAGCGGCAGTTGGGCCGGGTGCGGCGCAGCGCGCGCGGGGCGCACCTGGTGACGGCGGTCTTCCTGGCCGGTCTCGGGATCGCCTACCTCCAGCAGACCGAGTGGGTCGTGTCGGCCTGGAACTGGATCAGCAACAACTGACCGTACGCCCGGGCGGGCCGGCCTGCGCCGCCCGCCCGCGCGTCCGGTCGCGGGGTCTCGCGACCTCCGGTCGTTCCACCAGGTCGAGGGCTGCTTACCCGGCCGGACGCGGTTCATCCGTGCCCGGCCGGGGCTGATCCGCAGCTCAGTGCTTTCCGCCGTGGCCCTCCGCGTCCGCCTTCGGGGAGGCCACCCGGGCCTCCGGGTCCTCGACGCCGGGCTCCCCGCCGTCCGGGGCCACCATTCCGTCGTAGTTGTAGACCGTGCCGTCCTCGCCGTGCTGCTTGGTGGTCCGGACATAGCGGTGCATCATGCCGTCGATCTCCACCTCGAGGAGGGCGTCGCCGCCCGTGTCGATGGTGCTGCCGTCGCGGGGGCCGCCAACGAGGTTTGCCTTCGTGTTCGTGTCCATGCCAAGGCCCTACCCGGGCGGTCCCGGTGCAAAACGGGCGGCGTCCGGTCGGGCGGTCGGATCCCGTCGGGCGACGGTATGACCGACGCGGGATGTGTCGGGCCATTGCCATTCATCGATGCCTATCCATAGGCTCCCGCCATCGGTTTCCGGCGCACCGCCTCGGCGCGCCGCGAGGGTTCGGGAGGCTCCCATGGTCCGTTGGCGCACACTCGTCGGCCGGTTGGCCGCCGCGTTGGTGGCGGTCACCGCCGGCTCGTTCGTCCTGGCCGTTCCGGCCTCCGCCAAGCCCGGGCCCGAGGTGACTCCGTACGTCGTCGGCGGGACGCTGGCCGCGCAGGGGGAGTTCCCGTTCATGGTGCGGCTCTCCATGGGCTGCGGCGGTTCGCTCTACAGCCCGCGCCTGGTGCTGACCGCCGCGCACTGCGTCGGCAGGACCGGTACGAACACCAGCATCACCGCCACCCTCGGCGTGGTGGACCTCCAGTCGTCGAGCCGGATCCAGGTGCGCTCGAACTACGTCTACCGGGCGCCCGGCTACAACGGCAACGGCAAGGACTGGGCCCTCATCCGGCTGGCCACGCCGGTCACCACGCTCCCGACGCTGAAGATCGCCACCAGCACCGCGTACGACAACGGCACCTTCACGGTCGCCGGTTGGGGCGCCACCCGTGAGGGCGGCGCGCAGCAGCGCTACCTGCGCAAGGCCACCGTGCCGTTCGTCAGTGACGCGACCTGCAACTCCTACTACGGCGGCCAGATCATCGCGAGCGAGGAGATCTGCGCCGGCTACGCCAGCGGCGGCATCGACACCTGCCAGGGTGACTCGGGCGGCCCGATGTTCCGGCGGGACGCGAGCAACGCCTGGATCCAGGTCGGCATCGTGAGCTGGGGCAACGGCTGCGCCCGGCCCTCCTACCCCGGCGTCTACACCCAGGTGAGCACCTTCGCGCCGGCGATCGCCTCGGCGGCGGCGAGCCTCGGCGGCTGAACCGCGACGCCCCTGGGGGCCCGGCCGGCTCGTCCGGCCGGGCCCCCGCACGCGTGCTCCGGCTGGCCCTTGCCCCTGCGCCCGCCCGGTCGCCGGGCGTGCTGCTGGACCGATTGGTCGCCCGGGCCCCGCGGGGCCGGTTCTCCCACTGTTGCCGGGAGATGGACACGCGCTGATTACGTTCAGGTCGCGCTCGCGCACAAGGGGGAGTGGCGACGACGGCATCGCCGAGGGCGGCACGCCCCGCGCCTGGGATGGGGTCGGTCCGGCGGCCAGCGCGTCGCCGGCTACCGCCCGTCATCGTGCCTGCTCGTCCGCGCGGCGGGGCCGGTCCGTCCGCCCGTCGGTCCGCCTCCACCAACGCTCGACGGTCCAGCGTGGAACTTCCGCGTACGCCGGCCTGCGGGCGAAGGATTCCCTGGTGGGAGGCCGGTCCGCCGGACGGGCGGCGCGCGGCGGGCCGCCCGCTGGCGCGGTCGCCAATTCCAAGTGACAGGAATCGATGTAGCAGAAAGTTGCATATTCCCTCGCTTCGATCAGCCCTCTAATGTCCTTGACCAGCAGCCAGGGCATCGACCGGTGCCGATAACTACCCTTGCTGTGCGTCGGGTCGGATTCGTCCCTTCCGCGGCGGGACGACAGGCCTGGCGGGCACGGGGACAGGAGGCGTGATGAGGGCGGGCGACACCGTATCCGTGGCGGCGGTTCCCGTCTCCGACGGGCCCACCTGCCGGTGCACCGCCACCCCTGCGGCGGCCGCCGTCGGGACGCCGTACGACGACCGGCCCTTCCTGGCCGTGTCCGGCATGGTGGAAGAGCGCGTCGACCGGCACCCGCACCGCCGGGCGGTGTCGTTCCGGGGCCGCTCGCTGACGTACCGCGAACTCGACGACCTGGCCAACGGCGTCGCCGCCGCCCTGGCCGGGCGGGGCGTCCGGCGGGGCGACGTGGTGCCCGTCCTGCTCGCCGACGGGCTCGAACTGCCCGTCGTCGACCTGGCGTTGATGAAGCTCGGCGCGGCCTTCGTACCCGTCGACCCCGGCTGGCCGGCGGACCGGCTGCACGCCTCGCTGCGGGTGGTCCGGCCCCGGCTCGCGGTGGTACGCGGCACCGGCCCGCGCCCCGACACCGGAGACGTCCCCTGCCTGCCCGTCGACCTCGACGAGATCACCCCGACCCGCCGCCGGCCCGGCGTGCCGATCGGCCCGGCCGACCTGATCTACGGCATCTTCACCTCCGGCACCACCGGCACCCCGAAGTGCGCGCTGAACCGGCACGACGGCATCGCCAACCGGCTGCGGTTCATGACCCGTCACTTCGCGGCGACCGGTGACGAGGTGGTGCTCCAGAACAGCCGGCACACCTTCGACTCGTCGGTGTGGCAGATGTTCTGGCCGCTGACCACCGGCGGTCGGACGGTGGTGCCGGTCGAGGGCGGGTTCCTCGACGTCGAGCGGACCGTCCGGACCATCGCCGACGAGACCGTCACGATGACCGACTTCGTGCCGAGCGTGCTCGGCGCGCTGGTGTCGGTCCTGGACCGGGACCCGGCGGCCCGGCGCGCGGTCGCCTCGCTGCGCAACGTGATCGTCGGCGGCGAGGAGATCGACCCCTGGGCGGTGCACCGGCTGGTCGAACTGGTGCCGGGCGTGGCGGTCACCAACGGCTACGGTCCGACCGAGGCGTCGATCGGAATGATCTTCCACACCGTCGTCCGCAGCGACGGCGACGTCATCCCCATCGGTCGACCCATCGACAACTGCTACGCCGCTGTCGTGGACGACGAACTGCGGCCCCTGCCGCCGGGCGAGACCGGCGAGATCGTCATCGGCGGGGTGTGCCTGGGCGAGGGGTACCTCGGCGACTCGGCCCGCACCGCCGAGGTGTTCGTGCCCAACCCGCTGCCCGCCATTCCGGGTGTCCGGCTCTACCGCACCGGCGACCTCGGCCGGGTCGCCCCCGACGGCCGGCTGCACTTCGCCGGCCGCCGCGACCACCAGCTCAAGGTCAACGGCGTCCGGATCGAGGCGGGCGAGATCGAGACCGCCGCCACCCGGCTGGCCGGCGTACGGCAGGCGAAGGTCCTGCTCGCCCGCGAGCACCGGGGCAGGTCGCTGGCCCTCTTCCTCGCCGCCGACCCCGAGGTGACCGAGCCGCAGGTGCGGGCGCACCTGCGGCGGCTGCTGCCCCGGACCCACGTGCCCCGGCACGTCGTCGTGCGCGACGCGCTGCCGCTGACCGGCAACGGCAAGGTCGACCGGCAGGCGCTGGAGGCGTGGCTGGACCATACGTTCGCCGACCGGACACGTCCGTCGGCCGCGCCCGCCGAGGCGCGGACGCTGCCCGAGCGTGTGCTGGGGGTGTTCCGGACGGTCCTCGGCCGGCCAGACCTCGACCCCGACACCGACTTCCTCGACGCCGGGGGCGACTCGCTCCAGGCCCTCGACGTGGTCACCGCCCTCGGCGCGGACCAGAGCCTGCGCGTCGGCGTGCAGGACCTGTTCACCCACCGCAGCGCCGCCCGGCTCGCCCGGGCGCTCGCCGTACGGCTGCGTGCGGCCGACCCCGCCGAGACCGAGGACGAGCTGGTGGAGCGGGACGCGAAGATCCCGGCCGACCTGCCCGTACGCCCCGTCGGCCGGCGCCGGGCGCCGCGTACGGTCCTGGTCACCGGGGCCACCGGATTCGTCGGCGCGCGCCTGGTGCACGAGCTGCTCGCCACCACCGACGTCCGGGTGTTGTGCCTGGCCCGCGCGGCCGACGACGCCGAGGCCACCGCCCGCGTCGTGCGCGCGCTGGCCGAGCGGGGCCTGTGGCGGCCCGGCCACGACCTGCGCCTGCACGGGTACGCGGCCGACCTCGGCCGCCCGGCCCTCGGCCTGACGCCGCAGGCGTGGGACCGGCTGGCCCACGACTGCGACCTCGTGCTGCACGCCGGGGCGCTGGTCAACTTCCTGTTCGACTACCGGGCCCACCGCGCCGCGAACGTCCTCGGCACCGCCGAGCTGCTGCGGCTGTGCCTGACGGGCCGGCCGAAGCCGCTGCACCACGTCTCCACCCTCGGCGTCCTCGACAGCGAGGCCGCCCGCCATCCGCAGCCGCTGCCCGAGACGTACGACCCGGCCCTCGCCGTCCCGCCGACGAGCGGCTACAGCCGGTCGAAGTGGGTGGCGGAGCGGTACCTCGACGACGCCCGGCGGCGGGGCGCGACCATCACGGTGCTGCGCCTCGGCGAGGTGATGCCCGCGGCCGACGACGGCCACCCCAACCCCCGGGCCCTGACCCACCTGCTGCTGGCGGCCTGCCATCGGCTGCGGATGCGGCCCGACGCGCCCGTGCGCTCCGACTGGACGCCGGTGGACTGGGCCGCCCGGCGGATCGTCGCCACGGTCGTCGACCCGCGCCAGTGGGGCGGCACGCTGCACGTCCTGCACCCGGTGAGCGTCGACTTCACCGACCTGCCGCTGGGCGGCGCGGACGCCCTGCCCCGGGTGAGCTGCGGGCGGTTCCTGGCGGGGCTGCGCGAGGCGGCGGGCGAGGGCGACCGCGACGCCGCCGTGCTGCTGGCCCTCTTCCCGCCCGGCGCGGGCGCCGACGAGGAGCGGCTGCGCGCGGTCTTCGCGACGCTGCTCACCGACAACCCCCGGCTCTTCCGGCGCGACGGCTGCGCCGAGCTGGAACGGCGCCGGGGCTTCACCGACCACCGGCTCGGCCCGTCCGTCGGCGCCTACCGTGCCTGGCTGGGCGAGCACGAGGGGCGGGAGGCCGACCGGCTGCTGCTGCCGGCGGGACCAGGGTGAACGGCCGCGCGCGACGCGATGACCGGCACGGATGAGGGAGTGGAATGCGATACCGCAGGATGGGTCGGCTCGGCTGGCAGGTCAGCGAGGTCGGGTACGGGATGTGGGGCATCGGCGGTGGACCCGGCGGCTTCACCGGCTGGGACTACGACACCGCACCGGCCTGCCTGGACGAGGCGGTGGAACGGGGCTGCAACTTCTTCGACACCGCCTGGGTCTACGGGCGGGGCGTCAGTGAGCAGCTCCTCGGCGGCCTGGTACGCCGGCACCCGGACCGCCGGCTGTACCTGGCCACCAAGATCCCGCCGAAGAACCGCGAGTGGCCGCCCGGCCCCCAGGACACCCTGGACGACGTCTTCCCGGCCGAGCACATCCGCGAGTTCACCCACCGCAGCCTCGAGAACCTCGGCGTGGACCGGATCGACCTGCTCCAGTTCCACGTCTGGGAGGACCGGTGGGCCGCTGACGGCCGCTGGCAGGAGGCCGTCGCGGACCTCAAGCGGGAGGGCGTGGTCGACGGCGTCGGGATCAGCGTCAACCGCTGGGAGCCGACGAACTGCCACGCCGCCCTCGACACCGGCCTGATCGACGTCGTGCAGGTCATCTACAACGTCTTCGACCAGGCGCCGGAGGACGAGCTGTTCCCGCGCGCCCAGCGCGACGACATCGCGATCATCGCCCGGGTCCCGTTCGACGAGGGGACGCTGACCGGCACGCTGACCGCCGACAGCACCTGGCCGGAGGAGGACTGGCGCAGCACGTACTTCGGGCCGGAGAACCTGCTGCCCAGCGTGGAGCGCGCCGAGCGGCTGGCCGCCGACGTGCCGGCGGGGATGACCATGCCGGAGCTGGCGCTGCGGTTCATCCTGCACCACCCGGCGGTGAGCACGGTGATCCCCGGCATGCGCCGCGTCGAGCACGTGCGCGCCAACCTGGCCGTCAGCGACGGCGTACCGCTGGACGCCGGGGTGCTGGACACGCTGCGCGGCCACCGGTGGGACCGCAAGCCCACGTCGTGGTCGCAGTGAGCGCGGCGCAGCACCGGGCGACGCGGTACGGGAGGCCGACATGCCGGTGATCGCCATGTGGGCGCACCCCCGGGCGCTCTCCACCGCGTTCCTGCGCATGATGATCGCCCGCGGCGACGTCACCGTCGTCCACGAGCCCCTGGTCACCCTCGTCGACGAGGGGCACGTGGAGCTGCCCGGCGTGGACGGCGGCACCGTCACCGTGACCGACGCGACCGAGGTCGGCACGCACCTGCGGAAGCTGGGCCGGGACCGGACGGTCTTCGTCAAGGACACTCTGGAGTACCGCTACGAGCACCTGTTCGCCGATCCCGGGGCGATCACGGACGTCACGCACACCTTCATCGTCCGGGAACCGGCCCGCACGATCAGCTCGCACTACGCGATCAAGCCGACGGTGACCTGCCCGGAGATCGGCTTCGAGCACCAGTGGGAGTTGTTCGACCTGGTCAGCCGGACCGCGCTCCGGCCGCCGGTGGTGATCCGGGCCGAGGACCTGCTGCGGCACCCGGGCGAGACGGTGTCGGCCTGGTGCGAGGCCGTGGGGCTGCCGTTCCTGCCGGAGGCGCTGAACTGGGCGCCGGGGGAGCGCACCGAGTGGCGGCGTACCCGCAAGTGGCACCTCGACGTCGAACGCACCTCGGGGTTCTCGCCGGTCGAGAAGTCCTTCGAGGTGACCGTCGCCAACAACGACACCCTGCGGTCGTACCACGACCACCACCAGCCCTTCTACCAGCGGCTGATCCGGCACGCCATCTGCATCGGGGAGGACTCATGACCACCACCGCCGCGCCGCCAGTGACCGCGTCGTCGACGCTGTCGCCCGGTGAGCTGTTCGCCCGCGCGTACGCCGACGATCCCGCCGGCGCCGAGGTGCGCTTCGACTACACCATCACGGACGCCTTCCAGCCGACCAAGGAACGCCCCCGGGTGACCGTGCGCAACCTGTTCCGCAAGCGGCCGGTCGGCATGGAGCCGGTCCGGTTCTGGTCCGAGGGCCGGCCCGACGCGGGCGGGGCCGCCGCCGTGCACGAGTCGGGCCTGCGCCGGGAGGCCGCCTTCCGGTTCGGCACCGCCTCCGCCGGGGTGCACCCGATCCGCGCCTGGGTGCGCATCCCCGAGGAACTCGCCGACGACCCGGAGGCGGTGGCCTCCTTCATCGACTACCGGCTGCTGGTCCGCCTCGCCACGGCCGAGAACCAGGCGCTGACCATCGGCGAGGGCGGTCTGTTGCGGCATCCGGAGATCGGGCGGCTGCCGTACCGGCACGACTGGCTCAGCGGCCTGCTCGCCGCCTGCGACGAGATCGAGCAGACCGGGGCCACCCCGCACGCGATGATCGTCAACCCGAGGGACTACTACACCCACCTGCTCGGCAAGGGCTCCCTCCTGACGGACCTGACCCGCAACGGCGTCCAGATCAGCCGTACGCGGATGGTGGCGCCGGGCGAGGCGGTGGTGGGGGACTTCGCGATGGCGGCCCGCCTGCTGGACGCGGGGCGGTCCGCGATCCGCGTCGGCACCCCGCCGCCCGGTACCCTGTCCATCGATGGACCGGCCGTCTGTGCCGAGATCCACGAGGGGCTGGCCGTGCACCTGCCGACCCACTTCTTCCACGTAGTACCGGCCTAGGAGCGTCGTCGCAAAGCCATGACCGGCGGAAAACTGTTGACCGGCGAGAAACTGTCGTTCTACCGGCCCATCGTGCCGCTCTTCGCCGCGATCTTCCTGTGCCTGCTCGGCGTCGGCGCGTCCCTGGCCGTGCTGCCGTTCTACGTGCTCGACGAACTGGACGGCAACCGGGTCGAGGTGGGGGTGGTGATCGCCGCGATTGCGGTCTCCGCCGTGATCGCCCGGCCCATCGCCGGCCGGATCGGCGACCGGCACGGGTACCGGACGGTGATGCTGGGCGGGGCGGTGGTGTGTGCCGCCGCCGGGGCGGCCTACCTGGTGGCCGGCAACGTCGGCGTGCTGGTCGGCGTCCGGGTCCTGCACGGGATCGGTGAGGCGGCCGTCTACACCGCCGGCGCGGCCTGGCTGGTGGCGCTGGCGCCGGCCGACCGGCGGGGCCGCGTCGTCGGCCTGTACGGCATCCACATGTGGCTGGGCATCACGCTGGGCGCCCTGCTCGGCGCGGTGCTGCTGCGTACCTCCGGTTATCCGGCGGTGTGGCTGTTCGCGATCCTGGCGGCGGCCGCCGGGGCCGCGCTCGTCGCCGCCCGACCGGGGCCGCAGCAGGCGAGCCCGGCGGGCCGGGCCGGCCTCCTGCCGCGCAGTACGTGGGCGCCCGGCGTCGCGCTCTCCCTGGCCGGGTTCGGCTACGCCGCGCTGGCCGCGTTCGTGGCCCTGCACATGGCCGAGCGGGGCGTCGAGAACGGCATCGCCGCGTTCAACGCGTTCGGCTTCACCTACGTGGGGGTCCGGCTCTTCGTGGGCGGGCTGCCCGACAAGCTCGGCGCCGGCCGGGTGGCCGTGGGGTCGGCCCTGGTGGAGGCGGTGGGGCTGCTCCTCGTCGCGGTCGCGCCGAACCTGCTGGTCGCGGTCCTCGGCGGGCTGGTGATCGGCGCTGGGCTCTCGCTGCTCTTCCCGGCGCTGGCCCTGTTGGTCATCAACCGCACGGACCCGGCCCACCAGGGGGCGGCGCTCGGCGCGTTCACCTCGTTCTGGGACATCGGCCTGGTGGCCGGGGCACCGCTGGCCGGCCTGGTCGCCAGCGTGGCCGGCTACCCGGCGGTCTTCCAGGTGATGCTGCTGGCGGCGCTGGTGTCGGCGGCCCTCTCGGCGTGGACGATGCTGCCCCGTCGCTCCCGTGACCAACACCCCGGCTGACCTCCCACCCACCTCCATGCCCCACTGATCATGAGGTTGGCGGCGAAGTCGGTCTCCCCGGCTGCCGCCAACCTCATGATCGACGCGGGGTGGCCGGGTGGGGTCAGGGGAAGCGGGAGGGGGAGAAGGGGGTGGGGTCGACCGGGGGCGGGGCGTCGACCGTCAGCGCGGCGAGCAGGGCGCCCGCCGCCGGGGAGGTCTGGACGCCGTAGCCGCCGAGCCCCGCCATCCAGAGGAAGCCCGGCGCGTCGGTCGCCGGGCCGATCACGGGCACGTCGTCCGGGGCGGCGGTCCGCAGCCCGGCCCAGGGCTGGTGGACGCGGCGGATCTCCAGTGTGGTCGCCGCCTGCACCCGGTCTGCGCCGATCGCCACGTCGAGGTCGTCGGGGCGGGCGTCACCGGGCGGCGCCGGGGTGGTGTCGCACGGGGAGACCAGCAGGCGTCCCGACTCCGGCTTGAAGTAGAAGCTGCCGTCGACGTCGTTGACCATCGGCCAGTCTCCCGCCGGGACGCCGGCCGGCGCGTCCACCAGGAAGGCGGTGCGCCGCAGGGGCGTCAACCCCACCGGTCGTACGCCGGCCGCCGCCGCGACCTCGTCGGCCCAGGCACCCGCGGCGTTGACGACGACCCGGGCGGTGAACTCGCCGGCATCCGTGGTGACCTGCCATCCGCCGCCGCTCCGCCGCAGCCGGCGCACCCGCGCGCCGCACACGACCCGGCCGCCGGCCGCTCGGACGCCCCGCAGGTACCCCTGGTGCAGCGCGGCGACGTCCAAGTCCCGTACGGCCGGCTTCACCATCGCCCGCCGGCACCACTCGGGCCGCACGACGGGGCAGTGCCGGGGCAGGTCGGCGACGTCGATCTCGCGGGCCGGCGGGTCCACCTCGGCCCCGTCGCGCAGCGCCTCCTCGAAGGCGTCCTCGCTGCCGGGTGGGCAGAGGCTGAGCACGCCGCGCGGGGTGAGCAGCGGGTGCTCGGCGAATCCCGTTGGCGGCGCGGTGAGGAAGCCTCGGCTGGCCCGGGTCAGCGCGCGCACCGCCGACCCGCCGTAGTACTCGGAGAACACGGCGGCCGAACGGCCGGTGGAGTGCTGGCCGGGGACCTGCTCCATCTCCAGCAGCACCACGGTCCCGTACGCGGCGAGGTGGTGTCCGGCGCTGGCGCCCGCGATACCCCCGCCGATGACCAGATAGTCGATCATCGATCGAACGGTAGTCGGCGGGCCCTGCGCGGACAAGGGTCGACAAGAATCGATCTTCCAGCCGCAGCCCGTGGCCGCGGGTGGTCCGCGCGGCCCGCCGGTGCGACGGGCCGCGCGGAGCAGGGTCGCGCGGGTCAGGGGCCGCAGTAGAGCAGGCGGTTCGGCGTGCCGCTGACCACGCCCGTCACCACCCCGATCGTCGCCCGGCCGGTCAGGTGGGCCGCGACCTGGGCGGGACTCCAGGTCGGGTTGGCCGAGAGGGCGAGCGCGGCGCAGCCGGCGACGTGCGCCGCGGCCATCGAGCCGCCGCTGATGGTGACCGCCGCCGCGTCGCCGGTGTGCCAGGTGGAGGTGATGTTGGCACCGGGGGCGTACAGGTCGAGGCAACTGCCGTAGTTGCCGCTCGGCATCCGGGCGTCGGTGATGGTGGTTCCGGCCACGGTGAGCGCCGCCGCTATCCGGGCGGGGGAGTAGTTGCAGGCGTTGGCGTTCGAGCTGCCGGCCGTGACGACGTAGGTCACCCCGGACGCGATCGACCGGTTCACCGCGGCGTCCAGCGCCGTGCTCGCGCCGCCGCCGAGCGCCAGCAGCGCCACCGCCGGCCGGACGGCGTTCGCCGTGACCCAGTCCACCCCGGCGATCACCTGGGAGAACGTGCCGCTGCCCGCGCAGTTGAGCACCCGCACCGGCCGCAGCCGGACCTCCTTGGCCACCCCGTGCAGGGTGCCGCCGACGGTCCCGGCGAGGTGGGTGCCGTGGCCGTTGCAGTCGTCCGCCGGGCCGCCGTCGACCAGGTCGACCCCGCCGCCGGCCCGGACGCCGAAGTCGCCGTGCGTGCTCCGGATGCCCGTGTCGATGACGTACGCGTGCACGTTGTGCGCGGTGTTCGGGTAGGCGTACCGGCCGTCGAGCGGGAGGCGGCGCTGGTCGATCCGGTCCAGCCCCCACGACGGCGGGTTGAGCTGCACGCCCGGCCCGACGAGGGTCACCACGCGGTCCCGTTCCACGTACGCCACGGTCGGGTCGGCGGCGAGCCGTCGGGCCGCCCGCTCGGGCAGGTGCGCCACGAATCCGCTGAGCGCGTGCCCGTAGACGCGGCCGACGGTGGCCCCGTAGCGGTCGGCCAGCCGGCCGGCGGCGTCCGTGACGGCGGCCCGCCGACCGTCGGGGTGCCCGAGCGCGTCGTCCCTGAGCACCACCACGTATGCGTCGGTCACGGCGCTCGCGGCGTCGGCGTGCAGGATCCCGCCGGTGGCCGGGTTCGCCGCCGCGGGGGTGCCCATCGCGGCGACGACCGTGGCGGCGGCGAGTACGCCCACCGCGCGGGCGCGCCATCGCCGGGTACGGGGAAGTGTCATCTGCCGGTCCTCCTCCTGTCGACCCCGCGCCGGCTCGTGACCGACGCGAAGCTGCCTGGCCGTTGAGAGGAGGCTATCGGCTATATAGATCCTTATGAATCGCTGTCGGGAACGGCTACTCGGCGAACCGGTAGAGCACGAATCCGTACGGGGACTGCGCCCCGGCGTCCCCGCTCTGTCTTCCGGCGCCGCAGACGATCACGCTGGTGTTCCACGAGCAGCTGTCGCTGCGTACGTCCTTCAACTGGCCCAGCTCGGCCACCTCGCCCGAGCCCACCGACATCCCGGCGACGCTGCGGTCGTCCTCGATCGAGCTCGGCGGGTCGGCGAGGAGGAGCACGTTGCCCGCGTCGAGTCGGACCGCCACCCCGCCGCGCTCGGAGAGCACGGCGCGACCGTCGGGGCCGAACAGCGTGCCGGCCGCCTCCGGGGTGGTCCGTCGGGCGAGCAGGTGCTCACCGAGCGGCACCAGCAGGGTCGCCTCCGGCGCCTTCCAGCGGGTCCACTTCTCCTCGGTCGCCGCCACGACCTCGGCGGTCTCGCCGTCGCCCCCGGTCACCTCCAGGAGGCACGCCCGGTGCTCGCCGCAGGGCACCAGCGACTTCGGCCGGCGCCGGTCGTCCTCCGCGGTGTAGAGCACCTTCGGCTGGGCGTCGCTCGTCAGGTCGTACGCCAGCAGCTGGTAGCCGGCGTCGTCGCGCGCCACGTAGAGCCGGTCCTCGTGCGCCACCACCAGGTCGTCGTGGTCGGCCACCCCGGCTCGGGTGGAGACCACCCGGCCGCTGCCCATCTCGATCAGCCGGACGGACCGGTCCGCGCCCACCTGCACGATCCGGCTGACGTCCCCGCGCCACGGATCGCGCGGGGAACCGTCGAGGAAGGCCGGGCCGGCCAGCGCCTTGTCGGTGGTCACCGGGTGGACGGCGGTGCGCGTGTTGTCGTACTCGTCGCGCGGGCTGGGCTGCGCCCAGATCTCCCCGCCGTCGCGCAGACGCAGCCCGACGAGCCGCTTGCCGGTGCGGTCGACCTGCACCGCGACGCCGTCGCCGAAGAGGACGTCGTCGTCGCCCAGGATCGGCCGGCGCCACCGCTGGTCGCCAGAGGCGCCGTCGAGCAGCACCAGGTCGCGGGGGGTGTCGTCGCCGATGGCGTCGGCGACGACCGCGACCGCGCCGGGCAGCGCGACGATCCGCTCCCACCGCTCGGAGGTCGCCGCCGTCTGTCTGCGCCACTTCACCGCGCCGGTGCCGGCGTCGAGCGCCACCACCTCCAGCCGCCCGTCGTCGAGCGGATATCCGAGGTACGCCCGGTCGCCGAGGACGGCGGTGAACATGTCCGCCGGGCGCTGCGTGCCGGCGGGCACCCGGGTCAGCTGGTCGACGGTGCGGAACTCCAGGGCCGGGTAGCGGTCCCGGGTCAGGTACAGCAGGGCCGCGGTCGCCACGCCGGCCAGCGCGAGGACGGCGGCGAGCGAGATCCAGAGCGCCCGGCGTCGGGGGAGCGCCAGCCCGCTCCGGCCGCCGCCGGGCGACGGCGACACCGGCGTCCCGGAGACGGGTACGCCTGAAGGCGCCCCGGCAGGACCGCCCGGCGTCGCGTGGGACGCCCCGCCTCCGGCCGGTGCGCCCGGGGCCGGCGTCCCCGACGGGACGTACGGCACCGCGCCCGCGGACGACGACGCAGCCGGCGCCCACGGCGACGGGCCTGTGCCCGGCGGCGCGAACGAGGCCGGTCCCGCGCCCGGCGGTGCGAACGGCGAGGGGCCTGCGCCCGGCGGCGCGAACGAGGCCGGACCCGCGCCCGGCGGTGCGAAGGGAGTGGCCGGTGCCGGTGCGGCGGGCACGGTCGGGGCGGTCGGCGCCAGCCCGGCGGGCATGACCGGTGTGACGCCCTCCGGTCCGGCGACGGCGGTCGGCGTGGGGGCCGAGCCGGCGGGCACGGTCGGCGCACTGCCGTCCCGGCCGCCGACGCCGTCGTCCGGCACGTCGGGCGCTGCTGGGGCGGCGGCCTGTGGCGCCGGCGCGAGGGGACCCGGTCGTGGTGCTCCGGCCGGTTGCGCCGGTGCGACGGCGGGTGCGGCGAAGGCGTCGGCGGCCCGGGCGCGCCGGGGCAGGGGCAGGTCGGTCAGCGCCCCCTCGGCCACGGGCAGCTCCGGCTGCTCCAGCACGGTCGGGGCGACGGCCAGCTCGGCGTGCAGCAGCCGGGCCACCATCGGCATCCGGGTGGCGCCGCCGACCAGGAACAGGCCGGAGAGCTGCTGCGCGTCGAGGCCGGCCGACGCGATCACCTCCCGGGTCACCGCCACCGCCCGACCCAGCAGCGGCGCGGCCACCCGCTCCAGGTCGGCCCGGGTGAGCGTGACCGCCGCCTCCACCCCCGGTACGGCCACCGGCGCGGCCGGCACCCGCGACAGCATCTCCTTGGCGCCCCGGACGTTCTCCCAGAGTTCGTGGCGCTCCCGCCACTGGGTCGCGGACTCCGGACGGGTCAGCCGCTCCCACCGGTCGGGGTGCGCCTCGGCCACCAGCTCACCGAGGCGACCCAGCAGGGCGGCGTCCACGTCCAGGCCACCGAGGTCGTCGGCGCCGCCCGCCGTGACGACCGTGAACCCGGAGTCGCCCCACGGGTCCGCGCCCTCGTTGCGCAGCACCGCGACGTCCAGCGTCCCGGCGCCGAAGTCGAAGACCGCGATCGTCCCGCCCACCGGCACCGGGCGGCGCAGCACCTGGGTGTAGTAGCGGGCGGCGGCCACCGGCTCCCGCAGCAGCCGGGTGCCCGGCGGCGTGGGACCGGAGAGCGTGTGCTCGGCCGCCGACGGCCAGCCGGCCGCCGCCAGGGCGTCGGCCAGCACCTGGCGCCGGGCCGCGTCCCAGGTCGCCGGGCAGGTGAGCACCGCCGGAGGCAGGAACCCGACCGCCTCGACGGCCGCCCGGGCCACCGCGTGCAGCGTCGCGGCCAGCAGCTCGGCTGGCGGGTAACGGCGATCGCCCAGCAGCACCGTGGGCTCGTCGATGCGCCGCTTCGGGTTGGGCTCGTACCGGCCCGGGTCGGTCCGGGCCAGCCGCTGGGCGTCCCGGCCGGCGTGCAGCAGCCCGTCCGCGTCGGCGTACACGCCCGAGGGGATGATCGGCTGCCCGTCCACGAGCAGCGGGCGGGTGTGCCCGTCGGGCCGGCGCAGCACGGCGACGGTGTGGGACGTGCCGAGGTCGACGCCGAGGGCGTACCCCTCGTGCTGGCCTGCCATCTGCCGTTACCTCCGCGGGACGAGGGGATGCCCGGCCCCGCATGGTACGCAGCAGCCGCACCGGCGCCGATCCCGCCCTGACGGGCGGCTCAGGCTGCGCGGGCCGTCAGCCGACGATCAGGTCCAGGCCGGCGATCTGGTCCGGGTCGGCGACCACCTCGATGCCGAGGATCCGGTCGGTAACCACGAAGCTGAGCACCAGGCGCGTACGGCCGTCGACGAGCACCACCGCTCCCGGCGCGCCGTCGACGAACGCCGGCACCGCCCCCTGCGCCTTGCCGGAGAAGAAGTCGGCCACCGTGGCCGAGCCGCGAGCCTCGCCGGCCCCGCCCATCCGCACGGCCGCCGCGTCGGAACGCAGGACGACGTGCGGGTCGAGCAGGGCGAGCAGGTCGTCGAAACGCCCCTCGCGGGACGCGGCGAGGAACGCCTGGACGACCCCTCGCTGCCGCGCCCGGTCGGCCTCCGGCGCCGGCGACCCGCCCTGCACGCGTCGGCGGGCCCGGCTGGCGATCTGCCGTACGGCGGCCGGGCTGCGGTCGACCACGGGCGCGAGCTCGTCGAAGGAGACCGCGAACATGTCGTGCAGCACGAACACCAGCCGCTCGGTGGGGCCGAGGGTCCGCAGCACCACGTCCAGCGCGCGCCCGACCGACTCCGTGAGCATCGCCTCCCGCTCCGGGTCGGCCTCGCCGGCCGCGGCCGTGGTCGACTCGTCGGCGGCCACGTCGGTGGGCCGCTCGTGCCGCACGGCGCTGGAGCCCAGCCGGTCGAGGCAGACCCGCCCGACGGTGGTGGTGAGCCAGCCCGGCAGGTTCTCGATGCCGTCGACGTCGGCGCGGCTGAGCCGCAGCCAGGTGTCCTGGACCGCGTCGTCGGCCTCCGCCCCGGAGCCGAGCATCCGTCGGGCCACGGAGCGCAGCCGTTGGCGCTGCTCCTCGAAGCGCTCGGCGAGCAGGTCGGTGTCGCTCACGGCACCGCCATCCCGGTCGGCCTCCGGCCCTCGTGTGGCCGGGGTCACATCTGTCACATCGCCCCTCCGGCTGTCGACAGCAGGGTGACGAAGAAGGAAGCGCTGCGGCGGGGGCGTCGGCAGCGTAACAGGAAGGACGGCACGCGATGTCCGTACAGGCCCGTATGCAGAACCCCACGACCCTGCTTCCCGATGCCGTGAAGGCGATCAATCTGCTCTACAAGGCGGCCCACTCGGCCGGGGTCCCGGGCAGCACCCTGGAACTGGTCCACCTGCGGGCCAGCCAGATCAACGGGTGCAGCGCCTGCGTCGATTCCGGTGCCCGCAACGCCCGGAAGGCGGGGGAGACCGAGGAGCGGCTGTTCGCGCTGGCCGCCTGGCGGGAGACCCCGTACTTCACCGACGCGGAGCGGGCCGCGCTCGCGCTCGCCGAGTCCGCCACGCGGCTCGCCGACCGGGCCGACCCCGTGCCGGACGAGGTGTGGAACGAGGCCGCCCGGCACTTCGAGGAGAAGGAGCTGGCCGCGCTGGTGCTCTGGCTCGCCACCACCAACTTCTTCAACCGGTTGAACGCGACCACCCGCCAGCCCGCCCCGCAGCACTGGGGCTGAGCGGCCGCCGACCCGGGCGTACGGCGGTACGCCACCGCACGCCCGGGTCGCCGCGTACGGTCGTCAGACGGTGTGCAGCAGCCGGAAGCACTGGAGCAGCACCGGGGTGTCGTCGTCGACGGTGAAGCCCGGATCGCCCAGCTCCGCGCGCACCTCCGCGCTGTGCCAGAACGTCTCGTGCCCGGCCCGCCACTGCGCCACCGACTCGTACCCCTCGCCCTCGTCGAGGGCGTGTCGCAGATCGACGTCGCCGAGCCGGACCGCCCGCACGTCGGTCGTCTCGATCACCGCGACCCGCCGGCCCGCCGAGTCGACCACCGCCGATCGCTGCCCGACCTCGGGCAGCGGCTCGTCCGTCCGCTCGTAGCCGAGCACGAGGCTGGACGTCGAGGTCTTCGCGCCGGACAGGATCGCGGCCACCAACTGGTCCCGCAGCGGCCCCGGGAAGGCGAACTCCGCAGCCGGAAGGTCATCGAGTTCCACGTCGACAGGCTAACCACGTCGCACGGCGGTCGCCTTCCGATCGTCGTGGCGTCGCTCGCCGACCGGTACCCGAGGACTCACCTGGCGGTGGTGCGGCTTGGGCTGCGCAGATCACCGTCCGTCAGGGGCGCTCGATCGTCGGGGCCGGCGATGGCGAAAACGCCTGTCAGTCGGCCTCGGCCCTGCGACGAGAACGGCCCAGGTGCGGCGAGAACGCCGGCGACCTGGGCCGGAAGCTGTGGAGCAGACGACGGGATGGAACCTGCACCGTCAGGTCGAAGAGCGCCTCCCGGCGCTGCGATGCACCGGCCACCAACGGCCCTCGACGCTAACTACCCTTGATGTACGCGATCGTGGGCTTCTCCGAGTTGTACCGGACAAAATGGTCGGTATTGCTGAAGGTGTTGCACCGGTAACTGTCGCCTTCCTGGTCGAAGAAGTCGTAGTCGTAGTGCTCTTCGTTGGAGAATTCCAGCCGATAGGCATAGCCGCCGACTTCTTCCCCCGGCGTGTCGGTATTGGAGTGCAGCTTGTACCGCGAGATGGCCGTCGTGGTCTTGAAACTGGCCTCGGTGGTTATCCAGTCGTTTCCACCAACGGGCCAGTCGCAGCTGATGCCGAAGTCGGTCTTCCCCTCGGGCGCAGCCGATCCGCCCTGGTCCGCGTCGGGTTCGCCGAGGTAGCCCACCTCGTACTTCTTCCCCTTGGCGCTGGTGAACTCCTTCCAGACGATGGCATCCTCGTTTACTTTGACGGCAACCTTCTTCGCCATTTCCCACCTTTTCGACAGGGCGGTTGTTGCTCCGCCTCGACATTCCTGGTGCGCGATCAATGGCCACGATAGGTGAGCGATCGGCAAAGCGACCTGATTTGCTCACTACCGCCTCGGCCTGGCGGTGTTTCGGTACCATGTCCCGGTGCCGTACCGCCCGATCGTGACCGCTGCCGACGGCTGGCGGGCCGAGGTCAGGCGCACGGGATGACCCCTCGGTGGGTGTAGCGACCCTGACCATGACGTCCGGGCCGGGCGCCGCCCAGGTGATCGGCGGGGCACCCGATGGGCGTACCGACGGACGATCCCGCTGTCCGAACCGACCTGGGCACTTACCGTGAGCCGGCGGGCCTCGGGCGTCGCAGTCCCGAGCGTTCGACAGGTGTCGAGTTGCTCGACAGGTGTCGAGTTGCTCGACCGGGGGCGTTTCCCCGACAAGAGACGGGAGATGGAGCGTGCGCGGACTGACAGACAAGGTCGTGCTCGTCACCGGGGGCGGATACAGCCCCGATCAGGTCGGTTCCGGCCTCGGTCAATCCATGTGCGCGGAGCTTGCCAAGGAAGGGGCGAAGGTCGTCGTGTCCGACCTCTCCCTGGAACGCGCCAACGCGACGGTCGACCGGATCCGTGACGCCGGGGGAGACGCGATCGGGGTGGCGGCGGACGTCACCGACGAGGCTTCGGTCCACGGCATGGTGAGCGCCGCCGTCGACGCGTACGGCCACGTCGACGTGCTGGTGAACAACGCCGGCGTGTTCGGCGCCTACCTACCGCTGCTCGACATCGAGACCAGCCAGTGGGAGCGCGTCATGGAGGTCGACCTGAAGGGCGTCTTCCTCGCGACGAAGGCCACGCTTCCCCACATGCTGGAGCGCGGGAGCGGCGTCGTGATCAACGTTTCCTCAGCATCCGGGCTGGTCGCCAGCGAAGTCGGGGCCGAATACACCACGGCCAAGCACGGCGTCATCGGGCTGACGAAGCAGATCGCCTACGACTACGGCCACCGGGGCATCCGCGCCGTGGGCATCGGACCCGGCGTCATCAAGACGGCAGCGTTCGAGGGCGCGGAGATCACCAGCGACTTCCCGTTCTACGACCTGACGATGCAGGCCCCCGCGGGCCGGTACGGCGAACCCCACGAGGTGGCCCGGGCGGTCTGTTTCCTCGCGAGCGACGACGCCTCCTTCATCCACGGCCACACCATCCCGGTGGACGGCGGTTCCCCGATCAGGTGATCCCACCGGCCGGCGCGGTCTGCGGCGCCGCTGCTGCCGGGCCGAGACAGCTGGCTGCGCCCTGCCGGGTCCGGAGCACCGGGATCGTTGCGGGCACCGCAACGGCCGGCAGCGTCGAAGGCTACGACTGCGGCGAGGGCCATGCTGGCGGGGTCGGGTGACTAGCCTGACCGCCGTGACGACCGTCGAGCAGCTTGAGCGGGACATGTGGCCGGACCCCGGCCCCGACGGCACCTCTCTCGTCCGCCGCTGCACCGAGCTACGACGCAAGCCGGTGGCAGAGTTCACGATCGAGGATCTGCGCGTCATGCTCGGCCAGCGTGCGCGGATGGACAACGAACTGTGACGCGGTGACGACCTGACCGTACGGCCTCCCGGGCGACCGGTTCCGTGGACGCGCTGCTGCACAAGGATCACTCCTGGCTGCCGAAGCCTTGGCCACCTTCCTCGCGGCCCCGCACCAGCGGGCTCCCAGCGGCGCGCCCACCGCCGCGACCGCGGCGGCGAACTGATCGACCACGCCGACCGGTTTGCCGAGGGGCGCGCTCACGCCGCGCGGCCCACCAGCCGGCCCCGAACGCCGCCACCGTGCGCCGAAGCCCGCGGCTGGGCGACGGTACGCGCCCTCAGCGGCATCCTCATCGGCGACAACGGCGTCCATGGCAGCCCGGGTCCTGGGAGCCTGGGGACCTTGGAACGGGCGGGTGGGACGGAGAGCGCCTCGGCGACGCGTAGCGACGGCCGGATCCGTGGGTGACGCTCTGACGGTCTGCGGGGAGCTGCGACCTTCGGTCAACCTTTTCCGCCAGTCCAGGGTCTCTCTTTTCGTCGGTGACGCCTAGCCAGGACTGGAGAGTGCAGGTGACGGATGACGGGTTCCGCGCGTTCGTCGAGGTCCGGTACGCGGATCTGCTACGGACTGCGTACCTGCTGACCGGTTCGCGGCACGCGGCCGAAGATCTGGTGCAGAGCGCGCTGATGCGGTTGATGCGCCGCTGGCAGCAGGTCAACGACCCGATGGCCTACGTCCGCCGGACCATGGCCAACGAGCGGATCAGCTTGTGGCACCGGTTCGGTTCCCGGGAGTTGCTGGCCGGGATGACCGACGCCTGGCGGCTGCACGCCGAGCGGGGCCGGAGTTCAGACGTAGCGCACGACATCGCGGTACGGGACGAGGTACTCACCGCATTGCAGGGCCTGCCACCCCGTATGCGGGCTGTGCTGGTGCTGCGCTACTGGGAGGACCTCCCCGAGGCACAGATCGCCCAGGCGCTCGGATGCTCGATCGGCACGGTGAAGAGCCAGGCGTCGCGTGGGATCGCCCGGCTACGTGCGGTGCTGCAGGTCTCGCCGGTCGGTTCATTTCCGTCGGATTGCCAGGCGCTGCCGCTCGACAGCCAGGCGCCGTTGGATGTGGCACCCGTAGCGACGAAATGGAGAGGTGTGAACGATGGACGATGAGATCAAGCAAGCGTTGGCTCGGCTTGCCGAGCCGGTGGTGCCGCGCCCTGACCCGTACCAGCGGTTGCTGGTCCGCGTTCGTCGGCGTCGGCAGCGGCGGGCGGCATTGACCTGCGTGACCGGCCTGATGGCGGTGGCGATGGCGCTGCCGCTCTTCGGTGCGGCCGGGCGGTCGACGCTCACTGGCGTGGCGTCCTCGCCGCCGCCGGCGGCCGGGACATTCCAGCCGGCAAGCTGGATCGACAAGCCGACGGTGCGGCAGTTGCTCAACTCGCCGACCCGAGGGAACCTGGCCGGCGACAAGGCACTGATCGCCGACATCGAGCGGCAGTACCGGAAGGCCCGCGCTGAGCTGCTGGTCGACCCGGCGCTCGATGAGGTGAAGGTGCTGCTCGCACACGACGCACCGGGTGCGCGGGTCGTGGTGGTGGTCTTCCTGGACGAGTCGCACGGACTGCTCCGCCATGGCAGCGGGCAGGCCGGGGCGTCCGTACGGGAACTGCTGAACAAGACCGGCACCCCGGTCGAGCCGCAACCTCTGGAACCGTTGGTCTTTTTCGGCCGACGCATGCCGGTGAACGGTGGCCACATTGCTGATCTCACCGTCGGGCTCGCACCGGCCGGGTGTCTCGTCGAGGCGTCCGCTGACGGTCGGATCCAGCCGGACGGGTCAGTCAGGCGGACCTGGCAGGTGGTCAGTGCCGAAGGTTTTGTGGTCCGGGGGGCGGGCCGCGCGGCCGAACGGTGGCGGTTCACCTGCGACGGTGCGGTGCGGTACGCCGGTCCGGCAGGTGGTGGTCTGGGTGTGATCATCCCGACGGAGCCCGGCACGCCGGTCTCCACCGCCGGTGCGCGCGGTTCGGTGGACGCCACGCTTGCCGCCGCCGCGGTGCACGACCTGCGCAGGGAACTCGATCACCACGGACTCACCGGAGGATCACCTGAGGTGATCTGGGGCGGGCGGCTACCTGCCTGGGTTGCCGGCGCGCCGGTGGCCGCACTGGTGAGTTCCTGCTCGGCCGACGGTGGCTGCGCCGCATTGCTCAAGACCGAGGCCAAAGCACCACCGCGGATGGACTCGGGGTCCCCGCCCGACTACTGGACCGCCACGGGGAGTCCGGCGCTGGCCGTCGTCCAGGTGCCGGGAAAGACAGGCGGCGTGCTGGTCGTGGGGCCGGAACCGGCGGTCCGCGTCGAGTTGCTCGACGGAAAGGGGCGGACGATCGCCAGTGGCCGGCTCGAGACCGGGGTGGGCGCGGTGCGCGTCGATCCTCGAAAGGTAACCAAGGTGAAGATCTTTGACAGGGAGGGCCGGTTCCTACGAACCGAGGCCACACCACGCCTCGACGTCAACCTCGGCGAGCGGTTGGGTGAGCCGACCGTACGGGCCTGGTGATGACAATCCGTCTGGTCCTCCGTCGACAGATGTGCGACGTGCCTCCACCAACTGATCTGCAACACCTCAGCGCGCTGGCTGCGTGAGATCCGGATGCGGAGGGCATACGGCATCGGGCGGTGATGGGTGCCGGCATGCCGAACCTTCTCTGTCCGGACAGACCACACCTCGGTTCAGCCGCTGAATCAACCGGCCTCCCGTGATTGATGGACGCCGGGAGGCTATGCCCTGCTCCAACGTGTCGTCGGCGGGCAGCCATGGACGTCGTTCGAGCCATAGGATCACCGGCACTGCGCCGCCGAGGCAGCAGGGACGCATCCCGGCACGACGCCGTGGAGACAAGGGCGCGGGGTCTTGCAACGCCGTGCCGAACGGGGAGGTACGAGTGAAGCCTTTAGTGAAGGTGCTGACCGCTGCCGCGGTGCTCGCGGCGACGGTGGCGATGCCGGCAGCGCCGGCCGCCGCGGGGGGCACGGGCTGGTGGGCCATGTCCGGCTACCTGGTCAGCAACAGCGGATTCAATCCCAACGAGTCGAACGTGACGGTGCCGACCGTCCCGAACCTCAAGCTCACGTACACCGGCACCCCGGCCCGGACCGGCCAGCGTGCACCGGTCGTCGCCGACGGACTCGTGTACACGCAGGATGACACTGGCGTCACGGCCACCGACGAGGGGACCGGCGCGCAGAAGTGGCGCTTCGAGCCGGACCTCGAGAGGTTCGGGTCGCCTTCGCAGCTCGTCCACACGGCCGGCCGGATCGTCTGGGCGGTGAACGACAGCCCTGCCATGCCTGGCGCCGATTCCACCAAGATCTTCGTGCTCGACGCTGCGACCGGAACGGTGGTCCGGGACTTCCACGACGAGGGCGTGGTCACGCAGATCCTCGTCGACCGGGATGTCGTCGTGGTCTCCGGCGAAAGCCGCTACAGCAGTGACACGCGTGCCTACCGCCTCACCGACGGACAGCTGCTGTGGCAGCGCAACCAGTACATGAAACAGCCGGTCTCGGCTAACGGTCGCGTCCTTGTCTCCGGAACCGGAATGGGCGCCGGACCCCTGACGAGCACCATCGTCGACATCGGCACCGGCAGCATCATCCACACCACTCAGGACCGTGACTACCGGCCGCTCGCGGCGGACGAGACGGGGACCAAGTTCTACGTCGCATGGGGGCACAGCCTGCAGGTCCTCGACGCGACGACCGGCACCCTGACCTGGCTCGCGTCGGGCCTGTACCCGAGGTTCGTGGTGGTCACCCCGACCAGGCTGTATGTCACCTCGACCGAGGGCACCGTCTCCGCGTTGAACCGCAGCACCGGCGCAACGATCTGGAGCCGGAGCATTCCGGAAAGCCAGCACCAGCGGGCGATCATCGCGGGTGGCGTCTTGTACGTCACCGCCAAGAGCGACCGGGTGTACACCCTGAACCCGGTCGACGGCGCCCCGCTGAAAGCGCCGGCGTTCACCGGCGCGGTCGGCCAGCTCGTGGTCACCTACGGCAGGGTGTATGTCACCGACGGCACGAAGCTGACCGTCTACGGCCTCTAGCCTCCGGTCCACGGCACGGCCGGCGCCGCTGGCCCTCAAGATCGGTACGGTTGGAACAAGAACGGCCCAGGCTCGGCGACAACGCCGCTGACCTGGGCCGTTACTGCTGGAGCGGGCGACGGGAATCGAACCCGCACCGTCAGTTTGGAAGATCGTTCTCGGCTGACCTGATCTGTCCGGAACGCCTGGCCAGCGGTGTTGTTGTGCTGCCCGATCATGACCGCTACAGACCGTCTGGGACACCGGTTACTGGCACGTAGCTGGCACGGCTACGCATGGGCACGCGGTTGTCCCGGCGGCATGCGGCTTACCGCCCTCAGATGGCATTTTGGCTGATCTTCGAGGTGCCCCCGGCTGATCCCAGCGAGAACGCATCCAGCGCTGCTTCCGGGCAGAGCAGGTACGCCACAGGTACCGCAAGTTGTGGCTCACGCCATACTTGCCCTCTGCTGCCAGATGAGCGACGAAATGAGGAGGGGAGACACTAGCCGTGGCCAGGCGCAGGTACCGCAAGTCCCAGCCGGTGGAGTTACCAATCCCGCCCCTGATGCCCCGCACGCTCATGGGCAGGTTCCTACGCGAGAGCATGCTGCGCCAGTCATCGGAGAGCGGACCACTCACGGCAAGGTTTTCAGAGTTCAGCTCGCTCGGCTCCGTCCATGTCATGATCGCCGCCTTCCAAATCGCAGTGGATCGACTCTTCGAACCCAACAACGGGCTCAAAGACGTCGGCCTCCTCATATCTGCCATGCAGCGCGCATTCGGCCTGGAGCTGCCTTGGCCGGAGACCGAGGCCCTCATCCGCTTCGAGATGGGTGAGGACGTTGCGATCGAAGACCTCTCGGTTCGCGCCAAGACTTCCGCCATGATCTTGACCCTTGGGGCCTATGCCGACTTCGTGGAGCGGAACGAAGCAGAGGTAGACGCTCTCCTCATCGAAGCCGAGCGAAGAGCCTTCGACCGCGGGCACCATCCGGAGCTTGCGGAGTAGCAGCGGCTGCCGACCGGCGGTACCGGTGGATGCGGTTGTCCGGCGGCGTACGGCTTACCGCCCCCGGCCTCTCGGGCCGGGGACGGCTTGCCGTGTCGACGGCTCTCCTGCGCCTGGTCCCTGGTACCCGGTGGCAAGCCGCGAAGCGGCGCGGCAGCGATCGCCCCGCCCTCGACGGTGGCCAGCCACCCTCGCGATCGTCACGGCCTGGCGGTGGCCGTGTACGGCTGACAGGATGTCGAAATGAACGCTATCCGAAGGGGCTATGCCGCGTAGAAGACCGGCATCGCTTCGACTGCGGGAGCGGACCTGGCGACGACCGTGTTTGCGCTATCGCAGCACTGCCAGCCTTTCCGGAGCAACCAACGCGGCGATTCGGCAGCTCGAAGGCGCGCGACTGATGCCAGGGGCCGTGGCTGCGGCAATCAACGTCTGGTCCGTGCACGTACGTGGGATACGACGTTCGTGGAAGCAGTGGGAGGCCGAGTTCACCTGTTCCTGCTGCGGTGCGGGCTGGGCCCGCGACCTGCTCGAAGACGTCGTGATGATGCTTCCACCGCACGCCGGGAGTGAAGTGCGCGCCCTCGTTGATGCCCTGGACGCCGTCCTGCTGCGCCGGAGCCTTCATGATCCGCGGACCTCGCCCGAACTACCGTGGTGGCACCGCCGATGCTAACCCAGCCGAACGATCGGCCCGCCGTGCCGGCCGATGCCGGCCGGAGGCCGCCAGCAGGCCGAGTGCGGCGGGCTGCGCCGCGCTTGCGCGGCGCCTTGATCCTAATGAGAACGTTTCGGCAGTGGCGTCGCTGGCAGGGTCCATCCGACGTCTCGTCTACAAGAACCGTGCGCTTCGTCTGCCTGCGTCCGCATCCGTCGCCCGCCTCGGCCGACCGTCACGCGACGCCGGGCGTGGGCGTCTTTGTTCCGGCTCGTAGCTGTCACCGTTGCTGTCGACAGTCCGCGCGGGCCAACGCCAGCGCCGATGAGGTGATTTCATTCGATCATGATGCAGCCCATACGCCGTGGCGCCTACCGGTTCTACGCCCATCGCCTCCGCGCCCAGCTGGCTGGGAAGTCGCTGCCACGGCACGTAGCAATGGTGATGGACGGGAACCGCCGGTGGGCCAGGCAGGCGGGCTTCGATGACCCCGGGGTGGGCCACCGGTACGGCGCGGAACACGTCCACGAGGTACTGGGCTGGTGTGCCGACATGGGCATCCATCACGTCACTCTGTTCATCGCCTCCGTCGACAACATGCGTAAACGGGCATCCGAAGAGGTGGAGAACCTGATGCGGATGATCGAGGAGGTCGTCGCGGAGCCGCTCCTCCGCCCGGCCAATCCCTGGCAGCTTCACCTGGCCGGCCGCGCGGACGTCCTACCCGACTCGACACGCCACGCCCTGAAACTCGCGGAAGACGCCACCCGCGAACGCGGTGCCGAGTTCCATCTCACAGTCGCCATCGGCTACGACGGCCGCGAGGAAATCGTCAGTGCAGTTCGTTCCCTGCTGGAACAGGAGGCACGAGCGGGCGCCACACTCGACGACGTCGCACAACGACTAACCGCCGACGCTCTCGCGGCGCACCTGTACACCGGCGGCCAACCCGACCCTGATCTGGTCATCCGCACGAGCGGAGAACGCCGCATGTCCGGGTTTCTGCTCTGGCAGGCCGCCTACTCCGAACTGTACTTCTGCGACGTGTACTGGCCCGGCTTCCGGAAGATCGACTTCCTGCGCGCCCTGCGCTCCTACTCGGCCCGCAGCCGACGATTCGGAGCGTGACAACCACATCCCCCTGCTCCCGGTTCCGTGGCACAACCGCAAAGACCGGCGACCGTCAGACGTTGAAGCGGAACTAAGTCCCCCGGCACGTCTACCTGCGGCAACAGCGGCTGACGCCTGCTCACATGCAGTCTTACGCTGCCATGGTTGGCCACTGTTTGACGACGTTTGACGGTGTCTCGTGCCCCCTGTGTGCCCCACGCCGCCATCACCGGCCCGCGACGCGGTCGAGCCTCGCCAGCCTGCCGTCGAGAGCCAACCAGACCTTCTCGCCAGCCAACCGACGGGCTCCCGGTGGATCTTCGGCCCTATTGCTGTCCGTGTGGGTGATATACCCTGCTGTGATGGTGGCGGGCGAGCTACGGCAGCAGACCGGCAGCATTGGCGTAGATAGAGCTAAGCGGTGGCTGAACTACTCGACCCGCGTCGCGTCGATCTACACAAACACTGACAAAGTGTTTAAAGACCTGCTGCATTTCCAGTGGCCCTATGGCGGTCAAGGCTTCAGCTTTGACATAGGGGGCAAGTTGCGCGGCGGCGATCTGCATGACAAGTCATTCATGGCGGAAGTCAAGGCATATCGCTACGAGATGGACTCAGCAACAGAGTATCGGAAATTCATCGCCGAATGCTACGTAGCATTTCAAGAAAAGCCCGACCGATGCGATAATCTGATATGGCTATCCTGGGCTCCCTTTCAAGCGCAGAGTTGGCACAAGCATCGGAGTGCAGAGTCCATCAAAAAACACCTTCTTCACGCCGACAACACCTTTCGGGTATTTGGAACAGAGTCAGCCGAGGAAGCGCATGGAAAATTAGACACGCAAGTAATATACGAATTAACCAATCGCTTGTGGCTGCTGACGCTCTGCGATGAGCAGGAGGGCCTAGTAATCACGAGCGACCACTACCAGCGGGTTATGGCGTTCATGGGCATCGGGGAGGAGTCCCAATGAGCGGCGAATTCAGCGCGGCTCTGCGTCATGCGCTAGATTTCGACACACCGGATCGGCGCATCGACTCCTTGAAAACCAGCGTCAGCAACTTCCTGCGATCCGGCGACCCGTCTGCCCGGGTCAGGAAGACTGAGTACTTCAACCACACTTTCGCGCCAGACCTAGTACTGACCTGGCCGGAGGAGAATCGGGAGAGGCTCGTCTTTCTGCGCACCGATCCAAACCCAGAATGGCTAGCAGCTGACCTTAAAATCATCGCACCCAGTCACCCAATCATGCTCACTCTGGACGACTCCGGATCCGGACAGGATTCAGCCGCTCACGAACGCTTGGTGATGGCTGCGAAAGAGGCTCGGGCCCTTATTACGAATCCGGATGCGATCGAGGAATTTGTGTCCCCTCGCGTCCCGATTACTTCGGTGCTTACGAACGCCGTCATCCGTGGTGGCCTGGGCCTAGTAGATGAGCAGGCCGCGAGGGGTGCGGCCGAATCAGCCATCGCGGGGTTCTCTGCTGCGGAGCATTTGGAGGCGGAGCCGATCAGGTCGGCGCTCGTAGCAGCCGAAGGCATGTTGGACGACGAGCAGGCCAACCGGTTCAGTCGTCTTTACCGGGCAGTCTGGGAGGGACAGGGCGGGACTCCTGAAAATTTCCCGTCCCATCGCAACCTGGCCGGCCCACTAACAGGCAGAGACCTTTCCCTTCTTCTTGCAACCCTCACAACTGATGATGTGCAATTCTGGCGCAGGATCGGGCGTAGCGTCCGACTCGAACAAGTAGTAGCCCTGGGGCCAGAATCAGGACCGAATCTAGGCCACCTAGTCGAAGCGAATTTGGATCGGTTGCTAGCACGTGGAGCGCGTGTCTTCGGCCAGAGCGGCGCGTCGAGCTCCGAGGGCCAGCGTGCGAACTGGGGAGTAGAAAAGGACTGTCTAGCACTGCGCGGTGACGGCTGGATTGCCTACTTCGCCGCCAGGTCTAACGACTTGCCTCCGCATGAGACACGACGCGGCGTGTCGGTTACTACCCTGATTGATGGCATCCGCCAGCTAGGAGTTCGCATGACGGATGTCAAAGTGCAGCAGGCCAACTTCGCCATCTCGATCCAAGCTGTAGGCAATGCCGACGTCGTCGACAGTCCAGACTTCGGCCAACTAGTGGCTCGTGGCGACTCCGTGGCGCAGACGGCCGCAATAGCGATGTCTAGCGGACGTAATCTAATAGCGGATTTCGTTACTGGAACGGCCATGGGCCACACCAACGCCTCTTTTCCACTTCACGAACTAGCGCAAGCCGCAGTTCGACTTCTACTTGAGTTGAGCCATCGGAATGTGCCCGATGCTGACGTGAGGCTAGTCTCTGGCCGTGATCCAGTAGTAATTCAGGACCCGCTCTGGGAATGACGTCCCCCTAAGCCACCCTGCCATCCCGTCTGCCCTCGACCCGCCCTCCTGGGGAGCAGGCCGCGGCCCTCCGGGTCGAGGGCAGGCGGGATGGACTACCGCAACCACCCACGGACCGTGACCCGCCGACGGAGCCCCGGCCATCCTGGAGCCCGAGCGCCCCCGCCGGAGGCGCTCTAACCGCAACCCTGCGACCACCGCCAGCTCGCCGACGCGGCCGGCGTGGGTCACGTCCGCGCGAGTGGTGTGGGAGACGGCCATCGCGGATCCGATCTGATGTTATGCGGCGATCGGGGTGGGGTCGGGCTGGTCGGTGTCGTGTCGGCCGGTCTCGACGGTGATCATGCGGGCTTTGGCGAGTAGTTCCAGGCCCATGTAGCGGCGACCTTCGGTCCACTCGTCGGTTTGCTCGGCCAGGACGGCGCCGACGAGGCGGATGATCGCTGGCCGGTTGGGGAAGATCCCGACGACATCGGTGCGGCGGCGGATCTCCTTGTTCAGCCGCTCCTGCGGGTTGTTGGACCAGATCTGGCGCCAGATCTCACGCGGGAAGCCGGTGAACGCGAGCAGGTCGTCGCGGGCGGCGTCGAGGTGTTCGGCCGCGGCCGGGAACCTCGCCTCGATCGTGGCCACGACCCGCTGGAACTGGGCCCGGACGGCGTCGGCGTCGGGCTGGTCGAAGACCGTGCGCACCAGGGTCGCGATCCAGGGCTGCGCCGACTTCGGCACCTTCGTCAGCAGGTTGCGCAGGTAGTGGGTCCTGCACCGCTGCCACGATGCGCCGGGCAGGGCCGCGCCGATGGCGGCCACGAGGCCGGCGTGTGCGTCGGAGATGACCAGACGGACTCCGGACAGGCCGCGGGCCGTCAGCGACCGCAGGAACGCCAACCAGCCGGCCCCATCCTCTTCAGAGGCGACGTCCACGCCCAACACTTCGCGTTGGCCGTCGGCGTTGACGCCCACGGCGATCAGCGCGTGGACGTTGACGGTTCGTCCGGCTTCGCGGACCTTCATCGTCAGCGCGTCCATCCACACGAACGTGTAATGCCCGGAATCGAGGGGCCGGTTGCGGAACGCCTCCACCTGGACGTCGAGGTGGGCGGCCATCTCTGAGACCTGCGACTTCGACAGCTGCCGGATGCCGAGTTGCTCGACCAGCTTCTCCACCCGCCGCGTCGAAACCCCGAGCAGATAGGAGGTGGCCACGACCGACACCAACGCTTGTTCGGCCCGCCGCCGGTGCGTCAGCAGCCAGTCGGGGAAGTAGCTGCCGTGGCGCAGCTTCGGGATCGCCAGGTCGATCGTCCCGGCCCGGGTGTCCCACTCCCGCTGCCGGTAACCGTTACGCGAATTGACCCGCTCGTCGCTGCGCTGCCCGTATACGGCGCCGCAGATCGCGTCGGCCTCAGCGGACATCACGGCCTGCGCGAACGTCTTGATCATCGCCTGCAACATGTCCGGCGACGCGCCCGCGATCTGCTCGCACAGCAGGTCAACAGGGTTCACACTCTCAGATGCGGCCATCGCGCTTCACTCTCCTTCGTTGGACTTAGCCGTCTCGAAGGATCGCGCGGTGGCCGTCTCCTATCTACGCAACACGCCCATCACAGGCAAGTCGTACACCACTACCGTGGACGCAACCGCCGGCGTGCGCTCCCCTACGCCGCGCGGGCTCGTGGCCGCGCGGCCCGGCCGGCTGCCGGCCCACCCCTCACCGGTCAACGCTGCTGTCGTCATGCGGCGGCCCCTCCGGGCTTCCCGCCCTCCGCGCCAGCCGCCGGGCGTGTTGCGGGGGCCGGAGTCGGAGCGCCAGCGGAGCGACGGACGCGCGCCTAGGCGGCGGCGCGTGCGGCCCGTCAAGGGCCGCCTTGATCGTGTATCGAAACTGTGCTCTAGATTGCGCTGCCGTATTCGGCGTACGCAGAGCTGCCAGTACTACGCGCTGCAATCGCCGAACGGATCCTGCGGGCGAGCCGGGCCGGGCCGTACTGGTCCAAGGACTCTGCGCCCACGTAGCGCCATTCGGTGAGTTCACCATCGGCGAAGCGGATGTCACGCTCTTGCTTGGCGCCGAGTGAACCGCCGTCGAAGATGAACAAGAGCTTGTCGCCCTCGTGTTCGGCGGGCGCCCAGTCAACGACCAGCATCGGTCCGAGCGCGGGCGTGAGGCCGAGTTCCTCTTGGACCTCGCGTACGCATGCGCCTCGTGGTGACTCGCCGGGTTCGACGTAGCCGCCGGGGATGTCCCAGTGCTCCTTGTAGCTCGGGCGTACGAGGAGCACGCGGCCTTCGTTATCGAAGAAGAGGGCGCCTGCGGCGACGCGTGGGGTTGCCATGGGTGGCATCTCGTTGGCCGTCACCAGGGCAGCCTAGATGGGCTGGGTTCAGTCGAGCACCTTGAGCCGCCGGGCCAGTCCGACTAGTTCGGCTGAGGGCTTGCCGCGCTGCCGGCGTACCCAGGTCAGGGCGAGTTGTCGGCTGAGGAAGTGGTGTCGGACCTGTTCGGGTGCCATCTGCTCGGCGTCGAGCAGGACGGCCTGGGCGTCGTTAACGCGGTTCCAGGAGCTGTAGGCGCGGGCGACTTCGAGGGCGTGCCGTACGCGGCGTTCCATCGGTAGGCCGGCGGTGTCGACGCGCGGGCCGAGGTCGATGGCGACTTGCAGGTTGCCCAGCTCGGCGGCGGTGGCGACGCGGTGGATGGCGACGTTGGTCGGGCCGAATGCGGTCCAGAGGTGGTTGGCGTCGGCTCCGAGTTGGCCGGCGGCGTGGTCGGCGGCGGTGAGAAAGGTGCGGGTGGTGGCGGCGTCGTTGGAGCGGGCGGCGGCCATCGAGCCGGACAGGAACAGGGTTCCGTAGACGGAGAGCAGCGCTGGTGTGGCGTGCTTGAGGTGGGGCTCCAGGTAGCCGGCGGCGTCTTCGGTGAGGCGTACTGCTTCGGCGTAGCGGCCGGTGGCGTGCAGGGCGTGGCCGACGGAGCGGAACAGTGAGCCGGTGATGAGCGAGTCGCCGGTGGGGCGGACGGCGGTCAAGCCGCGGTCGGCGGCGATCCAGGCGAGGTCGCTCTCCCCGAGTTTGGTGAGCTGGGTCGCGGCGAGCTGGTACGCGAGGCCGAGTAGGCGGCGGGCCTGGTCCTGGTCGTCGCCGTCGTGGTGGTCGGCGGCGGCCTGGGCGCGGTGGAGCAGGTCGGGCAGGCGGCCGGTGACGTATCCGAATCGTGAGTCCTGGTAGGCGTCCCAGAGGGCGCCCACCTCCTTCTTGAGCACGGCGACGCTCGGCGGCTCCGCGTGCGTGCCGCCGCCGAACGGGGCGATAGCGCAGTAGTTCATCAGGGCGGCGCGGAGGGCGGGCACGGTTTCGGTGCCGCTGTCGCCGGTCCAGTCGAGCAGCGAGGGTTCGCCGAGCAGGTCTCCGAGGGAGATGTCCAGGACTTCGGCGAGGGACTTGATGACGGAGAGCCGGTCCAGCTCGATCCGGTTGTTCTCGATCTTGCCCAGCCAGTCGGCGGTACGGCCGATGAGCCCGGCTAGGACCTCTTGGGACAGGCCGCGTCGCCGGCGGTACCAGGCGACGCGCTCGCCGATGGTCAGGGTGTTGGTTGTCCCGCGCACCGGTTCACTGTCTCCCCTCGGTCGACTGCGACCCCGGAAGGATTTTCCGGGTCGCCGGGCGGTATATGCCACAACCTGTCTGCATGACGGGGCTGAACGTATCGAGCAACTGCCAATCCTGCTCGGGCGCGGGCTGGAAGTACACCCTCGCCCGCACCGCCATCCGGGGGATAGGGCGCGGGTCGGAGCGGACCCGTTCCCTGGCCCGGCGGTCCTGCCTGGACTGCGCGGGTTCCGGTCGCGCAGCGACCTGCTGAGGCTGGCCCGGGGTGGGTGCTGGCGTGGGACCGCGACCCGAACGACGGCCCGTGAATGGCCCGCCCACCCCGGCGCTTCGCACACCAGCGCCGCGCCGGCCGGGTGTCCCGGCACCGGGCGACCTGGTGCTCATCGGCGGCCGGGCCTCGGTGCAGTTCGGCGGCGACCGCGCGCTGTGGCTGCGGGTTACCTCGGTCTGCGACAAGCCGACGTACCACGGCTGGGTGTGGCTCACCGGCTACTCCATCAACCCAGCCACCGGTAAGGCGCTGGCGCGGCGTGAGGTCTTCGCGCAGATCGCCGGCCTTCAGATCCAGCCACGCACTACCAACAACGCGCCGCCTCGCAACGTGGCGCCGGTGATGAGGAGACGCGGTGTTTGACGTTCGGGTACGACTCGGCGCGGTGCTGACGATCGATGCAACAGATCGTCTCCTGCCATCGGACGGGCCGGTGACGTTGTGGGTGACCGGGGTTCGGCTGGTGGCCAACCGTCCGCCGCAGGATGAGTGGATCTGGGTCGAGGGATTTAGGCTCGGTCCGTCCGGCCGGCATGGTCGGCAGGCGCAGATCCTGGTACGCGCGAGCAAGCTCCCGCCAGATGGGGCGGCCCGGTGAGTACCTACCTGTCCAGTGCGGTGCGCGACCAGCTCCGGGCGGCACAGGCGCAGCTTGACCAGCACACCCCGTCGAGCGCGGACGGGCGCTGCGCCACCTGTGGAGAGGAGGGGCCGTGCCCGCAGCGTCAGGCAGCGTTGCGGGTATTCGGCCGGTACAGGTGCCTGCCGCGTCGGTGGCCGGGTGCGACTCGTCCGGAGTCGGTGGGAGCGCCGTCGTCGTGGTCGGGGTGGCTTGCCGCAGCGGTGGAGCATGTGACGCCGAACGGCTGACCTTACTTGTCCTGTCATGCAAACAACTCATAAGCTGCTGAGATTCATGCAGCGTTCCTAGGTGGGGTGGCCCGCGATGGCGTACGAGATTCCGACGCCGAAATACCTGCGCGTGTTGAACACGCTGCGGAAGCGCATCGAGGACGGCGACTACGCCCCCGGTGCGGCACTGCCATCGGAAAACCAGCTCTGTACGGAGTTCGGGGTGTCCCGCCCGACGGTCCTCAAGGCGCTTGGCATCCTCAAGCAGGACGGATGGATCGAGTCGCAGCAGGGCAAGGGCAGCTTCGTACGCGGCCGGCCCGCCTCAGGGCGTACCTCTCCCGACTACGCCCGCGACGCGGTCGAGCTGGACGAGACCGGGGAGACGGAGATCCTACATGTCGGCCCGGTGCTCGCGTCACCGCGGATCGCGGCGGAGTTGAAGATCCCGGAGGGTACGCCGGTCTACGAACGGCGCCGCCGGACCGTCTCGGAGGCAGGGCCGGTGGACCTGGTCGCCACGTTCGTGCCGGTGGACATCGCGGTCGGTACCGACATCACCAGGCCGGACCCGATCGCTGGCGGCCTGCTCGACCTCATCGCCCGCCGCAAGGGCCTACGACCGGACTACGCCACCGAGCGGATGACCGCCCGCCGGGTGAGCGACGTCGAGGCTGAGGCGTTGGACGTGCCGGCCGACGAGTCGGTGATGAGCGTCGTCATCACAGTGCACCAGGCATCCGGCGACCCGATCATGACGTCGGTGCTGGTGATGCCGGGCAGCCGCCACGAAATCGAGGACACCTACGCCCTGTCCTGAGATCGCAGGGGGCGCACCAGGGGAGGTGCGTCCTTCGCTGCTTTCCGGTAATCATCGTCGTGCCGCGAGTGCGCGGCCCACGCCTCGGCGCATCCGTCTCGACGCGCCAGGAAGGCGCTGCAAGCGAAGCACCTCATGAGGCGTCAGCTCGCGGCGGCTGGCTAGCGCAATCGCTGCGGCGTAGGGCCTCGAAGTCAGCCGGTCGAGATGGACGGCGATCTCCTCCAGGACCTTGAGCAGGACATCTCGGTCTGCCTGCGGATGCTGAGCGACGAGCCGTAGCAGGCAGTTGCGGTCCCACTCGGAGAACTCGCCACCAAGCAACTCGCTTAGGGCTGCTGCGTCCGTGCGGGCGTCTTGGGCGACGGCCAGCCGCACGAAAGAGTAGGGACTGCGGGCGAGTAAGCGCATCCCGGCTGAGTCGACGCGCGGGTCTGCCACCAGGTCCAGGTAGTCCCGTGGTGTTCGCGACCGTGGAAGCAATGCTTCGATCTCCAACCACCGCTCCTCACTGGGTCTCCACATTGTGCAACCCGCTCACCTTCGACCTTGCTTGTGCTTACAAGCTGACGTAACTTGTTAGCTCAACCGGTTGTCAGATAGATGACTGGTGAGGCTAGGAGGCTGTCCAGGTGGTTCCGATGACGTTGAAGGTGCCCGTCCCCTCCGAGTACGTGTTCCCCGCCGGGGCGTTGTGCCTGGGTGTGTCGCCGCAGATCGATTTTGAGCGGCGTGGTGAGGCGGATAACCAGGCGCGGGACAAGGAGACCGGGGAGCGGGTCTGGGTGGTGCGGGTGATGGACCTGGACCCGGAGGCCGGGAAGTTCGGTCGGTCGACCGAGGTGAAGGTGAAGGTGGTCGCGCCGCAGCAGCCGGTGCCGCCGCCGTCGACGGTGCCGGGTTACCCGCCGGCGGTGGAGTTCGAGGGCCTGACCCTCACCCCGTACGTGGATTCGCAGCGCTGCAAGCCGGGTCGGTCCTCGGGCGACTGCCGTTCTCGCATGGCGTACTCGCTGCGGGCTACCGCGATCCGGCCGGCCTCGTCGGTGCCCGGTTCGGTGGCGGCCTGACTGCTCGCTGTTTAGCGCGCGGGGCGGGTCGTTTCCCCGCCAAGAGTCCCGGCCCGTCCCGCGCTCTTCCATCCCTCACGTGTGAAGGAGGGCGTGATGCCCACCGTAGTTCCCCCTGCCCTGAACCGCTCTGAGGGTCGCTGCTCGTCGGGGTGGTGGTCCTGATGTCCCGTACCCGTCTGGTCGGTCTGCGCCACGCCTACCGGGAGGCGGAGGCGGCCGTCCGGTCGGTGTTGCGGTTGCCGCCGGCTGCGGCGCGGGTGTGCGCGATCCGCTGCCCTCGTTGCGAGGAGTGGGTGAAGCCGCGCCGCTTCGACCTGCGTCGCATGTCGTGCCGCTCCTGCATTTCGACCCTGGCGCGTCCTGGCAGGGGTGGTGACCTGTGCCTCTGATCAACATCATTCCGGGCGACAAGATCCCGGTGGCGCCGATGAACGTGCGCCTTCCGGCGTGGCGGGTTCCGGGTTGGTTGCTGGTGTTCTGGTGGCTGGCCCGGGGCCTGTTCCGCCTCACGGTGCTGGCGGTGCGGTACTGGTGGCTCACCGCCCCGATCGTCGCCGCTCTGTGGGTGCGGGCCGAGTATGGCGGCCGGGTCCTGGCCGGCGTCGGCCTGGCGGTCGCCGTCGCCTGTGCGGCCTGGTGGCGGTGGCACCCGTCGTCGTGGCTGCGCTTCGGCTGGTACCCGATCGTCGGCCGGGTCCGTGCGTTGGTGGTCTACCGACGTCGGTGGGCGTCAGTGATGGCGACGTGTGGGCTGGCGACGGCGTTCGCCGGTGACCGCTACGTGCCGCAGCTTCTCAAGGTGCGCTGTGACCGGTACGGCGACGAGTTGACCGTCCGGATGCTGCCGGGGCAGATCCCTGACGACTGGGGGCAGGCCGCGGAACGCCTCGCCTACGCCTTCCGCCTGCGCACCGGGCAGGCCCGCTCGACGGCCCGCCCTGATCGCGTGGTGATCCGATTTCTGCGCCGTGACCCCTTGGCCGGCACCGTGGCCCCGTTGCCGGTGGCTGAGGTGCCGGACCTCGGCGGGCTCACGCTCGGTGTGCGCGAGGACGGGCAGCCTTACCGGTTGCGCCTGGCCGGCTCGCATGTGCTCATCGCCGGGGCCACGAACTCCGGCAAGGGGTCGGTGTTGTGGTCGCTGATCCGGTCCTTGGCCGGCGGTGTGCGGTCGGGGTTGGTGGAGCTGTGGGCGTTCGACCCCAAGGGCGGGATGGAGTTGGCGGCCGGGGTGCCGCTGTTCGCCCGCTTCTCCTACGACGACCCGGACGGCATGGCCGGCGTCCTGGAAGAGGCCGTCAAGCGGATGCGGCTGCGGGCGGCCCGCCTGCGCGGCGTGGCCCGCCAGCACACGCCGACGCCGGATGAGCCGCTGATCGTCCTGGTGGTCGACGAGCTGGCGGCGCTGACGGCCTACATCACCGATCGGAAGGTCCGCGACCGGATCAAGGAAGCCCTCGGCCTGCTCCTGTCCCAGGGGCGCGCGGTCGGGGTGCACGTGGTGGCGGCGTTGCAGGACCCGCGTAAGGAAGTGCTGCCGTTCCGGGATCTGTTCCCGACTCGCATCGGGCTGCGGCTGACCGAGCCAGAACAGGTGGACATGGTTCTCGGCGACTCCGCGCGTGACCGGGGCGCGCTCTGCGACCGCATCCCCGAATCGGCCCCCGGCGTCGGGTTCGTCGTCCTCGACGGCGTCCGCGAACCCGTCCGGGTCCGCTTCGCCTACCTCACCGACGACGACATCCGCGAGCTGGGCCGGGACTACCGGCGGCTCTGCGACGACACCAACGACGAGCAGGAGGTGACCAAGTGAAGACCAACGCGAACGCAGACCGGGTGGAAGGCATCGTCCTGGTCCTCATCGTCCTGACCGTCGGCGGGCTGGCCGGGGCAGCGTCGTTCACCCACGTCCACGACTGGACCATGGCCAACTCGCCCGCCGGTACCGGGGACTGGTTCGGTTGGGCCAACGCCGCCATCTCCGAACTGCTGCCCCTGGCGGCGCTACTGACGATCCGGCGGCGCCGCCGCACCGGCGGCCCGATCGGGTACCCGATGTTCCTGCTCGTCTGCGCCGTCGCCCTGTCCCTGTCGGCGCAACTCGCCGTGGCCAAGCCGGGCGTGTCCGGGTGGCTGCTGTCAGCCGTGCCGGCGCTGGCGTTCCTCGGCCTGTCCAAGCTCATCTTCTCCACCACCCCCGCCCCGGCGGCGGTGTCCGTCGGTAAACCGGCAGACGCCGACGACTGGGGCGACGTCCCGCCCGGCTACGACCCGATTGAGGACCGGCCGACCGTCGACGTCGTCAACGAGGACCAGGCGGTGACCGTTGAGCCGCGGCGGCCGGCGGTGGCGGTGCAGCGGCCGGGGCTGGTGCCCGTGCCAGCGGCGGCGTTCGCGCCTCGCAATGGTGCTGGCTTGATTCAGGGGGTGCGGCCTTGATCGCCGAGCGGATGTTCCTCGGGTCGAGGCGGCCGTACGTGCTTCAGGTCTTTCGGGTCGGCCGCTCCGTGGGTGGCGAAGTTGCGGCGCGCGTCGAGCAGGCTCAGATCCCGGTTCGGCCCGCCGCGTACTCGGCCGGCGTCATGGTCGTCCTGACCGTCGTCCTCCCAGAAGCAGACATCGCAAATCTCGTAACCGCCTCGCTCGCTCAGCGTCAGGTAACCGCAGCACGGGCAGGCATACGGGCTGCCTTCCGGCCCTCGCTTCACGTTGACGAACGGCCCCGCGTCATCACCCATCACGGCGCGCAGCTTTCCATCCCCGCCACGGCAGCGGTATCCCACCAATGACGCAACCAATGCTCACCACCGTTGATCAGCCCCGGCCGGGGTCGCGGGCCGATCGGATGCGCAAACCCTTGGCCAAGGACGCGCTCAAGCAACTCGCCGAACAGAACGGCGTCTGCGTCCGCCCCCTCGCCCTGCGCCGCACCGACACCGCCACCGGCCTGACCGAGGTCGTGGAGGTGCCCTGCGGGGCAACCCTGGCGGTCAAGTGCAAGCCCTGCGCGGAACGGGGCCAGCGGCTGCGCATCCAACAGATCCGCGAGGGCTGGCACCTCGCCGACGAACCCGCCGTCCGCCCCGACAAGCCCGAGGAAGACGTGCTCGCCCTCGTCCGGGTCCGGGCACACCTGGAATTCGAACGGGAAGCCGTGCAGTACCAGCCGATGGCCCCCGACGAGCGGGTCGCGAACCTCGCCGAGATCGACGCCGCGATAGCCGAGCTGGACGAAGCCCTCGCCGAAACCAGCCTGCGCGGCCACCTCACCCCGAAGGAACGCGACGAGCGGCCCCGGCGCAAGCGGTCGACCCGGCGGCGGCAGGACTCCCCAGACCTGCCACGCCTGCCCGTCGACCCGCGCACGGTCGGCCGCGCCTACTCCGGCAAGGCGGGCAAGACACACCGACCGTCGATGCTGGTCACGCTGACGCTCGGCTCGCACGGGCCGGTGCACTCCCACCTGCGACGCGGCGCCTACGTCGCGCCGTGCGAGTGCGGCCAGCGGCACGGCTCGTATGACGACCTGCTCGGCACCCCCGTTGACCCGGCAAGCTATGACTACCGGCGGGCCGCCCTGGACTCGATCCACTTCGCGCGGGTCCTCGACCGGTGGTGGCAGAACGTCCGCCGCGCCGCCGGCTGGAACGTCCAATACGCCGGAGCCGTCGAGCTGCAACGGCGCCTCGCGCCGCACGCGCACTTCGCCATCCGCGGCACCCTGCCGCGTCGGCTGCTCAAGCAGATCGCGGCGGCCACCTACCACCAGGTGTGGTGGCCACCCTTCGACGAACTGGCCTACCCGGTCGACAAGCCGCCGGTCTGGAACGTTGACCGACAGGCGTACGTCGACCCCAAGACCCGGGAGCCGCTGCCCACCTGGGGTGAAGCCCTCGACGCCCTGGAGGAGCCCGACAGCCGACCCGCCTACGTCGCCCGGCTCGGGCGGATCGACGCACGCGGCATCGAGCAGGGCACCAAGGACGCCGAACGATCCATCCGCTACGTGACCAAGTACGTCACCAAGGATCTGACCGACCAGGCCAAGCCGCGCTCGGATGCGCAGAAGGCGCACTTCGACCGCCTGCACGCGGAACTGGCCGTGCTGCCGTGCTCGCCGACGTGCGCCAACTGGCTGCTGTACGGAGTCCAGCCGGACGGGGTCAAGGCCGGCTTGACGCCCGGCCGGTGCACGGGGAAGGTCCACCAGCGCTCCACGCTCGGCTTCACCGGCCGGCGGGTGCTCGTCTCGCGGCAGTGGTCCGGCAAGACCCTCGCTGACCACCGCGCCGACAACCGGTCCTGGGTCCGGGCGATCCTCGCTGGCGGCATGGCCGACACCCCCGAGCACGACCAGGCGGCCGACGACGCGGACGGCTCGAAGCGGTACCGGTTCGAACTCGCTCGCCCGGAAGACCCCGACGTGCCGCCTCTGGAACACCGGCTCCTGCGCGCGATCTCCGCCCGCATCCGCTGGCGCGCTGACCTCGACACGGCCCGGATACGAACAGCCGCCGCCGTTTCGGCAACCGCACAACCCGCCGCGCTCGCGGTCTGAACTGCTGGGAGGAGCAACCGCATGGATGACGAGCTGTTGACCCCTGACGAGGTCGCCGCTCGCCTGAAGGCAACGCCGCGATTCGTCCGCCGGCTGGTCGCCGAACGACGGATCGCCTTCGTCAAGGTCGGCCGCCTGGTCCGCTTCGAGGCGTCGGCCGTCGCCGCCTACATCGACAGCAACCGGGTTGTACCGATGACCCGGGCGCACCTGCGCAACTACCTGGGGGAGGTGGCCTGATGGCGGCCAGCAAGGGCCGGCGGCGTTTCGGCAACGTGCGTCGCCTCCCCTCGGGCCGTTACCAGGCGCGGTACCTCGGCCCGGACGGGTTGGAGCGGAAGGCGCCGCACACCTTCGAAACCGAGCGCCAGGCGGCCAAGTGGTTGACCGTGGTGGAGTCCGAGATCATCAAGGGGGAGTGGACGGCCCCGGAGGCGGGGGAGGTCAAGCTCGACGCGTACGGCCGGAAGTGGATCGCCGAACGCAAGCTCCAGCCGCGCACGCGGGAGAACTACGAAGACCTGTTCCGGCTGCACATCCGCCCGCACCTCGGCGCGCTCGCCCTGGGCGCGATCAAGCCGCAGACCATCCGCACCTGGCGCCGGACGCTGCTCGACGGTGGCACCACGGAGCCGCAGGCGGTCAAGGCGTACTCACTCCTCCGGGCGATCCTCAACACCGCCGTGAAGGAAGACGAGCTGATCCGGCAGAACCCCTGCCGCATCCCGGGCTATGACCGCTATCACACGCCTGAGCGGCCGGTGGCGACCGTCGCCCAGGTGCTCGCGCTCGCCGGGCGGATGCCACCCCGGTTCTCCGCGCTGGTGATCGTCGCCGCGTTCTCCGGGCTTCGCTGGGGCGAGCTGGCGGCGCTACGCCGCTCGGACGTCGACCTCGCGGCCGGCACGGTCCGCGTCCCGCGCAAGCTGGCGGCGTTGCGCAACGGGATGGAGTTCGGGCCGCCCAAGTCGGAGGCGGGCAACCGGACGGTGACCCTGCCGGCGGCGGCCCGGACCGCGCTGGCCGATCACCTGACCGAGTACGTGGGGGAGGGGTCGGAGGCGCTGGTCTTCACGGGAGACAAGGGTGCGGTGCTGCGTTCCGGCAACTTCCGGCGGGCGGTCGGCTGGGCGGTGGCGCTGCGGGCGGCTGGCATGCCAGAGGGCTTCCACTTCCACGACCTGCGGCACACGGGCAACAACCTGGCGGCGGCGACCGGGGCCAGTACCCGGGACCTGATGCACCGGATGGGCCACGCGAGCATGCGGGCGGCCCTGGTCTACCAGCACGCCAACAGCCAGCGGGATCGGGAGATCGCCGACGCTATGGACCGCCGGATCGTCAAGCAGGCGAAGCGAGCGGCGGCGCCGGTCAAGGCGAGCAAGACGAAGGACAAGGCGCCCAAGGGCAAGGCTGCCAAGCAGAACGCGGCCAAGGGGAAGCCAGCGGCGCGCAAGGCGGCCAAAGGCACGAAGACCAAGCGGCCGGCACGGGAACCCGTCTCGGACGGCACGGCCGGCGCTACTGGCACGCCAATGGCACGCAAGATCAAAGAGGGCTGAAACGAGAACGGCCCAGGCTCGGCGACAACGCCGTTGACCTGGGCCGGAGTTCGTGGAGCGGGCGACGGGAATCGAACCCGCACCGTCAGTTTGGAAGACTGAAGCTCTGCCATTGAGCTACGCCCGCGTACGCCCCGGTTGTTGCGGGCGCGCCGACAGCGTACCCAATGACCCGCGCCCCCCGCTCAGCCGTGTCCCGGCGGGTCCCCGCGACCCGTCCGCAGCGCTCGGATGCCCGGTTGGTCCCTCTTCGGCGCGTTGAGGGACGCCCCGGGACTTCCGGCGGGCCGCGACGGCATAGACTGCTCGTCGCCACGGGGTGTGGCGCAGCTTGGTAGCGCACTCGCTTTGGGAGCGAGGGGCCGTGGGTTCAAATCCCGCCACCCCGACTGTCGTCCGCGGCCGGCCGCCGGGGTCACCCTTCGCGCGGTGCCCGGCCGCTGCCGGTGCGTCCGGTCGGCTCGCCTACACTCGATGGGCTTATCACGCCCAGACTAAAACCGAGATCCGTCAAGGAGTACGCCTGTGAAGAGCACCGTCGAGACTCTGAGCCCGACGCGCGTGCGGCTCGCCATCGAGGTGCCGTTCGTCGAGCTCGAGCCGAGCCTCAGGAAGGCGTACCGGGAGATCGGGCAGCAGGTCCAGGTGCCCGGCTTCCGTAAGGGCAAGGTTCCGGCGGCCGTGATCGACCAGCGGGTCGGCCGGGGCACCGTCCTCAACGAGGCCGTGCAGGAGGCCATCCCGCAGAACATCCTGGCCGCCGTCCGCGAGCACGACCTGAAGACGCTCGGCCGCCCCGAGGTCGAGATCACCGAGTTCAACGACGGTGACTCGCTGAACTTCACCGCCGAGGTCGACGTCCGCCCGGAGATCACCCTGCCGGACCCGGCCACCATCGAGGTGACCGTCGACGAGCTCCAGATCGACGACAGCGAGATCGACGAGCAGGTGAAGAGCCTGCGCGAGCGGTTCGCCACCCTGAAGACCGTCGAGCGGGCCGCCCAGGAGGGCGACTACGTCCAGATCGACCTGAACGCGACCGTCGACGGCGAGGACGTGCCGGGCGGCTCCGCCAGCAACATCTCCCACGAGGTCGGCAGCAAGCAGCTCCTCCCGGGCCTGGACGAGGCCGTCGTCGGCCTGTCCGCCGGCGAGAGCACCAGCTTCACCACCCAGCTCGTCGGCGGCGACTTCGCCGGCCGCGACGCCGAGGTGGCGGTGACCGTCCGCACGGTCAAGGAGAAGGAGCTGCCGGAGCTCAACGACGAGTTCGCCCAGATGGCGAGCGAGTTCGACACCATCGAGGAGCTGCGCGGCGACCTGCGTGAGCGGGTCACCCGGGGCAAGCGGGTCGAGCAGATCTACGCCGCCCGCGACAAGGCGCTGGAGCAGATGGTGGCCGCCGCCGAGGTGCCCGCGCCGGAGGGCATCGTCCGCGAGGAGGTCGAGAGCCGCAAGCAGGCCATGGTCGACCAGCTCGAGCGGATCGGCGCCTCGCTGGAGGAATACCTCGCGGCCGAGGAGAAGACCGAGGAGCAGATCGACGCCGAGCTGACCGAGGCGGCGACCGAGGGCGTCAAGGTCCAGCTGCTGCTGGACACCCTCGCCGACGCCGAGGACGTGCAGGTCTCCGACGACGAGTTCGGCCACGAGATCGTGCACCGGGCCCAGCGCGCCGGGATGGCTCCGCAGCAGTACTACGACCAGCTGGTCCGCTCGGGCGCGGCCGGTGCCGTCTTCGGTGACGTGCGGCGGGGCAAGGCCCTGGCGTCGGTCATGGAGCGCATCAAGATCAAGGACTCGGCGGGCAACGAGGTCACCCTCGACGCGCTGCGCGCCGAGAGCGAGGCCGAGCACCAGCACGACCACGAGCACTGATCGTCGGGGAAGGCCGCCGTCCGCCGCCAGCGGTGGACGGCGGCCGATTCCCTTTTCGGGTACGCCTCGGCGGTGCTGCGCTGATAGCGAACACTGCCCGGACCGGCGCTCTGCCATCCGGCTGAGCGGTTAGTGTCGGGTAGGACGGTACGGAGAGCGAAGGGCTGCCATGACCGACATGCACATCCAAGCGAAGCCGCTCCGGGCGATCGATGCCCGCGGTGGCGACACCATTGGCAACCTCGACGACTCGGTCTACAACCGGTTGCTCAAGGAGCGCATCATCTTCCTGGGCAGCGAGGTGACCGACCAGGTCGCCAACCGCATCTGCGCGCAGCTCCTGCTGCTCGCCGCGGAGGACCCGGACCGCGACATCAACCTGTGGATCAACTCGCCGGGCGGTTCCGTCTACTCCGGCATGGCGATCTACGACACCATGCAGTTCATCGACAACGACGTCTCGACCGTGGCGATGGGCATGGCGGCGTCGATGGGTCAGCTGCTGCTCTGCGCCGGCACCAAGGGCAAGCGCTACGCCCTGCCGCACGCGCGGATCATGATGCACCAGCCCTCCGGCGGTCTGGGCGGCACCGCGTCCGACATCGCCATCCAGGCCGAGCAGATGCTCTACACCAAGCGGATGTTCCAGGAGCGGGTCGCGCACCACACCGGTCAGGACCAGGCGCAGATCGAGGCGGATTCCGACCGCGACCGCTGGTTCACCGCCCAGGAGGCCCTGGACTACGGCTTCATCGACAAGGTGATCATCGGGGCCGCCCAGGTTCCGGATGGCGCCGGGACCCTGAGCTGAGGAGCTGACGATGACCGACCTGAGCCTGCCGCCCCAGTTCGCGGCCGTGCACAACCGCTACGTCCTGCCGTCGTTCGTCGAGCGCACGTCGTACGGGGTGAAGGAGTCCAACCCCTACAACAAGCTCTTCGAGGACCGGATCATCTTCCTCGGCGTCCAGGTCGACGACGCGTCGGCCAACGACGTCATGGCGCAGCTGCTGACGCTCGAGGGCACCGACCCGGACCGCGACATCATCATGTACATCAACTCGCCCGGTGGCTCGTTCACCGCCATGACGGCGATCTACGACACCATGCAGTACGTCCGGCCGGACATCCAGACGGTCTGTCTCGGCCAGGCCGCCAGCGCGGCCGCCGTGCTGCTGGCCGCCGGCACCCCTGGCAAGCGGATGGCGCTGCCGAACTCGCGGATCATCATCCACCAGCCGGCCACCGAGGGCGGCTACGGGCAGGGCTCGGACATCGAGATCCAGGCCCGGGAGATCCTGCGGATGCGGACGCAGCTCGAGGAGATGCTCTCCCGGCACTGCAACCAGCCGCTCGACAAGGTTCGCAAGGACATCGACCGTGACAAGATCATGACGGCCGAGGAGTCCAAGGAGTACGGGCTGGTGGACACCATCCTCACCAGCCGCAAGAAGGGCCTGCTGGCGGCCAACGCCGCCAGCTGATGAGCTCGGGTCGAGGTCGGCCGGGAGTCCGCTCCCGGCCGACCGTCTGACACACCCGTTTTGGGGGTCGGAGAAACCTCCGCCAGCGGGTAACGTCGGGTCTGTGCGGCTCCACCGGTCCGCCGGCGGGGTGAACGAGCGGGGTGAAACGAGGCGGGCGCTTCCACGTCCGCAGGCGAGGGCCGGGGTCTCCGGCCGACGAGTGCAGGGAGAACGTAGGTGGCACGGATCGGTGACGGCGGCGACCTACTGAAATGCTCGTTCTGCGGTAAGTCGCAGAAGCAGGTCAAGAAGCTCATCGCGGGCCCAGGGGTCTACATCTGCGACGAGTGCATCGATCTCTGCAACGAGATCATCGAGGAGGAGTTGGCCGAGTCCGGCGAGGTGAAGTGGGAAGAGCTTCCCAAGCCGATGGAGATCTGCCAGTTCCTCGACACCTACGTCGTCGGGCAGGACCAGGCCAAGAAGGCGCTCGCCGTCGCCGTCTACAACCACTACAAGCGGATCCAGGCCGAGGCGGCCGGCGCGCCGGGCTCCGGCAGCGACGCCGTCGAGCTGGCCAAGTCCAACATCCTGCTGCTCGGCCCCACGGGGTGCGGCAAGACCCACCTGGCGCAGACCCTGGCCCGGATGTTGAACGTGCCGTTCGCCATCGCCGACGCCACCGCGCTCACCGAGGCCGGCTACGTCGGCGAGGACGTGGAGAACATTCTCCTCAAGCTGATCCAGGCCGCCGACTACGACATCAAGCGCGCCGAGACCGGCATCATCTACATCGACGAGGTCGACAAGATCGCCCGCAAGTCGGAGAACCCGTCGATCACCCGGGACGTCTCCGGTGAGGGCGTCCAGCAGGCGCTGCTCAAGATGCTGGAAGGCACGGTGGCCAACGTGCCGCCGCAGGGCGGGCGCAAGCACCCGCACCAGGAGTTCATCCAGATCGACACCACCAACGTGCTGTTCATCTGCGGTGGCGCCTTCGCCGGGCTCGACCAGATCATCGAGGCCCGCACCGGGCACGGCGGCACCGGCTTCGGCGCCCGGCTCCGGTCGGTCTCCGAGCGGTCGACCGACGACATCTTCAGCCAGGTCATGCCGGAGGACATGCTGAAGTTCGGGCTGATCCCCGAGTTCATCGGCCGGCTCCCGGTGATCACCAACGTGCGCAGCCTCGACCGCACCGCCCTGGTGCGCATCCTCACCGAGCCGCGCAACGCCCTCGTCCGGCAGTACCAGCGCCTCTTCGAGCTTGACGGCGTCGAGCTGGAGTTCGAGCCGTCGGCGCTGGAGGCGATCGCCGACCAGGCCATGCTGCGTGGCACCGGCGCCCGCGGCCTGCGCGCCATCATGGAGGAGGTCCTGCTCTCCGTGATGTACGAGGTGCCGAGCAACCCCGACGCCGCCCGGGTGCTGATTACCCGCGAGGTGGTGCTGGAGAACGTCAACCCGACGATCGTGCCGCGCGAGTTCACGGGCCGGCGTGCCCGCCGGGACCGCGAGGAGAAGTCGGCCTGATCCATCGTCGCCGCGCCCGTCCGTCCAGGTCGGGCGCGGCGTCGCGTCCGCCCCCCGGCTGGCCGGCGGCGGAGCCGATCGTCCCGGGAGCCCCATCGGCACCGTTGGCGCTGTCGCCGCGCGCGCTCCGGCCGTACGCTGATACTCATGCGCGTCGCCGTCTGCCAGCTCAACTCCCGGGAAGACCGTAAGGCGAACCTCGCGGCCGCGGAGGCCCTGGTGGAACGCGCGGCGGCAGCCGGCGCGGACCTGGCACTCCTGCCGGAGTTCGTCGACTACCTCGGTCCCGACGCGCACATGCCGGCGCCGGAGCCGGTCGACGGCGAGATGGGTCAGTTCTTCGCCGGCGTCGCCCGCCGGCTGGGCATCTGGTTGATCGCCGGGTCGATCCACGAGCGCGGGCCGGACCCCGCCCGCACCTGGAACACCTCCCTGGTCTTCGACCGCTCCGGCACGCTCGCCGCCAGCTACCGCAAGATCCACCTGTACGACGTGGAGATCCCCGGCCGGGTCTCCTACCTCGAGTCGGCCACCGTGGCCCCGGGCGACCAGCCGGTGGTCGTCGACGTCGAGGGCCTTCGCGTCGGCCTGTCGATCTGCTACGACCTCCGGTTCCCCGAGTTGTACCGGCAGCTCGTCGTCGACGGCGGCGCCCTACTGCTCGTGGTGCCGGCTGCCTTCATGGCCCACACGGGGCGGGACCACTGGGAGGTGCTGTTGCGCGCGCGGGCGATCGAGAACCAGTGCTTCGTGGCCGCGGCGGGCCAGACCGGCGACCACGAGCCGAGCCGGACCTGTTACGGGCGCAGCATGGTGGTCGACCCGTGGGGCACGGTGCTCACCCAGGTGCCCGACGGACCGGGCCTGGCCGTGGCCGACCTCGACCTCGACCGGCTGCGGACCATCCGCGCCGAGCTGCCCAGCCTGGCGAACCGTCGCCTCTGACGCTCACCCCTGCAGCAGTACGCCCACCACGGCGAAGCCCGCGATCGCGGCGGCCGTCACCAGTAGTGCCGTCGTCATTCGCGACCGCCCCCGCCGGGCCAGCCGGGCCACCGAGATCAGGACGACGAAGACCACGAAGGCGCCGATGACCAACTGCCAGAACGGCAGCAGTAGTCCCGTCAGCGCGTCCTCGGCGAGCACGGTCACCCGGGTATGCGGGAGGTCAGCCATGACAGACACTCTGGCACGCCCGGGCCGCCTCCGGACCCCCGCGCCGTCATCGCGATCGGGCGACCGCCGGCGGGTCCCTCGCCGATGACAGCGACGAGCGCCGATTTGCCTTCTGCGGCGGGGCCGCGTAACTTTCTCTCTGCACGCGGAAGGCCGGACAAACCGGCCGACAACGGCACCAGGCTCGTGGCGGAGACGCTGAGCGAGGCTGGGGATCCGGGCGATGCGAGGACGCTCCGAGACGGAGTTGCGATCGCGAAACCGACCGGGTAGAGTGCTGAAGCCGGCAGGAGCCGGGCGGATGGCCACCAAGTGGCGATCGGCCGGTCTGCGGCTTCCCACGACAGCAACGACCGCCGTAATCCGGCGTGCGTCATCGTGGAATCGGAGCGCACCTCCTTGATCACCTCGGACACGAGGTTGACGCGGAGAGGCGGGCCGAGTAAGGTAGAGGAGTTGCCCCAAGCGGGTTCCCACGATGTGGGACGCCCGACTGGTGTGTGGTTGTTCTTTGAGAACTCAACAGGGTGCTTGATAAGCCAGTGCCAAATTGATTTATACCCCTTGGCTGGCAGACTGTTTCGGTGGTTTGTTGGTCTTGGATTCCTTTGGCAACACTTTTTGTTGTCGGGACAGTTTTTCAACAAGTTTTTGTTGGAGAGTTTGATCCTGGCTCAGGACGA